>NZ_JBHIRI010000017.1:0-20399 GCF_042197005.1 Bartonella sp. AA78NXGY
AGAGCCGCACCGGCTTCTGTCAGCCCTTGGGCTTTATAATCCCAGTCTTTAAATTCAGCCTTAACTGCTTGCCAATCAACTTTCCTTACAAATCTTAATCAACCCAAAGTAATAGCCTGAAATAGCAGTGTGTTGTATGGAAAATTAAAAACAAAAACCGAATGAAGAAAATGCACTTGAGACTTGCATATGGCTTCACAGGTTTATTGCTGTAAAAGCTTCAAATGATGATATCTCTAATACTTTTTTCGCTTGTTCTCTTGTGGTAGCTTCCACAAGCGAAAAGATATGGACGATAACACCTCTTCTCAAGCTTATCAAACTGAACTCAAAGGTATTTCCTTATTGATTTTGAAAGAGTCCTTTAAACGCATTTTGCAGAGCAACGTAGAAAGCATGTCTAAAAAAATCATTCCAAGAGCAACAGATTTTTCTAAGTATTGTGAAGAGATTGAAAAAGATCTTCTTTCACGAGCCAAAACTCTTCATGAACTAATGACAGGAGAATTTAAAATAGATTTCTAAAAAATAGCAAAATAGTGAAAAGTGCTGATCACTTTTGGATTGGATATGCATTTAAAGAGTGATTAAAAAGTTTTTTTAATGTACAATATATTTCTAGAAGCCAAAATGGCTCTATAGTATCAAATTTATAAAGTAAATAAATCCATTAATACAAATTAAGGATTTTAGGATACACGAATTTCAAAATATTTGTTTTTTAAAACATGAGTCGCCAGCATCAGCGCAAAAAATGTTGCGGCAATTATGATTCCCTTTCGTGTACTTTTGAAATAACAGAGCTTTTCTTTAATCTTTATGAAAGGATTGCCAGTGCGATGGGCTTTTTTGAAAGGTGGATTTGGGTATCAAAATGCAAGCAAGAGTTTGTAATTATGGAGCTTTGTGTTTAAAGCTATCATCAACTATAGATAAATCATAGACGAGGTTAACTAAAATATTAAAAGCAACTGGATGCAGTAGAAGACATTGCTATTAAAAGAAAAGCAAATGCTAAAAAGACTAAAAGGTAGTTTGTGTTTTTATATCAGAAAATAATTTAAGAAATTGAATCATAATTTTTTCACAGGAAATAAATATGTTTACAGATAAGAAGAGAAAAGCCTTGTTTGGCGTTATAATTTTTATATTTTTATGTTTTTTAGGAATAAGAAAAAATCTTGACTTTATTCAGGGTATTTTGACATTCGCGTCTATTTCTTTGGTGATCGTAACAACTGTTTTTGCAATTTTATGCAATTCTAATATCCCTTCTGAGTTGCAAAACAACCCACAATATAAATGCGGCAATACAACAGGTTGGAAGAAATTAACATGTGAGTTACATCAGTATATGCACAGTCTCCTAAAGTTAATAATTTTAGCGCTTGTCGTTTTAATTTTCCCAAGTAGTTATAAAGAAACTGTTTCTTTGCCTGTCATTTCTAAGTACGTGGAGCACAAGTTTTCTTTTTCATTGGATACCATACTTTGGTACTTAGATATTGCTCTTGGATATTCAAATATTATAATTTGGTACTTTTTTTTATTCTGTGTATTCTTCCTTATGTTGCGTACACGCAGTTTAATAAATATATCTATTTACACGCTACAGTGCTCTATTAAATAGATACAGTAAAACTTACGATTTCATGCTTTAATTTTTCTTTTATATGACCTTCATTATACATACCATTATCATTTTTACTCGTTTTAATAGCAAATTTATGTTGAAAAGTTTCAGTATTAAATATTATATCAAAATTATTATGTGTCTTTCCAACAAAACTTATGTTTTTAAATGCTGGATTTAATTTATATTTTTTAAAAAGATTCAAAAAATAATTCTTTAAATTATTTTTTTCTTTAAATTTGATACCCAAGTCAAGTTCCATTTCAGAATAATCATCCGTGGGAAATTCACCCAACAAAAGTTTAGCCATCTTTAGCAAGTTGTCTTCTGATTGCATTGCAAAAAAATCTAGTTGTTTTGGTTGTGTATATTTCAGTTTTATTTCTTTAATTAAAAGCAATTTTTTTTCGAACTCTTCCTTACCAACAATATCAGGTGAGATATCAATCGTTTTCGGGGGAAAAGATTTTTTGTAGTGTAGCTGCAAGAATTTGTTTAACTCTTTATTTGAAGAAAAAAGAGTTAACTCTATAGGAATCAAAATTCCAAAATATTGCTTATTCTGTTCAACATATTTTCTAGGACGTGGGTTAGGAATATTCTGAAAGTCATTTTCAGAATCAATCACCTCCGGATTATAAGGACTATTTTCTCCCGTTAAAACATAAATCCAATAGCAGATCTTCGAGTTCACAGAAAACTTTTCAATTATTAAGGTAACACATTGATTATCACGGTTAAAACGGTATGTTCCTTCCTCTAAAAATTTATCAGCATCATTGATATTAACTAATTCTGAGGCTGGATCTATTTTATATTTATAAGAAAGAAAGTTAAGGGTATTCATAAAATTAACATAATTACAATGTCTATAGTCTTATCGGGTGGTAGGTGTTGCCTAAGTTATCTTAGTGACTATGGGAGTGTAGTGTATCGCAAATATACTGGGTCATTTAGAATCGTTTGGCTGAAAATTAAGGCTATAAAATTTTAATTGCAAAAGCAATACGAACTTTAGAGAACTCTGCAGTGAGAGCTAGTTAGATTTTTAGAATATGGGCTCCCCCTTCCCTGCTTTTAAGTGGAGGAGAAATCAGTGCATTGAACAAAGCATGGCATCACGTAAAATGGCGTTAATCCGCGTTTGATATCCTTTCCCTTGACTTTTAAAGTCACGCTAGTACGTCTGAATCCACACGCACAGTTGTGACAGTTTTCATGGGTTTACAGAATGGATTGAAAACGGCGTCTTTCCAGAACTCATCATTGAGTGACAGAATATCTCTATGATCAATTGCACCATCCGACATTACAGCCAATTTATCAATTTCAACTCTCTGTTCATCTGTCAAAGCCGATAAGTTACCTACCTCGATTTTATAACGAACTTTCTTCTTTATAACGTTTCTTTTCTTTCGAGTTGGCTCTCTGTGCTGAAATAATACGGATTACCTCTATGCCATCTTTATCGTCATGGACAGTATGCACTACGAATAGTAATAAAAAAACTCCACAAGCACTAAAGCTTGCTAACCATACTCTCCATTTTCAACACGGTCTTGTTTAGCTATGGAGAATAGATCAGAAAAAACATATGCAGCTATTTCAAAACTTTACACGGTGCTTTCTAAGATTACTTTTTGTTTTAGCTTCATTCCATTCAAATCTCATTTTTATACCTTATATTAATACATTTATAAGGGTATTATATACATCAAGAGTTTTAGATGAACACTTAATTATCCATGTTTTTGTACAATTAATATAATTTAAAAATTAGTGATTAATTAACTAAAAATATTAAAAAAATAATAAATTATTCTAAGCCTTTATGCATATAATATGCAAATCGAATAAAACTTACAAGCATGTTGAATAAAATGATATTAATTGGCTATTTGAGAGCTGCTCCTGAAAGAAAAAAGAATTTTGGTGCCGCAACATTCAATTTTTGTATGGCTACCTCTGAGAGCTATGCAGATAAAAATACCAATAAAAAAGTAAACAAAACAGAATGATATTCCGTAGTGCTTTTTAATCTACATACATTTGGAAAAACTTGTTCTTCAGTACAAAACTGCCCCTTTTTCCGAATGAATGAGAGGAACGGTTTTTTTAATGGTCAACGCTACAAAGGATGTAATCAGCACTTTCAAGAAACCACTAACAAAAAAACCTAATGAACTTATTAAAACTGTCAGCAAAGGGACCTGTGTCATATAAGCCACCCATGGTATTCCAAAAGAATAGACTATCCCAATGCCACCCACGGTATTTATCACAAATAATATTATAAAATTTAACCGGTGCCAAAATAATTCTACCATAAAGCCAATAAAAAATGCAGCAAATGGAAAACTAATCAGATAACCACTCGTAACTCCTGAAAAAACACTAATTCCACCACGACCACTAGGCAATAGAGGTAACCCAATCGCAATAAGAACAAGGAAAAGAAGTGATGCTAAAGCTCCCCTTTTCGCTCCAAGTATAGAGCCTGCTAACATCGGAGCCATAGACTGAGCTGTAATAGGGACACCCAGCAAAAAAGGAAGATAAATAGGAGGAAAAAGACTCAAAACAGCGTAAATAGCGGCAAATAAAGCAATATAAACTAAATCTTTTGTATTCACTGAATTATTCCTTCACTAGGGAAAAGCTTTCGTTATTGTTGTATAATTAATAAAAAGTATCATATTTATAAAAGTACACTTTAAATGCCTTAGATATAGAGAAAAATACTATAATAATTTATTTTAATAACATCACTTATATGAATCATATTAGATTCTACAATGTTTAATTACATCATAAATTACTATATTTAAATTCAATAATAGTGATATATGAATATTATATAATAACAATATAACAAAATAATACATTTATTTTAGTTATTATGCTTTGAATGAATGAGAGGAACAGATCTTTTAATCGCGAGTGCAATAAAGGATGCAATCAACACTTTTAAACAATCGCCTATCAAAAAAACTGATGAAGCCATTAAAACCTTCAGTAAAGAAACTTTGATCATATACGCTGTCCATGGAACACCAAAAGAATAAACTATCCCAATGCCACCAAAAGTATTTATCATAAATAATGTTATAAAATTTAACCGCTGCCAAAACAACTCTACCATTAAACCAATAAAAAATGCGGCAAATGGAAAACCTATTAAATAACCACTTGCAATTCCTGAAAAGACACTGATCCCACCGCGACCACCAGGCAACAGAGGTAATCCAATCAAAACAAGAACAAGAAAAAGGAGTGACGCTAAAGCACCCCTTTTTGCCCCAAGAATAGACCCTGCTAGCATCGGTCCCATCGATTGAGCTGTAATAGGTACCCCTAGAAGAAAAGGAAGATAAATAGAAGGAAAAAGGCCCAAAATAGCATAAATAGCAGCGAATAAAGCAATATAAACTAAATCTTTTGTATTCATTTAATTCTTCTTTTTTTTACTATAAAAACTCTGATTATTACGAGATGCTGTATCAATAGTATCAGCATCATAAGAACGCGCTTCCAATGCTTCAGCCACTTCTGACGCCATTCTTATAGTCCGTATAATTAAAGGTATTGCAAGAGCGACAATGTTAGTATTAAGTCCTCGTGCTTGCTGTGCTTCATGTACCTCATTAAACTTTTCACTCAAAAGAGGAATAAACCTGATCGCCATAGAGATAACCATACTCACTTTTGATGGATTTATACCAAAACAACGAAAGGGCTGGAGGCCTGCTTCAATTGCATCCACCATATCTGACACTTTTGTTGTGAATGAAATAACTGATGATAAAGAAAAGAGGATAACAAGACGTAATATGACCTCAACCCCCGTAAGCCAACCGCTAAAAATAGTTTGAAATACAAATAGAAGAACTAAAAGCAATCCCATCGATTTAAATTGCTTTATCACAGTTTTGAAAGGGATCTTGGCGACTCTATAGAATAAGATGACAAACAACAAAAATAAACCAAGAAGCGCTATGGAAGAAACCATTATTATAAAAGTTCCACAGGCCGTAAGAAATAATAACTTAACTCCAGGACTTAACCTATGAATAAATGTATCCCTCGGAATATATAAACCGATCATGACATTCTTCTTATATACTCCTTTATAGCAACAAAAGGTACTTCATCAATTGCTATCTCCCCCTTATCAAAAACCAGCACTCTATCAAACTTTTTCAAAAACTCTAAATCATGCGATACAACTATTGCCGTTTGTGGTAATTCTTCTATCACTTGCGTAACGCGATGCTTATTTCGCAAATCAAGTAATGTCGTCGGCTCATCAAAAATAATGTAGTCTGGTTTCATTGCAACTACACTAGAAATAGCAACGAGTTGTTTTTGCCCACCACTTAATAAATGGACAGCGTGATTTCTGAAATCTTGAAGTTCATAGCGCTGTAAAATTTCATCTACACGCTCCTTAATTTCATCTTTATTAAGCTTTAAATTTTTGAGACCAAAGGATAAGTCCTCTTCAACTAATGGTAAAACAATCTGATTATCGGGATTTTGAAAAACAAATCCAACTTTACGCTTTACTGCTTTTGCATCGCGTTTGGTATCAAGCCCATCAACGCTTACAAAACCATGAGATGGTAATTGGAGCCCATTAATAAGGCGAACAAATGTACTTTTTCCAGAACCATTCGCACCTATAATAGCAACTCGTCTTTCGGTAAGCTGTACAGTAATATTTCTTAAAACACACAAATCACCAAAAACTTGTGTTACCTCATCAAATTTTATAATCCCCAAGGCTTATTCCAATCAATCCCTTTTATTAGCTCTTCTTTCTCTATCGCTTCAGTTTATAACCTAAAAGTAATAACAAGCACCATAGAGGAATAATAATGACTGCCAAACTCATATCAGGCATCTGTACAGGAATATATGCTTCAAGGAAAGGCACGCTTATTCCTATCATATCAAAAAGTCGAGTCATCAATCCATTTTTCCCAAAACCACTGACAAACATAATGCAAAATAATAAAGCAAGAAAGCAGAGGCAAAGATAGTTAGCGTAAGGATATAAACCAAACGCATAAATAAAATCGCCCTTTCTGTTCTTATGGGCATTGCGAAATTTCAAATGAACAATAACAATAATAGCCCAAGTAATCACTGCTGCTGCAGTTGCAAGAGCCATGATCCGCATGAAACTATTATCAGGAATAAGAGCATTAACAACGACAATCAACGCCGTACATAATGATGAAAAAAGGATAGCAATATAAGGAATACGAGCAGCACTCAGTTTACTAAAAATATGTGGTGCATTTTTTTGTACAGCTAAACTATAAAGCATACGGCCATTAGAATAAATGCCACTATTGTAAACAGAAATAGCAGCCATAATCACCACAAAATTCAAAATATGACCAGCAGCAGGAATTCCTATAGTCTCGAAAATTGTGACAAAAGGACTACCATTTTTTCCAATCATATTCCAAGGGCTGATTATCATAATAATGCTGATAGAACCAATATAAAAAATTATAATCCTCCACATAACTTGACGAATAGCCGCTGGAATTGTTTTTTGTGGATTAGATGCCTCTCCAGCAGCAATACCAATAAGCTCCGTTCCTCCAAAAGAAAACATTACTACAGAAGTTGCTAAAACAACCCCTACTGCTCCATAAGGGAAAAAACCGCCATGGTCCCAAAGATAATGAATATTCGCTTGATTTTCCCCTAGTCCAGTGACAATGAGAAAAATTCCAAAAATAATCATACCAATAACAGCAGCCACTTTGATCAAAGCGCAAGCAAATTCAAATTCTCCATAAAAACGAACATTAAACAAATTAACAAATGTAACAAATAAAAGAACAATGAAAGATGTCTTCCAATGATCAATCAAAATCCAATGATCAAGGTAAAACCCTATCACTGTAAGTTCAGCCATACTCACAAGAATATAAAGAAACCAATAATTCCAACCTGTTATGAAACCAGCTAATCTCCCCCAATATTTATAAGCAAAAAAACTAAATGCTCCTGAAGACGGTTCTTCTACTGACATTTCACCAAGCATTCGCATAATGAAATACATAATAAGCCCGCCTACAAGATAAGATAAAATAACTGAGGGACCAGCTAATTGAATTGCCTCGGTTGACCCGTAAAAAAGTCCTGTCCCAATAACCCCACCCAAAGCAATCATTTGAATATGGCGATTTTGAAGGCTACGCTTCAATTCCTCGTGCTTTTTTTCAGACATCATGCCTCACTACTTTTGTTGAACTTAACCTCAACTTTTATTGAAAAATTAGGCACCTCTTTCAAAAAACACAAAACAAACGTAAACTTATTTTCTTATCATAATGCAACTCCTTATTTTTTTGTGCATTATACGTATGTCCCGTTGAAGTTTTAAGAAAAAATATGCTCCACCCTTTATTTAAATTAATGTCCTTCATTTTCGTTACACTAACCATTATAGCATTGGTCATTGATAACGCACACTCTGTAATCACATCACATTGGACAACAACCCCCTTTAATAAAATTTTAACAAGCCTTCTGCAAACAGATATCTATCACCTTAATCAATCTCTATGCAAGGTAATGCCTGATTTTCTGTCCTCAATTTGCATTACTCTCACTTATTTACCCGCATGGTCTATCTTTGGTGCTTTAGCAATAGTATTTTGTATCTTAAATTACGAAAAACAAAAGCCTTTTCACAAAATATCATATACATATAACGAAGAGTACATTTGATCTTTAAAAAAACTTCTAGAGCCCTCTGTACTATAACATAATCGATGTCGCTTAAAACCCCTCACTCTATTAAAACAACTGAAGATCACTTGATCATCAGAAAAAATTAAAACGCTTCATTATAAATATAGGCGCTCACTTATGATTTCTATAGATAACGATAACATCACTTTAATTTGTATCAATTTAAAAAAAATTAGCGAATAAATCTACCTCCCATCTATAAGAAAACTCTGTACAGAAAAAACTTAAAATATTGCAGTTCATATATTTTTCTATAGCTGCTTATTTAATACTCTACAAAAACTTTTCTTAATTTTCGTACTAGAAACCCCACATAAAAAAACGTCTTCTAATATCAGCTCTCCTTATAAGATTGGAACTTATTAAAATTAATGAAGAAGCTTATAAAAATTATTCTACAAGTCTAACAAAATGCGTGAAATAAAGACTTATCTGTAAATAATTGCAATTGTGATAAAAAATATTTCGCACCTTCTCCCTATTGAGAAAATGGTAAGATAACAGCTTCAGTAACACTCTAGTTCTTTTAAATCTGAAAATCGTCTCGCTAAAATATCAACTTTTTTAGATATCTCATCCAAACTTTTCCATTGATTAGTTACCTCTCGAGAAAGTTCCTCAATGAATTTTTCTTGGTAAGCTAGCTTCATTTCTAATTCTATCAGCCGATCTTCATCCGACATGATTTTTACTCCCTCTAAAATAAAAAACGTGATTAATTTTATTAATCCTCCTCCCTTTTTCTTCCCATAAAAATGAGAAGTAACTTCTCAACTAATTCTAATCATCTATTTGCACATTATAAAAGGTTTATGATGATCTTTATTTTCCCAATCACTCTATGCAACAAATTTCTTTCTTAAGAATCAGAAAATGTTTTTATCTTTACTAAGTTATCTTGACACCATTTTTCATCCTAAAGATCTACATTCCCAGCTTCTTAATTTAAGTGCTATCGTAAATTGAAAAGCATTTTATAGCATTAAGGTCAAAGAATACTTTCCTCTGACTTTTACATAATTCTCCTTCAAATTATTATCATATGTATAAATTATTGAAAAAATGCATTCTTGCTTTTATACGTACTTTTAGCTATTACCCTCAAATTAGTTTTGTCTCATTGACTTACAAACCTATGCCGCATTAGCTCAGTTGGTAGAGCACATCATTCGTAATGATGGGGTCGCTGGTTCGAATCCGGCATGCGGCACCACTTTTTGTATTTAGCGTATTGAAATATATAGATTTTTTCTTTAAACAGCCATTTTCAGACCACCTTTTAGACCACCTTCTACAGTTTATATAATTTTACCTAATTTGTTCTTATTTGCTCCTTATTTTTCTTTGGAGTGAAGGCTAAGATCTCTTTTTTTCTTCATCTCACTGCTCTCCCTAGCTTATAAGGCTCCGGAAACAACCCCTGAAGCACCCAATTGCGAATCGTTGTTGTGGATACACTAAAAAGCTGTGCACACTCACGTGTCGTTACATATCTATCTCCATCATCAAATATCATCTCATTACCTTTCTCTTTTTTATATTAATTAAATGGGTGGGAGTGCTGGAAGGCATGTGAAGCACTCCAACTTTTAAAAATTTGCAAGTTTATTTTTTAGATGTGCTTAATTTCATATTTCCAATCAGGCAATTGAGTAAGAGCTAATGCGAGTTGTCCTCTATGACACATGCATACATTGGCTTCAAAACAGGTGATTGCAACGCGCTTTTTGTTTAAAAACATTTGATATAATTTGTTTATTGCACAAGAATTATTCTTGAGAGTTGTATTTTGATAATCTTCAAAAAGGCGGTCATAATCTTTTTGTGTTTTCAAATTTCTTCGTTTTTCAGAAGCAATTCCAAGTTCAGGCAGATGCATATATTCAATATCAATATTGCTCACAGCTTTCTCTAATTGTCTTTTCGAAAATCCGTGTTTTCTACTTATTGGATTTTTACGAACATCACATAAAGTTTTGATATTGTTTTCTATGAGACAACTAAGATAATCCTCAAGGGACTTACCTTCATAGCCAATGGTAAAAAAACAAAATTCCTCATCTTTAGCAGGCTGTATGATAATATGTTTAGTGTTACACACGTTTAATTTCCTTGGTAAATGGGTGGGAGTGCTGGGAGGAGAGAGCACCCCCATAGGTTTAAGCAGCTTTTGCCAAAATCTTTTGCATCTCTTGTTCTATTTCCCCTAAAAAGATTTCGACCGCTTTATTGATCTCTTCAATGTGTTTCTCATCACGGAGGACGCGTTTGATTTTCATTCTCAAACCAGTAGATTTGCCTACAAAGTTTGGATTATAGCTCATGAAATCACACCATTTGCGTCCAGTGCATGCCATTTGGAATTGCATCTGTGCGATATATTCAGGTTTGATTTCGTCATAAATAAAAAAACGAAGATGGGTTGTTGATTGTGGACATTTGACTTCGATTAAACCGTCCTCTCCAATCAACCCATCAGGACTAGCCCCCGCCATTTCTATTTTGGGGTGGGGGATAAACCCGCATCTTGTGACTTCTGCGTCATAAATGAATTCATATTCTCTTAAGGCATCTTCTTCATGTTCGATACCCCATTGCATAGCAGGTGTTGTATAAGATTGGCTTATTTCCTCTATTAAGCGTTCTGTCATGAGTTTCGTTTTGTAGTCTTCATATTTGCTTGTAGGAAAACCTTTTGCTGTCTTACTGAGTACGCTGTAGACATTAGATGCAGTGACTTTACCCAAGCGCGCTTGAAACCACTCTGCTGTCCTTTGTTCCATTTCACACCGCCGTTTCTTGTTGAGTTGGCGCATATTCGATATCTTGTATAGGTGCATCTAATTGCTCTTGTTGTGCTTTATTCATTTGCTTTCGTTGCTTTTTTTTCAAAGAAAACAAAGCGGTTTGTGCTTGTTTAAAAGACATATCTTTTAGATTTTTTACTCCTATGAAAGAGAGAAGCCTACTTTCTTCAGATTGTGTTTTTTTAATTAATTCTTTGATTTCATTCATCTGTTCAGAAGAGATACCCGCAAGAAGTGTTATTCCATCTGTATCGTCTTCTTTTCTTGCAACATTAAGAAGCATGCCTAAGAGATATCTACGTGCGTAGCTTATAGTAGAACCAACCGCTTGTGTGTTATTTTTGCTTCCCGTAGCATCAATGGGAAATGTTCCTTCTGTTGATATTTCATTGCCCGATATATGCTTTAAAGTCATTTCTACAGTTATGTCATTTGAACTCTGGTCTTTGATACGAGAGAACAAGGCAAAGTGATGTTTTGCAAGAGGTTCTTTAATAGCATCAATATATTTATCAAGCGTTGTATAGGTGCTTTTAGTATGTGTATTAATGGCATTTTGTTCGATATTTTTATATTCCACTTGTATAGTAGAAAGATCACGGACAAAGTTTTGACGCTCTTGTCGTTCTATCTCCTTTTCTCGCAATTCAAGAAGGCTCTTGAGACGTTCCATATCGACATCATTTTCTAAAGCTCTTTCTAAAATAAGCTCCATAGCTGTAGGTTTGATTTCACAATCGTTCGTTTTTTCCACTAATTCCGTTTGTGTGGTACTTAGTTCACTCATCTTGATTTCCTCCTATTTGAGCGCAATTCACCCGTGGCGTGAATCACGCTGGTGTTTAAAAATGTTGTTTGGTTGTTAGAGTTTGGATTTTATAGGTTGCATTATGTCTTCAGAAATTATGGTATCTACATAAGGCTCGTCTTTATACCCAGAGATAGTGATACAAAGTTCACCTAGATTGTGAGTATTTCTCACAACTAACTGTGCACACAAGGTAGGTTTAATTCCATATTTATACATGATTTATTTTTTCTCGTTTGTTGTGATACGGCTTTCTCCGCAGATCTCTGAATCTCCGTAAATTTTTGCGTCGCCATAAACTCTTGCATTGGGATAAACAATTGCATTTCCGTAAATCTGTGCGTTTTCAAAAATGCGACCACCACCATATACTCGGGCGTTATTATAAATTTTTGCATTGTCATAAATTTTTGAACCCCAAGTAACACAAGCATTATCATAGACCCAGCAATTGCCATCATGAGAGAGATTGCTTTCATTTTCTATAAAGCCCCCAAGGTCCCCAGCCTTAACATCATCAAAATCTCTTAAAGCACGAATGCGGTACAATGTATAGCAACTTACAATATCGGTGGTTTCATTAGTCAATTCGTATTTTTTCACCATGCTTTTTCTCCAGTGGACATGACGTTATCGCCATCAATATCCGCATCACGATAAATTTTTGCGTCGCCATAAATACGTGCATTACCGGAAACTGTTGCCATTCCATAAACTTCGGCAAAACCGTAAACATGTGCATTATGTTTAATTCGTGCACTACCATAAACTTCAGCATCATCATAAACTTGAGCATTATCGTAAACGCAAGCACAAGATAAGACGAATGCATTACCACCTACCCAGCAATTACCATGATGCGATAGGTTGTTTTCATGTTCTATAAAGCCGCCTAAATTACCTTTTTTAATAACTCCAAAGTCTCTTAAAGCGCGGATACGGTGAAGAGTTACCCCTTTAAACTCAGCTTTCTCATCAGTAAGTTCGTACTTCTTTTCCATTAGTTTGCTCCAGTGGATATTCTGCTATTGCTGCCAATCCAATCTTCACAACGTAAATCCGCATCACCGTAAATTTTTACATTTCCGTAAATGTGTGTATTACCGCCAACTTTTGCATTTCCATAAACGCTTGCCTTATCGTAAACATATGCTTCATAATAAACATGAGAATTGCCATAAACATGTGCATGATCAAAAACTTTAGCGTCACCGTAAACGTATGCATCACCGTAAATTTCTGCATAATTGTAAACTTTTGCTTCATCAGAAACGAGTGCATCTCCATAAACCCGCGCATCACCATAAACATAGGCATAACCGGAAATATGTGCATTTTGATAAACACGAGCATTATCATAAATCCTAGTATAATCTCCAACCCAACAATCGCCCCCATGACTAAGATTGCCTTCCTTTTCAATAAAACCGCCAAGGTCACCTTTTTTGACATTTCCAAAATCTTTTAATGCACGTATGCGGTAAAGCGTGCGTCCGCCAACTTCATCCATTTCATCAGTCAATTCGTATTTTTTTTCCATGATTTATCCCCCTACCTTAAAATAGCGTCACTTCCATAAAATGCTGTATCGCCGGCTACTATGGCATTACCACGAACTTTTGCGTTATTATAAACTTCGGCATCATCATAAACCTTCGCATTTTCAGAGATATATGCATTTTGATAAATACAAGCATTGCCTCCAACCCAGCAATTATCATCATGGCTAAGATTCCATTCACTCTCGACAAAGCCTCCAAGGTCGCCTTCTTTGACATCATCAAAATCTTTTAAGGCGCGTATGCGATAAAGCGTTATTCCATCAATTTTGATTGTTTCATCAGTGAGTTTATATTTCTTTTTTATCATAATAACCTCCTCTTAATGCATGCTTTGTCTTTTAAGCTCTTGAGACAGCAGCCCCATACCTTTTGTGGTGATTTTTGCGCAAGGAATGACCTTTTCTATTCCATTTGCGGTTTGAAGTGTGATAGTTGGACAATCCATAAGTTTCTTTTGGATTTTGTCTTGATAAGGAAGCAAATTTCCACCTGCTGCTCGTCTGTAAACCCAACCTTTTTGCTGTAAGAAGAGAATGAACTGTTTTGGTTGCATCTCGAGTATTTTAGCGGCTTCTGTAAGACCGAAGAGTCCATCATGGCGCTGTAAGCTTTCAAGAGCCATTGCCTTTGGTTTTAAATTTGCAATAATGTTATCTTTTTGTTCATTTTCATTTTTGAGATACGTTAAAACACCAAGCATAACTTGAGGACTTGAATAGTCGATTTGTGGTGTTACTACTTGCTTTTCCAATTCTTGCCAACGGTCTATAATCCTAGCACGTAATGTCATGCTGTAACCAGAAACTAAGATAAGGCATTCACGCTTAGGGAGGTTGTAACAGTTTTGGGGCTTACCCTGTTTATCTAAATAGGTGGATCCAAATTTGGATTGACCCCCTTCAGGATATAATTCTCCTAACATTTGCCGAATATCACGCATAATATGCGCATGTTGCTTACCACATAACTCTGCAATTTCACGACTAGACATGGTTGGAACAGTTGTGTTTTGAAAATTGTTTTCAGGTATTGTAATAAAGTTTCGCATCATCACCCCCTTAATTAAGAAAAACACAAGGTTTGATATAATATTCTGCCATAGTTTCTATGACGTTCTGCTTGAGCAATTTTCCTTGCTGCGTGAATTTTGAAGTAATGATTATCGGTTTTATCTGTTTCTATTTCAGATTTTGGACAAATCTTCTGTCTGTTCCATTCTTGTTTTGTAAAAACAAAATCCACGCCTTCTTTTAGATCAAGCTTTTCAACACAATCATTAAACCAAGTGGAAAAATCTTGTTTCAAATGTAAGTACCTATGCATTACATGGGCATTGACCATTTGGACATAACCGATTTTGTTGTCTACCTCGTTTTCAGGCGTGAGATATCCTTCACTATGAATATGAGTATCATGTGTGGTCATAAGTTTACTCTAATCAATTATTGATGGGAAAAAGGGAGGCGCTTTTAAAAGCGCCCTTTAGAATTTTTAAAGCACATCACAAGGACGCAAACGGTGTTGTTGTTCATAAGTACCGTAAATCTCATCATTATATTTTTCGTCTGCGATCTCGTCTAAAAGTTCTTGGTAAGCATCACTTTCGAGTACAAAGTCATGAACTTTACTCTCCTCGTGGAGATGTTCGATATTTTCTTTTACATATGCTTCTGCAATTTCTTCAGAGATATCTTCACAATTATTCTCAGAAGGATTGATGCGAAAGATTTGGATTGCATCATCTGCCTCGTCAATAATTTTTAGAACTTGGCTTTCATCCAGTGGTCCCGACCGACCAATGTTTTGATCATCATCATAGACAACTAATAAGATTTCATCAGAATTTATAAGAATTGGCTTATCCATAATTTTTCCTCCCTAACGCCTCTTGGCGATTGTTCGTGTTAATGTAATTTAATCTACACCAGATCGGCTTTTGCTTCTTCGTGATATGTTGTTATAGAGGAGTATACCGTAAAGGATTATTATGGTCAAGTCATTTTATGCTAAAATGGTTTTTTATAAATGAACTTTAATATTTATTACGAATCGGTTTGGGTATTGTAGCGTTCAGTGTAGAGGCATGATACTTCCTAGTATCCCGTAAAAAAATAAATCAGTTAGCTGTATTTGAAATTTATATGCAGGAAAAATTGGGGCAGTGTGCAGACAGAGCCAATCGATGGGTAGATAACGCCGTAGTTTTTTTATAAAAACTGCGGACGAACAAAAAAACCCCGCTTCAGCGGGGCATACATAGGTTGTTAGAATATCTTATAAATATTTTTTTGCTGTTTCTCTTATTCTGTCTGCAAAATCATAAATATTATCTAGCGTTTCAATACCGACTTTTTCATCAATATCAGTATCGAAAAGGGCTAGTTGCTTATGTTTTCTGTTAAAGTGCAGTCGAACCAACGGCTTTCTGTTATTATTGTCAATTAAAATGGCGCAGTACGACTTTGCATCTCTGATAACAATACGGTCGGCAGAAATAACTTCACGCGCAATTGCCTTGACAATCATGAAGCCTTCAACTTCCTCTTCGGTCGTTATTATGGCATGTTCATTACCAATAGATGTAGCAATATTATCTTGCTTGTCGGTTTCAGTTGTTGTTTGTAAAGCGCTAGAAAGCCGACTTTTTACCGCATCAGATATTACTTCGCGAAACGCATTTTTAGTAACACCTGTGAGCATTTCTAAGACATTAGCAGTCAGGCGCCCTTCATAAACATCCGCACAAGCAACACGAACAAAACCTTCGGACGGATTTTCTATTTCTTTTTGGATGTTTTGTTTTATTCCAGATACATATTTGAGCTGCTCGGCTGTCACCAATATATTTTCAATATTAAATGCTGAGCGTTCAAACTTTTTAAGCTCTGTAAGTACCACAGTATTGTATTCTATTACATCAAAAGTAAGGAATGGCCTATTATCGAGCTTGTTTGCAGCATCAAGATCTGTGTAAAAATGAAAAAATCGACCATTTGTCAAAATCGCGAATTTAGCATTCGTTACACTAAAGTATCGATATAATTGACTTAAATGCTTTGAACTCAATTCGCAAGATATCGGTTTGCACTCAAAAAGAATACGTATCTCACCGTCTATACGGATAGCATAGTCAACTTTTTCACCTTTTTACCAACGGCATCAGCAGTAAACTCGGGAATGACTTCAAGTGGATCGAAAATATCATACCCAAGTGCGCGCAGAAATGGTAAAACGACCGCTGTTTTGACCGCTTCTTCAGTTAACATAGTATCTGAATGATTTTTGACTTTATCAGCTATTATTTTTAAGCTCTCGTCTACTGTCCCCATTCCCGCTTCTCCTTTGTTTTCAGGGTTTTCTTAAAATCCAAAGAACTTTCCCAACTACACGAATCTCCTCTCCATCAGTTGCCCCATTTATTTTGATAGGTTCTTGATGATTGGGTTCAGTACTTTCAGGCCATAGTTCAAATCCACTAATAGTTTGACGTATACGTTTAGCTGTACGCTCAATCATTTGACCATTGAATCGGCTGCGTTCAACTATCACGAGATCGTTAGGTTCCACATTAATGCCGGCTTTTATTATGTCTACGCAAATAAGTTGATCACCATCACGAGCAATTTTGTTAAGGCAGTTGCCCTCGATTTTTAAAGCAAATTGAAAGTGAGCTGGGTATTTTGAGGTGCTGGGTACATATTCTATGTCATCAAATCCAAAATCCATATCTTCGACCGACATCCACGAGCTAGCAGCAACTTTTCCTATCACCGGTATCATTCCAATAGCATTAGATATGGGATGTATTTCCTCGTTTTCTGGGAAAAGAAGATTAAACGGCTTTACACCAAGATGTGGTGCTAACTTTTCCGCCCACTCTTTGGTTAATTTTCGCTCACCTTTTTCAAGCCGTTTTATTTGAGGTTGCGTGGTACCAGCTTTTTCAGCCAATTTCACCTGTGTGAGTCCCAAATCTTTCCTCAATTTTTTAATTATATGCATGCTTTAAACCTTACACCAAGACTGCTTATTTAACAAAGTCCATAAAGGTATTTTTTATTGACTAAAACAGTCTTTTATGGTATTTATTTGAATTATGGAAAAATTGAAATCATATCTCACACGAAATAAACTATCTCAAGCCGAATTTGGGAAGCAAGTTGGCGTAGCACAGAGTACGATTAACAGGTATTTACGCGGCTTGCGGTTTCCTGAGCCTGAAATTGTCTTAAAGATTGAAAAGACAACCAATGGTATTGTTCGTCCCGTTGACTGGTATGTCGATTTATACCCACGCCCCTCTCTTGAAGAGGTGGGCGTGCCACTTACTACAGCTGATAACAAACACCCACAGCATCATTCACACTCTTAAAGAAGAAAGAAAGTAAAGATGGATTATGGTTTAGCGGCAATTATTATACTTTTTACGACCAATGTAATTACGGTTTTTTGTTTGTGGGCCTATCGTAAAGTTTTTTATTTATATCGTAAAAAAGAGCAAAGCTATGTAAATGTTTTGCAAAAATCATATTATACTTTTTATATTTTGAAAGATTTAATACAGGAAATAGGTTTTCCAGAAGGCTGTACAATCGTTTTTAATAATTCTGATTGGAATTTTTCTTTTGATGAAAACAACCATTTAATAGCCAAAAATTCTTTAGGACCAGAATTGTCCATAAAGATGCATGGCGACACAAAATATTTCAAAGAAAACTCTCAAAAAATTTTTGAAAAACACAATCGGTCCAAACATTAAATGTAACGAGATGAGGCATGCAGTGTATTTTTGAATTGAGTAAGTTCATTTTTTTTAATTTATGACTAAACGCTCTGTCATAGCAAACATATAAATACGTAGAGCCTTAAGGGGGGGATAATCATGGTTTTTAAAGCACATAAGAATGACATTGGTAAACCGCGTGTTGATCTTATTCCACCGTTGACACTGATTGAAATCGGTAGAGTTTTAGAGCTTGGAGAAAACAAATACGGTGCAAGCAATTGGCGTCATGGCATGAATTGGAGCCGTTTGTATGGAGCTTCTTTACGTCATTTATTAGCATGGTTTGGTGGAGAGAATAAGGATGGCGAGAGTAATTTATCACACTTGGCACATGCGGCTTGTTGCATTCTTTTTTTAATGGAATGCGAGGCAAAACGGATTGGCCGAGATGACCGCCCTAAAAGCAAAGAATAGAGATCAGAATGAGTTCGAATGAGATTTTAAAGCGGGCTTGGTAGTTTTGGGAGCTTTGCTTGTATGCGGAGCGATGTTGCGTGTTGTATTTTATTATCGCAACAAAGTCAAAGTTCTTAAAGAGCAGGTCTTGACTTTAAAAAGCAGCATAAAAACTCTTGATGAAGAATACGCGTGGTCAAGAAGTGCATCTTCAAAGGACGTGGCAAAGAGAACTAGTGATCTGAATATTGCAATTAAAGAACGCGATAGAGCGATAAAAGAACTACAACAAAGGACTGAAGAACATGAAAAGGCATTCAGAGATGTAAGTGAAGTAGTGATGGCACTAAAAGCAGATGTTCAATCACGTGACGAGGAAATTGAAAGACTAAGACAAGAGCTTAAGCAGCGTGAAGGTGCAGTAAAAACGCCGCCTCATAAGAAGAAAAGAAAGTGAGGGAAAAAAGATGAGTGTGACAGCGATAGCTTTGGGTATTGCATTTGTGATCTTTGATTTACTTATAATCTCCTTTGTTGTCTCGGAAATATTAGACAAAAAGAACGATAAACTCCGTGAGATCATTTCGAAAAAACATAAAATTTTACACGATTTGAAAATGCATATCTTCAAGAATGGGGTGGGAACATGAATCTAGGTGAATTAGTACTCTACTTATTCATATCAATAAATGCAGTGTTTTTTATTGCAATGATGGTTTTTATACTTTTAGTTGCGCCTATTTACATAGTGTATACTTCTGCTCAACCCGTCATAAAAAAGAAGAAAATTCTTAAGGAATTAGATGCTGAGATTGAGAGTTTAAAGCACAAGATTAATGAGAAGTAGGTACTGGTGATTTAGATGTCTCATACAATTCTTTGCCTTGATCTAGGGACTAAGACAGGCTGGGCGATATGCGGTGCGGATGGTCACATAACAAGCGATACAGAAGATTTTCAATCACGCCGTTTTGAAGGCGGTGGTATGCGTTATTTACGCTTTAAACGGTGGCTTACTGAACTAAAGAGATCTGTTGATGAAATTGACGCGGTGTATTTTGAAGAGGTGCGCCGGCATGTGGGTACAGACGCTTCTCATGTTTATGGGGGCTTTCTAGCAACATTAACGGCGTGGTGTGAACATCATCAGATACCATATGAAGGCATTCCTGTTGGCACAATTAAGAAGGCAACAACAGGAAAAGGCAACGCCTCAAAAGAAGAAATGATTAAGGCGGTATGTGCAAACGGACATGTGCCTAAAGACGACAACGAAGCAGATGCTTTAGCAATTTTATATTTAGTTAAAGGAAAGGAGATTGGGGATGTCCAATAGAAATAAGTTTGTAACAATTAATGTAGAGAAGTGTCTTCTTGATATTGTTTTGTTACCAGCGATTGAATGCAATGTTTATCTCAGGTTGCGTTTGCAAATGCTCTACACTGGCGAACCTCTTATAAATAATTCACAAGGATTCTCTTATCTTACTAAATGTTCAGTAAAAAGATTTGAAAAGGCGTTAGATTATTTATTGAGGGTTGGAGTCATCATACGTTTAGAAGATGGTCGTTTGTGGAGTTCACAAGTTGAGGAGGAACTCAATAACTTCAATGAAGATCTAAATAATAA
>NZ_JBHIRI010000018.1:0-19970 GCF_042197005.1 Bartonella sp. AA78NXGY
CAAATGGTGTGTTTTCAGGAATGCGAGTTTCCATGTTTTATCTCCTTGAATATGCTGGAGATACAATGCCTTTTTGCTAATTATGTTCCAAAAGTGAATAGATATGCGCCAAAAAGGAATAGGAAAATACTTTAAACAAATGTTTGTTATGAGAAGTAAAATGTGGCTATACAATCCAAAAGACCTCACTTATGTCTGAAAAAAAGCGGGCTATCCGTATACTATTATCATATTATCATCGAATTTCTCATGAGAGAGAATAATTTAAAAAAACTGGATACTATCGTTTATTGGTTTCTAGCTTATAAAGTAGGGGGTATATCTGCTTATTTTTATAAAAGTGTTACTGTTTTTATGGGAAGAATATTTATAAAATGAGATTAGAAGGCGCATTTGAAGATAAAAATAAATATCAGTAATGTTCAATTCATGGTGTTATAAAAGATCATGGATTAAGTTAAATAAAAAGCTTATTGAATTGTTATGACATCATATTTGTTAATATGTTACACGATAATTTTTTGATATTTATCTTAGATGAAGAGTTTTATGAAATGAGTAAGATATATTTGGTTGTGAGTTGGTTTGCAGAGAAAGCATTATATTTTATGGTATAGGGGATAGATCAAGATTTTTTACACAATTATTTGTGTTGATAGGGGCTTCAAGCTATTGTTGTGTTATGCGCCGTCTTTATACCATAGTGATTTTGGGGTAGAGACGTTAGAGATTATTTTTCTGCTTTGCGTTTTGTCGATCAACTTTGATGGATATTGTATAGAAAGTGGGACTGTTGCCGTGGAGAGAGAGATTATGCTTTTACTTATAATATCAATGAAAAAAGCAGCGGAAGATTACGGCAAAGTATTTGTACAGGAGAGCTTAGTTAGGGAATAACTTTTTAGCTCGTGAAGTTTGTAAAATAAAATGCTTTCTATAAGAAAAATAATATTTTTATAAAGTAAAATAATAACACTTTTAATAATTATTATTTGCATATATAAGCATAAAATATAATTATATTTAATTAAATACTATTTAATAACTACCTAAAAAGTGTGATTTTCTTTATGACTCATAAATATAACTTGCTATTCATTATACTTATCGTATGTTTATCGACGGGAGGGCTGATTTCTACCGATATTTTTTTACCGGCACTGGGCGATATGCGTCAATATTATCAAGTGACACAATCTCAAATTCAAAGTGCAGTGGCGGTTTTTTTGTTGGCATTGGCACTTGGACAGCTCATTTATGGGCCGCTGAGTGATAATTTTGGGCGTAAAAAAACACTTCTATTAGGCTTATTCTTGTGGTTATTTACGACACTTGGTGTGATTTATACGGTTCATATTCACGCTTTTCTTGTGTTACGTTTTTTGCAAGGTCTTGGTGCTTGTGCGGGACTTGTCTTAAGTCGTGCAATTATCAATGATTTGTTGGATAAAAAAGCGGCTGGAAAACTTTATTTGATTGTTTTCCCTTTTATTGGAATGTCACCAGCGCTTGCACCTTTCATTGGTGGACTTTTGATACAGGCTTTTCATTGGCAGGCAACTTTTATCTTTTTAAGCTTTTTTATATTTTTGACCATTTTGCTATGTTGTTTTGTGCTAAGCGAAACTCTACCCCCTCAAAAACGGCAGCATTTTTCTCCGGTAGGATTGATGAAGGCATATTTAGGTGTTTTCAGAAATAAACAATTTATTTTTTATGCACTTATTCCGTGTTTTTCTTACGCTGCCTATTTTGCTTATATTGTGGAGTCGCCTTTTTTACTCACGACTTTGGGGTTATCGCCGATACACATTAGTTATAGCTATATTGGTGTCTCGTTTCCCTATATTTTGGGAAATCTTTTGGCGCGATGGTTTTTTGAACGCGAGTCTATGGAAAAAACTGTGGGGAGAGGGTACATTATTTTTGTGATAGGTGGTGTGCTGTTTGCTTTGCAAATGTATCTAAGCCCATGGCCCCTTGTGACAAGTTTTATGGCTATTGCTGTTCTTACTTTTGGAAATGGTTTTTTATTGCCGTTAGGAACAGCGTTGGCTATTTCATCGCATCCGAAAGCTGCGGGAGCGGCTTCTGGTGTTATGGGATCTTTGCAATTAGGAAGTGCGGCACTCAGTGCAGCGGTTATCGGAAAAATCTCTGGTCATAGCCCACGGGCTATGGCAACTTTGTTAGCTGTGTGTTGTATGATTGGTTTTATCATTTATATTCAAAAAGCGCGTCATTTTATGACTTCAGAAATAAGCTGAGTAAATGATAAAAAGAAAGCATTATGCGGAAATGCTTTTGATGTTTTACACAAATGGGGCACCTGTACATTAGATGAATTTTTTTATTAAGTTGCTGGATTGAGTGGGTTTAAAATTTGTTACAAGCTTAGTTTGAGTTTAACAAATCGATTATTATGGGGGGAGAATATGAGCCTAGAGTTTCAACATATTTTCATTATATTGGGTGGGAAAATTTCTGGCTCTAATGCATGTTTAAAAATAAGGGGAGGAATTGATCAATGAGCCTTCCTATTATTATTCTTTCTCCTGTAATGCCAATTTGGGATGGTGGTGTTTTTTGTTCTCCATTGACAAAGCTATGTTCAACAAAAGGATTCCCTGTCACTCTGCTGGATACGCTTTCTCTTTTTCCTAAGAGTTCTCATGTTCTCAATTATTCTGCTGTAGACACTTTATCTTTTATGGCAGAAAAACTTAAAAGCTATTTTAAAGAGCCCGCAGTGCTTGTGGGATTTTCTATGGCTGGAACATTGGTACAAATATTGGCAGCCCAGCTTCCCAATGTTCAAGCTGTGCTTGCTGTGAATGCGCCTGGCTATCCAGATAAGGTTTTGCAACGGCGCCTTGGAGATATTCTTGCCTCCTTAGAAAATAATGATTTATCGGGGGCTTTGGAAATACTCAATGGTTTTATGCATCCTTCTGGCGTTATGAAAAAAAGAGCCTTATTGGAGATTCCTGATGAACAAAAAAGCGTGGCAATTGAACGCATGACAAGAGGCTTTAAACTCTTATTGATGATGGATGCTAGAGATGAGTTAGTTAAGTATAAGGGGAAGTTTTTAGCTTTAGTGGGAGAAAAGTCGCAACTTGCAACGGTAAATAATCAGACGAAAAGTCATAATCTGAACCATGAATATAAGATTATCTCTGGTGCTGGTACGCGTTTGTGGGAGGATAATCCTACTATGACGGATGCAGTCATTGATGAGTGGATGGAGGGACTATGAAAAAGAAAGTTCTTGTATTACCTGGTGATGGGATAGGACCAGAGGTTTGTGATGCTGCGCTGATGGTTTTAGAGCAATTCCAATTGCCGATTGAATTAACTTATGGTGATATTGGTGTTGAATGTTGGAAACGGGAAGGAGATCCTATCCCTCAAGCGACTTGGCAAAAAATTACTCAGAGTGATGCTATTTTACTTGGTGCTGTGACCCGTAAAGGAAAAGAGGCGGCTTTAAAAGAACTTGCTCCGCATTTAAAAGAGAAAAACCTTGCCTATGTTTCTCCCGCACTTCAACTTCGCCAAAAGTTAGGTTTGTTTGCGAATATACGTCCTGTAAGATACATCTTTGGTCCGAGAAAACCTTTTCATTTTTGTGTTATCAGAGAAAATAGTGAAGGCCTTTATGCTGGATTGGATTTTCGGGGTATTTCTCCTGAAACAGCCGTTTGGCTAAAACATCCAAATTTGACAAAATATGGGCTTGAGGAAGCAGCGTGGACAGTCCGTTTGCAGACACGCTTTGGTTTAGAGCGGTTATTTGAATACGCTTTTTCTTATGCAAGGAAATATAGCTTTAGGCGAGTTACTTTTGCTGATAAGCCCAATGTTATGCGAGAAAGTGGACAGTTTGCTCAGGAAATTTTTGAGAAGATTGCGCAAAACTATCCGGAAATTGAAGCAGATATTCAGAATGTTGATGCGGTTGCTTTGTGGATTGCAACCAAGCCAGAGCAGTTTGGTGTGATTGTTGCTGAAAATATGTTTGGCAATATTCTCTCTACTCTTGGCTCTGGTATAATGGGGGGATTGGGGCTTGCATCTCATGTGAATGTGGGGAGCGAGATTGCTTGTTTTGAACCTGTTCATGGAAGCGCACCACGTATTGCTGGACAAAATAAAGCCAATCCTTCTGCGATGCTTTATACCACGGCTTTACTCTTAGAGCACTTAGGCTTTAAAGATGCAGCAAAACAACTGTCTGAGAGTGTTGATCAGGTTATTCGTGCTGGAAAAACCGTTACCTATGATCTTGGAGGTATAGCCTCTACCCGTCAAATGGCTGAAGCTGTTCGCAATTCTCTTATGAATTCTGTCTTTGTTCATCGTGCTGCCATTATTACTATTGGTGATGAACTCCTTTCAGGACAATATTTGAATACAAACTTACAAGATTTAAGCCAAAGCTTGAACAAGAGAAATATTCAAGTCACACGTCATTTTGTTTGTGCTGATCAATTACAGCAAATCAGTGAGACTGTTGTTTCTTGTCTTGGACAAGAAGATCTTATCATTATCAGTGGGGGATTGGGACCAACATCAGATGATAAAACACGCGATGGAGTTGCTCAAGCTGTAAAGCAGCCTTTGGTACATCATGAAGATGTTTGGCAAACAATAAAAGGTCAATTACAACGATTAGGGATTACGGCGGATAAGAGTAATGCACGTCAAGCATTGTTTCCTGAGACAGCAACTGTGCTTGATAATCCTACAGGCACAGCACCAGGGTTTTATCTCTCTTGCGATGGAAGTACACTTGTTGTTTTGCCTGGTCCACCATCACAGGCTCTTGCGCTTTTAGAGAATTATTTAGAACACAACGAGAAGAAATATTTTTCTGTATCGCGTGCGGAGTATGCATGGACTTTGATTGGAATTGATGAAAGTACTATTGCGCAGTGGGTTGATGATCATCTTGAAAATGAACCCTTTGAACGGCATTTTTTATGGAAAAGCCCCTATGTTTTGGTGCAACTGGTTGCTCAATCAGAAGCGCTCTTGGAACAACATTTCGTGGAAGCATTTGAAAATCATTTTCACCCCTATTTAGTTGGGGCAGAAGTTACTACTGCTTGTAAACAATTAGCGATGCATGCAGAGGTTCATTGGTCTGCCAATGATCCGCTGCTTTTAAAATATTTTCAGCCCATAGAAAAAGGTAAACAAGATATTCCACTGCTTGAGGTTGAAGTGAGCCTAGAGCCTTCTTTGGAGACATTAGAAAATCAAGCAGAAAGCCTTGGACATGCTACCATAACTATACGGATGAAAGGTTATGGTGAGGATTATATTACTTTTCCCTATACGCGACCACTTTTAGGTGTCGTCTTACAAGAATATGCAGCCTGGGCTGTCTTAAAAAGATATTTGAAAATGGAGAAGAAAAAATGAACCTCTATGGGGATGTAAAATATTGCCTAAATTATTGAACGTTCTATTATAAGAAGTACTTTGATCCTTTTCTTCAGTGGTTTTTGTCTATAGGGTAATTTTTCTTTTGATGTGTCATTAAATGACTTTGATTGATTCAAGATTAAGAAAAACTTTACGATATTAGGCTCGCTATATCCAATATTTATAATGATTAATTATGATTATAAATCAAGATGTTATCTTTCATGGAGCCTATGACAAGGAATCCAGAGACGTCATGTACCGCAAGCGTTGTAGATAATTGAGATTCTTCTGAAAATCAAAAAGCGATGGTGTGAAAAGACAAGAAGTCGTGTCATTTACAGGAAAGCTTTGCAAATTTTATTGAACAATATGTCCGTGAAGAGTTTATTGCGAACATGTGCCGTTCTGTTATCTGATAATAAATTGCTGTAAAGAGCTCATAAAATTTTTCCTTTAAGTTTTTGTGTGATTGCATGATCGTTGGGTGTTCACTTCCGAGGGGCGATATTTTTCAATTTGATAACAGGAAGAACTATTTTTTTTGTAAGATGTGAAGATTTAAGGAGTGATCATTTTACGCTTTTGTTTTCTTTTTGATTGGTAATTTGTAGGAATTTTTTTGGGGAAAATATTTAATGTGGTTAAAAACATTTTATGCGTGTGTGGGAGAAAAATAAAAATGTGGTCTTAATTGTTGATAAGAATGTCAATATTTTTGATGAACAAATTTTAGTCGTAATTCTTAGTATCTAGATGGGAAGTTTATTGCATTTTTTAACAGTTCGTATTCTATCTGTTGTGATGCGCAGTGGTTTTTTAAGCAAAAAAGAAAGGGATTTTATGTATCAGATTGATTACAACAGTTATCGTTCTGTCAAGAGTTTTAGTCGTCGCGTTCATTTTCTCGTTATGCATTATACGGCTATTGATTTTAAAGCCTCGATTATGGCGCTTACAGGAGAAAAGGTTAGTGCACACTATCTTGTTCCTGATCCTTCAGAGCAGACATATCGTGAGGCAGGCTTTAAGGATATGCGTATTTTTAATCTGGTTGATGAAAATGAGCGTGCATGGCATGCGGGTGTGAGTTCATGGGCTGGGCATAGTCATCTCAATGATGCATCTATCGGGATTGAAATCGTTAATTTAGCGACTTATCATGATGGGACGGGTATGTTTCCTCCTTATAATCCAATACAAATTGATGCTGTTAAGGAACTTGCCTTGAATATTTTTCAACGGTATCCCGATATTATGCCAACAGATGTGGTGGGACATAGTGATATTGCCATTGGAAGAAAAAGTGATCCAGGAGCAGCTTTTCCATGGAGAGAACTTTATAGCGCAGGTATAGGAGCATGGTATGATGATGAACTAAAAAGTCATTATCAGGAGCAATTCTCTAAGAATTTGCCACCCAAAGAAGATGTTTTGGCGAAGCTAAAATGTTATGGATATGACATTTCTGCTGCGTGTACCCAAACAGGATACAAAGATTTGATCCGAGCATTTCAACTTCATTTTCGTCAAGAAAATTATGATGGGATTCTAGATGTTGAAACAGCAGCAATTCTTTATGCATTGGTTGATAAGTATTTTCCGTGAATTCAATGTGTTTTAATTGAAAATATGGCTTATGATTACGTGTAAGCCTTTTTATTATCAGGAAAGGCTGCTTTTTGCCAATTGGCTTTATGTAAAAAGGGCATTAATCGTGTAAAAAATCCCCTGTAGGGTATAAGGCGTTTTATGGAAACATAACTCTGAAAGCTCTATGATTTGCAGAGATTAAATTTTATTGTTTCTTTGTCTTATATTTTTCTTCCTTTAAAAACGCATAAAGCCAAGATGTTGTGTATATGATGACATGTTCCTTACGCAGGGTAAAACGCTTCAAATAAAATGGATTTGTATTGTATATTTCCATGCTTGTTTTAAAGAAATGTCTTTTAGTGTGTATCACAACACATATTTTATAGCGACGTTCATAGAGAATATAATCTAAAATCCTCTATGAAGTGTATCCTCATTTTTATGCTTAATAAAAGTGCCTAGCATTATCGTACACTTTGTCAGATCTCAATGTTACGACAACCCTTGGAACTTAAAACGATACATAAAAGGGTTTTCTTTACTCGTTTTTATTCACACGGCTCTCTCCGCTTGTCGTGTACAAGTGAAAGGTTTTGGTTGATTGAAACATGCAAAATTATAAATCAAAGTGATGCAGATTCAAGAAAAATAGGGGCATTTACAGATTGCTATTGATAGGGGGGCTATTCTTTAGAAGGGGAAGAGGTCAATTCATTTTTTTGAAGATATATCTCTTTTCTCTTTTATTGCTTTAGGGGATGTTTGCATCGTTTTGACAGCATGTTTCTTAATGATTAAGTTTTTTAATGAAGCAGTGTTATAAAACGTTGTGTTTTAGAGTGTTGATAGAAGACACATTCAGGCATATCAAAAACACAATGATATCTTGTTTTTTCAATATTTTATCTGTTCAGTGTAGAATTTATTTGAGAAGATCATGACCTAAATTAACAAAGGTTAGAAGTAAATTACCAAGAAAGACCAATTTGCTCATAAAGCAAAGGGGTTATTCATGCTTTAAAGGGCAAGGAAGAGATTGTGTTTGAAGTGATGTGTAAAAGCCCGTGTGAGGTGCTCTTATCAAACATATCAGGTTAATCTTCTAAGAGTAGTTTTATGAAACTAAGTCGGTTTTTTTTCGAGAGACAAGACAATACGTATCAGGAAAAGATATTCATGATATTTGATTTCAAAAATAAAAACTGGCAAACCATGTTGCCAGTTTTTAAAAGCTGTAGCTTAAATAGGATTAGAATGAACGCTGTAAACGGATCATACCTTGAAAAGCACTTTTCTTGTTGAATAAATGTTTTTCATCATTATTTTTATCCGTCACAACGCGATCATCGTTCCAAGAAACATAGGTTAATTCAGGTGTAATCACAAATCCTGGAACCAGCGTGTATGTAATATTTACAGAAGTTGCAAAGGTTTTTACAGCACTATAAGAAACTTGAGCATTCAAATTTGCTTTTGGAGTAAGCTTGTAAGTGGCACCCGCCCAAGCAGCCCATTTACCACCCCAGTTTGCATAAATTGTTGTGCTTTTTCGTGATAACTCATCATTTGCATTTACTGTGTAGTAATCAAGTCCATTTTTATAGCCAGCCATTACCCATAGATTGAAACGATCGTTGACATTGAAATCTGCACGTACTTTTCCAGCCCACTTTTTGTAGTAAGCATCATATGCTGCAACTGCTGAAAAACCACCCCATTTTTGCATGAACTTTATACCCAAAACCACATTCGGGGTGTAATTTTTAATTGCTTTACTTGGAAGAGTACCCTCAGTGATAGAAACAAGCTTATCATCTTTATCAATGTAGTATCCTGTTATTCCTGGAAGAGAATCTGCATTATTGCCTAATTCAGCGCCGATAATAGCAGAAAAGCCGGAGTCACCACTAAAGGTGTAGGAAATAAAATTGGTGCGTGTTGTGCCGGCAGGCGCTATGCTGTCATCATTGAGAACATTTCCATAATCACCAGTCCAGCTGTTGAAAATTGTGTCATCAAGACCTACGCGAAAACCACCCAGTTCAATGTAAGCCGCGGCAAGCTTTGCAGCAGCGTTGTCTCTACCATCACCCCAGTTTGAATAAATTCTTGCATATGAACGAAGTGTTCCCATTTCTGTTTCAGAAGCTGCTTGAAAAACAAGGGTGAGCCGTGATGCTGCGCCATAGGTTTTTCTTTTGTTTCTTAGTTCAGTTTCGGTTGTTGCATCGATATTATCACCGCCTATAAAATCAGTACGAACATTTCCTGATAAACGCATGCAGGTTTCTGTTCCAGGGATATAAAAATATCCTTTTCCATAGGCATCACAAACGCGAATATATTCTACAGGTTCGGGTTCGGCGATAACTGTTGAAGCAGCATGTGCTCCAGAAATTGCTAAAAAAGCTGCTGTAGAGCTTAAAAAGAGGGATTTAATATTCATATGGGATCTCCGAGGTCCGGTTAAATTTCTTCTAAAGAGTACCATTTGCCTAACGCATTAAGGACAAAGACATAAGTAAATACGCAGCACTTGTTATCTTAGCTATAACTAATCTTTTTAGAGTTTCAAATATGAAATTACCTTTTTGTAATATATACATGTACTATTCGAGATGCTGTGGTAAAAAAGACACAATTTTTGTTTTATTAACTTTTGCTCCTTATGGGATCAATAAAGGAAAAAAAATTCAGATATTTGGGAAAAAAAATCGAAAATGTCTTGAACTTTCTGTTGATACCATTTATGCCTCTCTGTTGGAGAGGTGGCCGAGTGGTCGAAGGCGCTCCCCTGCTAAGGGAGTAGGGCTCAAAAGGCTCTCGAGAGTTCGAATCTCTTCCTCTCCGCCATCTATTGTTATAAAAGCAGTTGACTGTGTATCGGAATTCTGTTTATCCCGTTGGGATTATGCCTCTCATATAAAAAGCATGTTCTAAACACAAATATACTTGTGTTGCCGATTTATGCGCTTGTTTTAAAGAGATATCTTTGCAATGTGTGTAAGCCCATTTTGCGACGCTGCCTCGTAAATGGTATAAAACACAAAAGTTTCTGTGAGACATATAAAGCCTTATAAAGCCACATCATTTGTATACTTATGAAGATGCAAAGAGGCATATTATATATCTGCTTATATATCTGCCTTCCTGTTGTTATAGATTTTGACTATGAGAGTTCATAAAAGGCATTTTTCCTTTCTAAATCGTTTTTATTTATACGGCTTTCTTTGCTTATGATGTGCAAGCAAATGATTTTGATTGTTTCAACCATAAAGCAGATTTGAAAAGAAAGAATCTTACAATATTCGCGTTTGGTATATTATCATTATAAATCAACGTGTTGCTTTATATTGGCATTGTATATTGAAAGTTGGATGTGGCAATGCTCTCAAAAAAGTTATAGATTTCTTGTAGAAGAAAACATTGTGGGTGAAATGTTATGGTTTTCCTCTCATAGAGACTTTTGAAAGTGTTTCATCCATCTCATGACAACCAAACCACACATGAAAAAAGTAATGGTCGGTAATATTAGGTAGTAAGATGGAGAAACTTTTGCAGGAAGAAAAGAAATAATACTCAATACTGTAATTGAAAATATTCTTCCGCTAAAAGAGACAGCACCAACAACACCGGAAATATGCTGCGTTTGTTTTTGGTTAAGTTCTGAGAAAAATAAGCTTTTTGCACCGATCGGTACAGTGCAAATAAATCCATGGATTAAAGAGAAGGCGATGACTGATGCAGCCGTTTGATGGCTATGAACTGAAAAATAGAGCGCTATGCACATCAGTGCAGAAAAGAAGGAAAAATATTTTATAGAATTCTTATATTTTTTATCAAGAACATGATACTTAGACATCAGTAAATTTGAAAAATATTGTGCTGAAAAGGCTCCAATATGGCAGCACATCAAGACGAGCATTTGCGAACCGTTGAGGTGATGAATTTTTCCCCCTGAAAGTATTATCGGTTGCCAGAAATGATAAATAATCTGAATACCAGCGCTAAAAAGGCACATGAGGAAAATAAACCATGCTCCTCCTACTGTGTTTTGAAATATCCAGAGCGTTTCCTTGGCATTGTGCAAGATTGTTTTTGTTTTGGACGTTTCAGTTGTCGTTTTCTTTTCTTCAGGAACAATAAGGAAGATCAAAAAAATAAATCCCACCATGAGGCATGAGATGATATATCCCATAAAATATCGTCCAGAGTAATAGATCGTTCCAATTCCTACAATCCCACTGAGAATACTTCCAAAAGAGTTAACCTAGTGGTAGAGATGAGCATAATGCGAAAAGTGATCCTGTTTATCGCCTAGAGAATGGTAAATCCATCCGTCAATGGCGCTGACAATGATGCAAATGCCTGCTGCATAGAGAATTTGCGCAATAATAAGTGCTGTCATATTGGGAGCTTGAAGGCATAGAAGATAAAATACTCCTGTCATAAAGACCCCAGCCATAACGGAATATTTACGCCGATATCTGTCAGATAAAACAGCGCAGGGAAAATCAAGCAGCAGAATGGTGGTGGAAAAGACAACCTGAAGCAGAGCTAATTGCGCCAGACTCACTCCCATGGACATTAAAAAAATCGCATGGTAAACGCCGATCAGCATGCGGACAGCATTATAGGAGCCATAGGTGAGAGCAAGGGTGCGTGCTCTGTTCATTGTGTTGTTCCATAGATTGTACAATAAGAATTTTCATTGAAAAGAATATTTTTCTGTGAAAAGGTAGCGGTTTCATATCCCCATTCAGGGATTAGTGGAAAGAAGGCTTCCATAACCATCCCAAAATTTAAAAGGTCCCTTAGTCCATATGGGACTTCAAAGCGTATTAATGAGAGCAAATGATGCAATTGTAAAGTGATTATGAGAAGCAACATAAGCCTCATAAATGAGATTGTCATCTTTGGAGGGGAGTTGCTTGTGGGGCTGTTGCTTCCGTAGTAATCATTTTGTCTAGATCTGTAAAATGACCCTAGGACGGCAAGATCATTGACATAATTAGGACTTATAGAAGTGTGTTTATTTTTTATACACCATTTACTGATCCATTCTCTTTGCTGATCAGCTGAAATAGCACAAATGATCCATAAATCGGTTTTTGGTAATTTTTTGATATCTTTTTTTATAGTCATCAACATTTGTAATCCCCCCCTTTCTTTCTGACTGTTTCTCCGTATCACTTTACGTCTAAAAAAGTTTTTTTCAGAATTCATCTTTACTTTATTTATTAAAAAGATTGTCTCGCAAGGTGCTTTTTAATCACGTCATTACGATTAAGAATTAAATTTCTGATATAAGAGGAAGGGTGCATGATACATTGTGACTAAATACATAAATCCCTCCGTATCCTGAAATGACGATTTCCTTTTGCAAAACAGTATCTTGAATGGAAGCTCGATAACCATTACTTTGATCATGGAAATGATACCCTAAAAGAGTGCTTATGAGTGCTTGAAGATATTCTTTAGATATTACAGAAAGAACAAGAAAATAGTTTAAAAAAATCAAACTTGGGATGAAAGCTTTCATCTTATGATGGATGATGGTGAATTTTAAACTTCATCTACTGTTTTTTTGAGCTACTGTGCTGTAAGAAAGATCAAACTCCCCCAATTCATGTCTCTAATTTAGATCATTGATCATAAAACATTATATACTGTCTTTTCAAATTATAACTTTGCTCATTGCTTGTCTTCACTGATTAAATCAACATTTCTCTAAAAATGCCGCTTGAGAAAAATGCATCCTATCAGTTTAATATTCTATGATCTTTTAATTAATTTAAAGAAGATAACATAAAATATACGATAAAAAATGAATAAATTTCAATTTTTATAAAAAAACAAACTTTTTACTGCTGCTGATAAAAAACAAAGCTATATTAAAAGTAGCCTTTATACCCTTCAATACTATTGATTTTTGGTTGTTACCGGATGAAGGTTCCTTTGTTTTGGAAAGAGCAGAGCAGAATTTAAGAGCAGAATGGGCGCGTGCGCAAAAGCTTGTCCTTGATCTCTCTTTAAGTTGGATACTAAGCCGCTTGATGGTTGAGGGTGTTCACCATGTGAACATAACGCAACCTTGTGAGGGTATTTTAGTCATACCTGATGAAGCAGAGCTTTAGGGGATATTGTCTTGTTTGAACGGGGGCGTGCTTATTGATTTCCTCGTTGTTATTGCTGCTTAATTTCAGCCATTATTTTCTGAAAAAGAAGCTTTGTAGGGAGAAGATCATACATGGAGCAGAGTGTAAAACGAAGAAATGCATATAACTGATCCAGTAATGTTGACAATAATCGCTCAATATGTTCCTCTGGTTGTTCAAACAAATGGCTAGATTGGCTTTTATTCTCTGAGATAAGTGTTACTCTCGATGAGATAGAATGCGGATGAGCGAATTATTAGTTAAGGGATTAGAGTAATGGGGGGGAAAAATAATCGTCAAGATTTGAGTTATTTCAAAGTCGCTGTATTCGGTATGATTATTATGATTTTGGGGATGGGGATCGGGCGATTTTTCTATACGCCGGTATTTCCAGTTATGTTGGATGAAGGATTGTTTACCTTTAAGCAACTTTCTTATATAGCTAGCGCTAATTATGGCGGTTATTTAATTGGGAGTATGTTTTTTTCGTTTTGCAGAGTTGGGAATATATCCCGTGCTCCCTACATGCTATTTGGTGCAGCTATAGTGACGAGTGCACTTATTTTTGCCATGGCGTTGACACCAAACTTTTACTTGGTCTTCTTTATCCGCTTTGCTGCCGGTATCGCGAGTGCGGCAATGATGATTTTTGGTTCTATGACGGTTATGCAGCATAGTCACAAGGTGTGGGTTATTGCTTCGCTCTATGCGGGTGTGGGAGTTGGTATTCTACTGGGTAATGAGTATGTTATTATTGGTTTGAGTAAATCACTGAACGCGCAAAGTATTTGGTTTGGAGCTGGTTTAATATCTGTTATATTGTTGCTCGTGTTATTTATTTTATTTCCACGTCGTGTTGATGCATCTCAATTTGCTATTAACGAGTCATTGGCACACGAAAATATCGTTTGGTGGGAACTCGCTCTGATTTATGGGCTCGCTGGGTTTGGTTATATTATTGTCGCGACATATCTTCCTCTGATGGCGAAAACATTTAATTTCCCACTGACTTGCTAACCACTTATGGTCGTTTGTCGGAATAGCCATTGTTCCTAGTTGTTTCATTTGGTTATGGGGAGCCCATCGGTGGGGGGTATTACGTTGTTTGATGCTCAATTTGCTTATCCAAGGAGGATGCGTATTACTGACATTATTCAGCCAGTCTCTTGTACTGATCGTTCTCAGTTGTATAGGGTTTGGATTTACTTTTATGGGGACGACTTCTTTAGTTATGCCGTTAGCTAAGCGTTTATATGCGCCGTATGGTATAAATCTGCTAGGCTTGGCTACCTTAACTTACGGTTTTGGCCAAATATTAGGACCTCTCTTGACGAGTTTTTTACAGTCTGGTTCATATGCCATTGCGCTTTCCGTTATCTGTGGTGCTGTAGCGCTTTTTGCCGCTGCTGGAATCTGTCAATATTGTCTTTGTAAAAAGGTTGTTGGCGTTTCATAAATCCGCAATCTTCACTAAAAAGTCGAGAGAATTTATTCCATTCTTTTTGAAATATTTTGTGAAAGTCAAATTATTTTAATAGGAGAGATTACAGAATGCTTCACTCTACAGTCGCTATTTTGGGCGTTGGTCCTCGTGGGTCAGTATTCTCGAACGCTTGCTCACGCTTTATTCCCATTATCCATTTTCTGGGAACATTGATATTTTATTGATTGATTCCAATGAGATGGGGACCGGTACCCATAGTGTGCATCAACCGGATCATTTATTGGTTAACACTGTCGCTTGCCAGATTACTTTATTTGGTGATGATACAGTTAAGGGTGTCGGGCCTATTCGTAAAGGACCGAATTTCTATCAATGGGCTATTCAACAAGGTTATCGTAATATTAACGGTGTTTTTTCTCGTACAGAGCATGATGTTGGGAGAGAAATCAAAGAAAATGATTATTTATCACGTCGTTTGTTAGGGGAATACCTGTCTTGGGCTTACCAAGAGCTCACGCAAGATTTACCTTCCGGTATTCGTATTAAGGAGATCCGACAAAAGGTTATTAATCTCCATATCCACCAAGATAATAAAACGGATGTTCTTTTGGAAGATGGCTGTCGTTATAGTGTAGATTTTGTTTATATGACCACGGGTTATGGTAAGAATATATATTCATCGCATGATGAAAGCCTGCAACAGTTTGTCGCTGCTCACCAAATGAAAAATGCGCTTTTGAACTATTATTCGAATCCTTATCCAATTGAAAAGTTGGACTCTATACAATCTCAGTCTCGTGTGCTGCTGCAGGGAATTGGATTAACTAGCTATGATGTCTTGTCGCAATTGACTTACGGTCGCGGTGGGACTTTTACTGAAAATGCTGGACAATTGCGCTACATGCCAAGCGGCACAGAACCGAAGATAGCTTTATTCTCCCGTCAAACATTGCCTTTTAGTAGTCGCGGGATTAATCAAAAGGGTGGTAGTGGGCAATACATACCATCATTCCTTACTCTCGATGCAATACATCATCTGCGTAAGCAATCCAGCATTGCTAACGGTTCTCCGAAGCTGGATTTCGAAACGCAGCTTTTACCTCTGTTGCTTAAAGAAATGTGTTATGTCTATCGAAGTACGCAGCTGGGGCACTGGCTAGACCCTGAAACCTATGTTGTTACTTCCAAAGACGAGCAGTGTATTCAAGCGTTGCTGTATCCTCATCGAAATAAAATATTCGCCTCTCTGAATGATTATACAAGATTCTTCATGGAGCATTTGAAGGACGATCTTCATTCTTCCGCTGAAGGTAATGTTGATGGCCCAGTGAAAGCTGCTACAGATGTGCTACGAGATGTCCGTGATATCTTACGTTCAGCAATTGATTTTTGCGGGTTAACGTCTTCATCTCACAAGTACTTTATTGAATATTTTAATCCAAACTTCAACCGTATTTCTGTCGGTCCACCAATGCAGCGAAACCAAGAGTTGAAGGCTCTGATGGAGGCTGGTATCGTGACTTTGGCTGGTGGACCTTCACCTAAACTTGTTCTCAATGCTAGTACCAGCCGTTTCGAAATTCAGTCTGTTTTCCAAGATGAAAACAGTTCAGTTGATGGAGATGTGCTGATCAAGGCCAAGATTGATAGTTTTTCTCCGTTGCGTGATGAGTCCCCTTTTATCCAGAATTTGGCTGGTCAGGGCATCATTCGACCATTTATCAACCAAGGATATCATCCTAGTGGTATTGATATTGACCGTCGGCAGCATCCTATAGACACTAAAGGGCAAATACAAAATACATTATGGGTGGTCGGTAATCCAGTAGAGGGGCCCAATTTTTATACATATATTTTGCCTAGGCCTTTAGTTAATTCTCGTGCACTGCGGGATGCAGGGCGCTGTGTCACTGACATGTACGAGCAGCTTCTTAATCGCTACTCAGTCAAAGATTCAACAATTAATGTACATTGATGATGTAAAAAGCTTCCTGATACGCATGTCCTCCGTATCCGTTATAATGGCGATGCTGATGCTATTCATTTTTCTTATGTCTATCTCAATAAGAACTTGGTTTCTTATTCCATTGGCTGGAGTGACTGTTTTCGGTTATTTGCTTTTGACGATACCATACTGGTGGTTGAAGGGGAATGCACGCAGTGGTGTGTTCATCCTGTTGGCTTGTGCTTTAGTGCTGATATGGCGTTGGCACTTGCCTGATGTTCGTACTGTGCTTGTGCGTTTTACTGATGTCTTTTGGCTATTACTCGCCATGGGATTGTTGCGCCATGTGATGAATACATGGCGTATTTCAGAATTTCTCTCTGAACGGTTGATGCGCTATGGAAAGGGTTCGCTTACCCTGTCCATCGCGATACTGACTGCGTTTTTAGCTTGGCCGATGAGTTTGGGGGTTATCCCCCTAATGATTGATGCCTTGAAAAAAAGTGTTTTTCCCTCTCGCCATTTGGCCGCTATTGTGATGCGAATGATGAGCATCACGATGGTACTAATGCCGACCAGCATCGGTGCAGCAACAGTTTTCGCTGCTATGCCTAGAACACCAATATTCACATCCGCTGCTTTGGGGATACCACTTTTTCTATTCAGTCTGTTGTTGTTGTGCCTTTCTCCTGTTATACCGCTAGCTAACCCGATTATTTGCGATGAGAGAAGAGCGAATAAAGAAGGAGAGAGAGTAAGAATTTGGATTTTTTTGATATTTTTCTGGCTAATATTTATCGTTGCGTTGACAGTTATTAGGTTGAATGCACTAGAAAGCATTGCATTGACGGCGAGCATTCTATACCTCATTGAGCGTGGGAGTTCACGCAGTATTGATTTTTTGACTCCTTTGGTGGCAGTGATACGCAGTATATCCAGTGAAATTATGTTGTTGCTAGGTTGTAGTCTGCTAATATCTACTTGTGATTTGCTTATTCCTTTGTTGCCGGTGACGTTTAGTCACTCATTGGCATCACTCTCTGTTTGGCAGCGTTATGCCTGTATTCTCTTTGTATTGCCAATTTTCAGTGTAGTAGGAATTCACCCTATGGTGCTATTTAGTTTGGCATTTCCCTTACTAGGGTCATCGATGGCTTATGGGGTTACGGATTATTTGGTTTGGATTTGCTTCTTTATTGCCGCTCAACTCCTTTCTCCTGTATCAATAAATGCTATTTTTGCTTCCAGTAGCCTGCATATTTCACCGGTGGATACGAGCTTTAAAATGCATAATTATTATGTATTAATATTTAATCTTTTTGCGTTCATTTATTTGAGCTTTTTTATTCAATATTTGTAAATTGTGGAGATCTTATGCCTTACATAAATATTAAAATTACTAATGAAGGGGTTACCTCTGAACAGAAACGGCAACTAATAGAAGGGGCAACTCAATTATTAGTTAATATTCTGAATAAAAATCCGAAAACGACTGTTGTCGTGATTGATGAAGTGGAGACAGACAATTGGGGTATTGGTGGTGTCCCCATTACAGAATTAAGAAAAGCTCAAAATAAAGAATAACTCTGTGTATTTGACAATAATTTAAGGTCAATAGGGTTAATCAATGTAAAAAATCCCGTCCTTTAGCAACATTTGATTAGACCGCCCTTGGGGCGGTTGTTACAGCCCCTGATGCTGATGCACAAACTTATCCCCTTAATGAGCCTGTGTTGGTCTTCACCCATGAGACAGAAAAAATCCAAAAGCTTGAAACAAGAGGCACAGCTCTTGATGTTATTAATGCTGTGTGCGCACAGGGGATTGAGGCACAAATTATTCTTGTGCGGGTGGAAGAAAAGTCAACCATTGCTGAGACACAAACCGAAATGGTGGGATCCAATACTCACTTGACCGGTGTGCATGCCTTAGCGCATGCGCGGGGGCATTTGGGGGTGGAGCCTGGGATTTTACTGGCACCGGCTTATAGTGCAGGGCGGATTGACAATGGCAAAAACCCCGTGGCGGATGCCTTGGAACAGGTTGCAGAAAAGTTGCAAGCCATTGCCGTGTTTGATACGGGGGGTAAAAATGCGGAAGAAAGCCTTGCCTATCGTGCAGATTTTTCCTCACGCTTTTGTTATTTGATTGACCCCTTTGTACGGGTGGCAAATCGTGAGGGGGGTGTTAGTGTTAAACCGGCAAGTCCTTTTGCAGCAGCCATGTTTATCAAACGGGACAAGCAAAGGAGCGGTGTTTTTTGGTCTCCTTCCAACCAAGATGTGCATGGCATTTTAGGGACAGCACGCCCCATTAGCTATTTTGATGGCGAAATTGATCATGAGGCAAATCGCCTTAACCAAGCCGATATTGCGACCTTTATTCCAGCACGACTTAGTCAAAATGCGCATGGGCAAATGGCTGCCAATGGGCGCATTTTATGGGGAAATCATACCACCTCCAGTGATCCACTTTGGCGCTTTGTCAATGTGGTGCGCACCCGTGCAGCCTTGGAAAAAACCATCATTAACAATTTGCGCCCTTGGGCGAATGATGAAAACCTTACTGGCCAACATGTTATTGCCATTACCCGCAGCCTTACACAGTTTCTTGATGATATGATTGCGCGTGGTGCATTGCTTGGTGGGCGGGTTTGGTTTGACCGCGATTTAAATTCCAACAGCACTTTACAATTGGGAAAATTGCGGGTGGAATTTGATGCAGAAGAAGTGCCACCTTTAGAAGATTTGAGTTTCGGCAGCCGGCGCAATAGCGCTTATTTTGACCGTTTGGCTGAAGATATCCAAAAGAAAATGACTTATCAATTTGGCGATACGCTTGAAACTTATCGCAAAGCAGCAAGGAGTTAAAGCATGACTTTACGCATTGTACGCGGTTTTACCTTGATTGTTGATGATGATGTGAATCTTCACCTTGATCTTGAAACCCTCAAATTACCCACGTTGGAAGAAATTACAGAAACCTATCAACCGGGCGGCTCTGATATGCAAATTGATGTGAGCGGTCTTGGTGTGAAAGCTTTGAGTTTACAAATGAAAATCCGCAGCCATACCCCTGAGGTCATCGGTATTTTTGGTGGTCCTCCTGGTCTTCGTCATAAATTCACTGGCAAAAAACATGTGATCTCTGAAGAAGATGGGCGTGAGCATGAACATTCCATTGATGTGACAGGGCGGTTGGTCAAAGTCGATAGCGAAGGCTTAACAGCTGGGAAAGCGACAGGCTATGATTGCGAGATCAAAAATATTTGGGACTATACGGAATTTTGGGATGGTTCTGTTTTGCACCGCTTTTCCTTTAAACGGGGCGGCTGGCTTGTCCGCAATGGGCAAGAGATCGGTTCTCGCCGCCGCTCTATTCTCAACTTATAAGC
>NZ_JBHIRI010000019.1:0-15947 GCF_042197005.1 Bartonella sp. AA78NXGY
AAGTGAGCGAGGGAAAGTGAGCGAGGGAAAGTGAGCGAGGGAAAGTGAGCGAGGGAAAGTGAGCGAGGGAAAGTGAGCGAGGGAAAGTGAGCGAGGGAAAGTGAGCGAGGGAAAGTGAGCGAGGGAAAGTGAGCGAGGGAAAGTGAGCGAGGGAAAGTGAGTGAGGGAAAGTGAGCGAGGGAAAGTGAGCGAGAGAAAAATGAGCGAAGAGAGGCTTTTGTTGAGCCTTGCTTTTGACTTGTTCATTAAGGTGCATGGGTGTACTTCTCGTTTTATGCTTTTTTATATTTGTGTCGTGTTTTTTAAAGAATTGAGGCTCTTGCTTGAGAGGTGCTCTTGCTTGAGTGGTACTTTTGTTTGAATGGGATTCTTGTGAGCTTTTAAGGGGAAAGTGAAGAGGGGCTGCTCTTGGACTTTACTTGCTGTTGGTGTTTTCTTAAAGAGTGAAAATCTTGTAACTTATTTTCTTTTTATCAAGCATAAAAATGTGTCTTACCAAGCGATATGGAGAGCGAAAAATCTATACTTAAAGCAAAAGATATTCTGGTGTTTGGGGAAAAAAAGCCCATTTTCTTGCAGGTGGAGAGGCAAGACGCATAGAGAAGGTGAGCCAAAAGCACACGTTTTGCTCCATAGAAAGTGTAACAGTGCTTTTAAAGAGCTTGGGGTGGAGGGGGAAAATTGAAAGAAAAGAGGGACATCTATTTATTTACGAGACCGTTATTTATTTACGAGACCGTGAAGGACAGTTTCTCTCTCTGGATGAAAAAGGTTTTGTGCAATTTGGTTATGGAATTGTGAGAGACGCTGGTATCCATGCGGCGGCTTGCCAAATGATTAATCCTTATCATTTTAGGGCTTTATCATTTTGGGGGGCCAGATTGACAACGAGGCATTGAGGCAAAGGGGTGGATTTTAAGGCAAAGGGATTGAAATTTCTTGAGGAAGAGGTAAGCGTAGGGCGTGTCGTGTACTTGAGGAAGTTTTTGATGAGGGCAATGAATGAGGTTGATCTGGGACTGAGGTTGATCTTGTCTGCGTGCTTGGGCTTTCAATATGGGGGCACCACCTTGGGGAAAGGAAATTGTTCTATCTCTCAAGTGGCTTCTTCTTTACTTGCACACCCTTGTGGTTTTGACATTGCTTGGTGATGTTAACATTTGGCAGCTTTCTCATAAAAGCTTTATGGAAGATGAAAGTTTGGGTTTTGAAAAAAATATCGAAAAAATCAATTTGGGCCGGTTTTGTTGATGATTTAAATCGTCATAAAGACAAAGCAACCTCGTTACGATTTTCTTGCACTCGTTTGCTTCTTCTTTGGAAAGCAGCTTATCTTCCTGAAAATAAAAAGAGCACTTAGAATTTTAGAGTCAGAGACCCAAATTTGTGCAATAGAAGAAGATATTTTTATGAAAATTTGATCGAGGAGAAAAGAGAAGCCTTAAGATAATAGGGGGTACACTGTGAGTGATGAAAACATGATGTTTGAAGTTGATGAAAAAAAAGCACCCCTGATATTGTCTTTATAAAAAATGAGGGATACAAGCGCTTGATATTGATGAACCCTCATTCATTGTGAGGACGAAAGCTTCGGTTCATGAAAATGGCTTAAAAATTGAGACAAATGAGGGGTAAAAAATGAGGGGCAATGGAAAAAATGCACCATTGGATGAAGAATTACGGTCTTTTTCGCTGGAAGAAGCGTTTTTGACAAGCAAAAATTATAAAGTCATCTTTTGCATTGCTTTCATTGTGTCAGCTTTTATAATGGCATTCTTTATGTTTTTTAAGTGGGATTTGACAGGGTGGTGGAATTATATCCTGTTCATTTTAACATTAATATTGGTTTTTATATCAGCGCTTCTTTTTGTACTCATTCCTGTTGCCTTTGTGGTCGGTATCATCTTTACGCGTTTGTTGAAAAAAAAGATCGATAAGTTGGATCAAGAAATCTGGCAGAGAAGAAAAACGGCTTACCAACAAAACAGCGTGTGAAGGGAGGGCAGAAAATGAATACTGGTCTTTATATATTCTCATGCGTTGTAGGAGAGACCTTCTCTTCGTGCGATGTTTGAAGTTGATGAAAAAAATGCACCCCTGATATTGTCTTTATAAAAGATGAGGGATACAAACGCTTGATATTGATGAGCTCTCATTCATTGTGAGGACGAAAGCTTCGGTTCATGAAAATGGCTTAGAAATTGAAACAAATGAGGGATAAAAAATGAGGGGCAATGGAAAAAATGCATCATTGGATGAAGAATTACGGTCTTTTTCGCTGGAAGAAGCGTTTTTGACAAGCAAAAATTATAAAGTCATTTTTTTCATTGCTTTCATTGTGGCAGCTTTAAGAACGGCTCTTCTCTTCTTACTCGTGTGGCTTGAGTGGAAGTTGGCGGGGTGGGAAGGGAATGTCATAACAGTTCTCTTTTGCATCGTGCAGGTTATATTAGATTTAATTTTTGTACTCATTCCTGTTGCCTTTGTGGTCCGTATCATCTTTACGCGTTTGTTGAAAAAAAAGATCGATATGTTGGATCAAGAAATCTGGCAGCGAAGAAAAACCGCTTCTCAACAAAACAGCGCGTGAAGGGAGGGCAGAAAATGAATACTGGTCTTTATATATTCTCATGCGTTGTAGGAGAGACCTTCTCTTCGTGCGATGTTTGAAGGTGATGAAAAAATGCACCCTTGATATTGTCTTTATAAAAGATGAGGGATACAAGCGCTTGATATTGATGAACTCTCATTCATTGTGAGGACGAAAGCTTCGGTTCATGAAAATGGCTTGAAAATTGAAACAAATGAGGGATAAAAAATGAGGGGCAATGGAAAAAATGTATCATTGGATGAGGAATTACGGTCTTTTTCGCTTGAAGAAGCGTTTCTGACACGCAAAAATTATAAAGTCATCTTTTGTATTGCTTTCATTGTGGCTGCTTTAAGAATGGCTCTTCGCTTCGTACCCATGTTGCTTGGGTGGAAGTTGGCGGAGTGGGAAGGGGATGTCGTGGCAGCTCTCTCGTTAATTATGGAGCTTATATCATGGTTTATTTTTTTGTTTATCCCTGTTGCCTTTGTGGTTCGTATCATTTTCACGGTTCTGTTGAAAGAAAAGATCGATATGTTGGAGCAAGCAATCTGGAAGCGGAGAAAAACCGCTTCTCAACAAAACAGCGCATGAAGGGGCGGAGAAAATGATAGATATTAAAATAATGGATATTATTGTTGTACTCTCGTGGGGTGTGGGCTTGATGCTTTTCACGCTGCTTTCTGCTGTGGTCGTGATGTTTATTTGGGCATTGTATTACTCTACTTTCAAGCGGGTGAGGCTGTATTGCCAAGTGACAAAAGAATTAAGCCGCGTGCTTGAACAACCTGTCGCTTTTGAGCCGTCTAGTGGAGCAACGCCGATGATTAAGCCGTTATCTGAGGAAAAAGAGTTTTCTCTTTCTGATGAAGAAATCTTAACGATGGAAAGTGCAACGGCGCTTTTAAAGAGTTTGGGGTGGAAGGTGGAAATTGAAGGAAAAGGGGATCATTTGGCCACCTATTATTTACCAGATCGTGAAGTGCAGTTTCTTTATAATGCTGAGAAGGGGTATCCGCGATTTGATTGTGCAATTGCAGTGGTTTCTGGTATCCATGCGGCGGCTTGCCAAACAATAGACCCTTATAATTCTGGAGGCTTGATTGCTCTTGAATTGAGTTTTGATGTGAAGGGGTTGGAAATTTTTGAAGAAAAGGTAAGCGTTGGATGTTTACGCCGTGTACTCGAGAAAGCTTTAGATCAGGCAATGACTGAGGTTGATCTTGGCAAGATGCTTCACTCTCAATATAGAATCCTGCCTTGGGAAAACAAAACTGTGGTCCCTCGGTTGGCTTCTTATTCCCTGCGTTATCTTGCGGCTCTGGCTTTGATGGGTGATGTTGAAACTTTACACTCTTATCAGAAAAGCTTTATGGAAGGTGAGAAGCTGGGCTTTGAAACAAGCATCGAAGAGGAGCATCTGGAACGCGCAATGGTGATTGCTCAGGCGGTAGAAAAGACAAAGCAACCCAGTTACGATTTGCTTCAACAGGCGGCAAAGGATTTTTCCATGGAGGTAGAGAGCTATGAATGTTTTAGAGCCTCAGATCCCAATTTGTGCAATAGAAGAAGAGATTCTTATGAAAATTTGATCGAGGAAAAAAGACAAGAATTAAGGCAACAGGGATATTTTGTTTACGAAAAGGACGCGATTTGTGAGGTTGATGGAAAAAACTATCGTCCTCATATTCTTTACATAAAGGATGGGGAGTTAGAATATATGGATGTAGAAATTAGGGTTGAGGAAAAAAATTATTGAGAAAAAATAAAGCGTTTAGATAAATTAAAAAGAGCTTAAACCTAAAAATAGAGCGTAAAAGCAGAGGGGAACAATGCAGGAGAAAAAAGCAACATTTGAAGAGTCTTTCTTTTCATTTAGAAAATTTATGGTGTCTTCAGTGGAAAGGCGTAAAGGGGTGGGACGGTGTAAAATAATAGGGCACCGCTTTTTTATCATGTTTTGTACATGCCTTATCATGATGGCTTTAGAAGTTCCTGCGGGTGCAAAGTCTCTGGTACAGCCGTTGCAATGGACAAGATGGGAAGGAATTGGTTCTCTTATTTTTCTCTTACCAGTGTTGATATGGTTTTGTCTTCTCACACCCCTTCCTATTTTGTGGGGCATTTGTCGTTTTAAAGAGCGTAAATTGGAAAAAATAAAGAAAAAACTAAAAGAAAAAATAAAGCAGTAAGAGATTAATCAATGAGGTTATATGCATGAGGGGTGAGATCGCGTTTTTTATTTTGTTTCTGCCGGTTGGATATTTTCTTCTAAATGCAGTTACAGTTTTTGCCATTTTTGTGAATATGATTATTGTGGCGCCTTATTATTCTTTAATAAAGCGTTTGAGGCTCTATTACAGAGTGAAAAAACAAAGACGTTTGATGAAAGAACAGCCGCAGCATTTTTGTTTCTTTGAAAAAAGCGGAAAAGAAAAAGAGAGAGTGCCGCAAAACTTAGCACTAGAAACACAGATAAGTTTCTATTCGTTAAAAAAATGGCTCGCTTTTTCACGCAAAGATTATATCCTCCACGCATGCCTCTCTTTCATCATTATGTTTTTCAAAGCTTATGTCTATGTGATTTTCTCTAAAGGGATAGCTGCTAAGGTAGATGAGAGCAGATTTGAATATATTATCATTCTCTTGTTTTTCTGGTTTTTTTTATCGGTATGTATTTTTGCAACGATCCCTGTTGTTGTGATCCTTCGTGAAACTTTAACTCATCGATTGAAAAAGAAGATTCAGCAGTTGGAAGAAGTGACTGAAGCAACCCAATCAATCAATTTATAAAGGGAAGGGGATAAAATGCATTACGAAATAGCGGCATTTTGGACGGTGATTTTGATCATTCTGCTGGGGGGTGTTTTTGATTTTTTCTTAACAATACCCATTGTGGCACTGTATATTTCTTTTATCAAGCGTTTGATCTCATATTACAAGGTTACCAAACAATTAAACGCAGCGCTGAAAAAGCGCATGTAGTGCTCGTGTCATGGGGGAGGCGTAAGTTTTAGATCATGCCATTTCTTCACGGCTTGGGAGGAGGGCATCGATTGTTTTTCTCATTTTACGCTGATCTCTGGGGGAAAAGGGCTGTTGGCAATGAATAGGCTGATGATAGGTTTGTAATAGGCTTGTATAGGCTTTAATGGGGCGGTTTATCGGCAGTTTGCTTGTTTTCTGTAAATTTGCAAAATTGTAAAAACGTGAAACTGTAAAAGGGCGTGTGGTTGCTCAAGAGACGTGATGGTTGTGGGGAGGATATGGGGTAAAGAGGGTGCCAATGGAGGCGTAAAGGTTGGATTGTGCAATACGTCAAAATTGGAATGGGGTAATGGGGAATTGGGGTAATGGAGGGCGTTGGGGGAAAAGGGAAGTGTGTGTGGAATGGTGTTGAAAAGATAAGGAAAATAAAGTGCGCGTGTGGCACTGTATATTTCTTTATCAAGCGTTTGATCTCTTATTACAAGGTTACCAAACAATTAAACGCAGCGCTGAAAAAGCGCATGTAGTGCTCGTGTCATGGGGGAGGCGTAAGTTTTAGATCATGCCATTTCTTCACGGCTTGGGAGGAGGGCATCGATTGTTTTTCTCATTTTACGCTGATCTCTGGGGGAAAGGACTAATGGCAATGAATAGGCTGATGATAGGTTTGTAATAGGCTTGTATAGGCTTTAATGGGGCGGTTTATCGGCAGTTTTGTTGTTTTCTGTGAATTTGCAAAATCGTAAAAACGTGAAACTGTAATAGGGTGTGTGGTTGCTCAAGAGCCGTGATGGTTGTGGGGAGGATATGGGGAGAAGAGGGTGCCAATGGAGGCGTAAAGGTTGGATTGTGCAATGCGTCAAAATTGGAATGGGGAAATGGAGGGCGTTGGGGGAATGGAGGAATGGAGGGCGCGTTGGGGGAATGGGGGAATGGAGGGCGTTGGGGGAAAAGGGCTGTTGGCAATGAATAGGCTGATGATAGGTTTGTAATAGGCTTGTATAGGTTTTAATGGGGCGGTTTATCGGAAGTTTGTTATTTTCTGTGAATTTGCAAAATCGTAAAAACGTGGAACTGTAAAAGGGTGTGTGGTTGCTCAAGAGCCGTGATGGTTGTGGGGAGGATATGGGGAGAAAAGGTGCCAATGGAGGCGTAAAGGTTGGATTGTGCAATGCGTCAAAATTGAAATGGGGTAATGGAGGGCGTTGGGGGAAAAGGGTTGATGGCAATGAATAGGCTGATGATAGGTTTGTAATAGGCTGATGATAGGCTGGTGATAGGCTTTAATGGGGCGGTTTATCGGCAGTTTGCTTGTTTTCTGTAAATTTGCAAAATTGTAAAAACGTGAAACTGTAAAACGGTGTGTGGTTGCTCAAGAGCTGTGATGGTTGTGAGAAGGGGATAAGCCCGTGTGAGAAGGGTTAGAAAAACGTTTGGTTTTGGAGCTGTTGATATAGGCATGCTGTTTAGAGGCGTAAGGGAGGGGGATTGTTCGTTCTCAAAGCCTATGATGTAAGGAGAGTATGGGCTATTCAAGAGGGTGTTCGGGTATGGATAGAGATTGAAGGGGCACTGCTTCTTTGCAAAGCAGAGGTATTGATCATAAGTTTTGTTTATTCATATGGTTTTTTATGGCATCCAGTACCTGTTGGCTTATCTCCTTATGGGTCAGCCATCGTAAACCTTTGGGCGTTGTTTTTTGTCCTAATTGAATGGGGATAAAATCAACCTTGTTTTTGCGCGCGCACTCGAGGATCATTTGATCATGCATGTTGGAACCAAAAATATGAAGAATACATGGCGGTTTAGGCAAAAGAGCCAACTGCTCAATTAATGCGCAAGAAAATGCATAGGCGGGCGAATGAATCCATAATATGCAATATTTTAGATCATGCCATTGCTTCACAGCTTCTAAAAATTGCGCCTTTGATGCCGCACAATCATAATCCAACGACACGCACAACTGTTTGTTGTGCAATGCCTCAAGCTGGACTTTATGGGAAAGAAAGCGTGCAGCAATAATCACTTCTTGCGGCTCTAGTGATTGATACAAAGGGGCTAGCATCCCTGTGCCCCCTACCACTAAATAACGATAGTGCGCATCCTTTTTTTTCATGCCCCCTCCCTTATTACTTTAAATCCCACCTCTTTGCTTTAAAAATGTGTACATTTCATCAGCAAGTCTTTCACAACGGGTTTGTACCTCTTCACTTATAACTTTCCAAGTACGACCTTCATCATCTGAGGAAAAATCTTCGTTGGAAGAGGCGATTTGACATTGGAGTGTATAACCATAAAGCGTGTGCACCACCGGCACTAAATGTTCACACGGTTGTGCGCATTTTTTGGCCGTACTCCCATGAGAGATAAGTCCAACAGGTTTATTTAAAAAGGCATTATAGCTCAAATTATCAAGAGCATTTTTTAAAACACCCGAATAAGATCCTTGATAAACAGGGCTTGCTAGAATAACGCCATCAGCCGCGGCAATGGTTTTGACAAACTCACGGACCGCAGCACTTGGATTAGCCTCTACCTGCTGATGATAATCGGGATCTGTCATCGGCAAGGGCTGTTCACGCAAATCAACCCAATGAAGTGATGCACCCCGCTTTATGAGGCAATCCGCTAAATAACTGGCTAAAGTTCTTGTTAAGGAAGGTTGACGCACAGACCCCAAAATAATTGCTATATTCAACAGGATTCTCCTTTATCTTTTCCCCACAAGCCTATAACGCAAGGCTTATAAAGAAGTGTGAGTAAAATGGCGCGTATCATTATGCTGTTTATAAAGAGCAATTGTGATGATATCGCATGATCATAGAATCAATCCATGCTAACAAGATTGTTGACAAAACAATACCTCAAATTTGCAAGGGAATGTTAGTGCTTTCATTAATATTAAAATGCTTGATCTCAAGAATTGCGGCTGTCTCTCTGTCTTAGAAGCGCTTTTATGAATATATTCTAAGCTATTGGCTTGCAAGAACTCTAATGAAAAATGGAATGTATCGTCATATTTTGAATGTTCATTGATCCTTTTTAATTGGAATAAGAAAGTTGTAAGATTTTCTCATTTCAAATGCTCTTATTGCGCGATCAATTTGCGCATCAATGGAAGTTGCTTTTTTCATGTCTTAAGTGGGCGGAAAACAATAGAGAAAAGAATAAAAATGCTTCTGTCTTTTCAAGGGATAAAGGCTATCGTAGAAGCTAGATAGGGCTGTTTGTAGGGGGCAGCGGTATGGCTGTTTGTAGGGGCAGAGCGGTATGGCTGTTTGTAGGGGGCAGAGCGGTATGGCTGTTGTAGGGGCAGAGCGGTATGGCTGTTTGTAGGGGCAGAGTGGTATGGCTGTTTGTAGGGGCAGAGCGGTATGGCTGTTTGTAGGGGCAGAGCGGTATGGCTGTTTGTAGGGGGCAGCGGTATGGCTGTTTGTAGGGGGCAGCGGTATGGCTGTTTGTAGGGGGCAGCGGTATGGCTGTTGTAGGGGCAGCGGTATGGTTGTTGTCGGGAGCCTTAGGGTAATGGGGGGGTGTCCGTGTTGAGGAACGAGTTATGGCGTGGCTTGTCGCAAGGGGAGGGTAAGGCTATTGTAGAGGCTGCAGGGGGCGTATATGAATGGTGCTGGATTACATTTTTTATTGAAACAATAGGGGTGATAGAGTTTATAGTAAGGGGATATATTCATGGGAGCGCTATTGTTATCCCTTTCATGGGGGATGTTCATGAAATGGGGGTGATGCGCGTTGGTTTGGAAGTGTTGAGAGATTTCTTTAAAACAAGCACGTGAATTGGCAAAAATATTGGCAACATGAATATGCAATACGAGTATTCTCTGAGGTATTCTGTTTGACCATAATGGATGCAATTGTGCTTGAGAGATTATGCGTGTCCTTATAAAAGTTAGGGACAAACAGTTGCATAAAAGGGAAGAGCAAATGAAGGGGGAAAATTCCACATTTTATAACAAACGGTGCTCTCTTTTTTTTGGAAAATCATTTCGTTCTTATAAAGATCATATGATTATTTGTCTTATTTCTATCCTTGTTGGGATAGGTTATAAAGCTCTTTTGATTCCATTAGAAGCCAAGTGGCCGTTGAGTGTATCACAGGATAGCACTCTTTTGGCGCTCTTTGTGCTGCGTGAAGTCATCATGGTTGTTGTTGTTGCCTTGATGCCTGTTTTATTGGTGCTTTATCTCATCTTAATGTATTTGTTGAAAAAAAAGATTCAGCAGTTAGAAGAGGCTATCCAGCAACGGGGTCACACAATCGATCAACAAAATAATCCAGTAAAAAACAATAGAGAAAAAATAAGCAGTTTTTTTATCGTATACTTTTGGTTGATATTTCTGCTAAACGTCTTTTTTCCTGCGGGTGTTGTCATGCTCATTTTAGAATTTTACTATTTTGTTTTCAAGCGCGTGAGAATGTATTGTAGAGTGAGATGGGAATTAAAACGCGTAAGATAAAGAGAGTGACAAGGCGCTTTTGTAGCTATCGTGAGGGGTAATAGGCAATGTTTAGAAGCTCTCGTGACACAAGAAGAGGGGAGGATGAATGGTTGGAAAATCATCAGACAAAGAAGAGAGTCTATTTTCTTTTGTAATGAGGAGGATGCTCTTAATCATTGGGAAGAGTAACCGCGCTTTTAGAAAGTTGGGGGTTTTTGTTGAAAACAAGGGAAGCGCCATGCATCGCACTTTTCGTGGTTCTTAAAAGAGCGGGCATGAGATAAAGAAATGCATTTTTCATAAAAAAAGGAAGAGCAATGAAGGGGAAAAATTCAGCATTTTATAATGGACTGCGCCATTTTTTCGAAAAAAGTATTTTTTCTGTGCGAGAGCATGTTGTCATTTGTTTTCTCTCTCTCATTATTGAGCTATGGAACAGGATTCTCTCTCTCTCATCCTTGGATAGCAAAGAGTACAGCATTTTTTCTCTTGAGCTGTGGAACAAGATTTTCTTTCTCCTATCCTTGGGTAGCAATGGGGAACGGACAGGGTGGTGGGATACACCTCTTTTTCTCTCTCTGTATGCGTTTTGGAAAGTTATTATAGTGTGTGTTTTGGTCTTATTCCCAGTTATGTTGATACTCTACATCATATTGTGGTTTTTGTTGAGAAAAAATACTCAAAAATTGAAAGAAATAAACCAGCAACGGGGTAAAATAACCGATCAAAAGGATCGGTATAAAGAAAGTGTGAACTGGAAAATGGACGATATTCTTGTCATGATATTTGTTTTCGTGCTTATGTGCGTGACATTGGTGGTTGCTTGTATTCCCATGATGATTTTAGAACTTTATTATGGTGTCTTTAAGCAGGTGAGAAAGTATCGTAGAATGAGACGGCTACTAAAACGCGTAAGATAAAGAGAGTGACAAGGCGCTTTTGTAGCTATCGTGAGGGGTAAGAGGCAACGTTTAGAAGCTCTCGTGACACAAGAAGAGGGGATGGTTGGAAAATCATCAGGCAAAGGGGATAAAGAAGCCTATCAGGTTTGTAATGAGGAGGATGCTCTTAATCATTGGGAAGAGTAACCGCGCTTTTAGAAAGTTGGGGGGGTTTATTAAAAATAAGGAAAGCGCCATGCATCGCACTTTTCGTGGTTCTTAAAAAAGCGGGCATGAGATAAAGAAATGCATTTTTCATAAAAAAAGGAAGAGCAATGAAGGGGAAAAAGTCAGAATTTTATTCAGCATTTTATAATGAACTACGCTATTTTTTTGGGAAAGATTATTTTTCTGTGCGAGAGCATGTTGTCATTTGGTTCCTCTCGCTCATTATTGAGTTGTGCAACAGGATTTTCTTTCTCTCATCTTTGGGTAGCCAAGAGAACTTGACAGGGTGGTGGGATACACCTCTTTTTCTCTCTCTGTATGCGTTTTGGAAAGTTATTACAGTGTGTGTTTGGGTCTTGTTTCCAGTTCTGTACATACTCTTCATAACATTGTGGCTTTTGTTGAGAAAAAATACTCAAAAATTGAAAGAAATAAACCAGCAACGGGGTAAAATAACCGATCAAAAGGATTGGTATAAAAAAGGCGATAGAGAAAAATGGAGTGATATTCTTGTTACAATATTCGGTCTCGTGCTTATGTGCGTGACATTGGTGGTTGCTTGTATTCCTATGATGATTTTACAACTTTATTATGGTGTCTTTAAGCAGGTGAGAACGTATCGCTGTTTAAGAAAAGAATTGAAAAACGTCTTGCAAGAACAGGATACAGCGTTTGAGAAGTCATGAGAGGGAAAAAATAATGAAGAAATTATGAGAGATTCAGCCTTTATAGGGATTGCTCTCTATACCATTTTGCCTCTGATATTTTTTGGTGCTCTTTCATGAGGTGTCCGTAAACATTGCTCTAAGGAGCAGTGTTGAGGGTGGCATTGAGTGAAAGAAAAGCCGATTATGGATTAGTATTGATAAAAGGGAATAAGAGCCCTTGGGGTTTAGAGCCTAGAGTGAGTGCTTGGGACTTACTTTATCGTTTGAGGCGTGAGGAAGGAACGGTTTTGCTTGTAGGGGCGCGCGGTATATGGGTTGTTTTCGTATTTTTAGGAGCCTTGTTCATTCAAGCTTTGAAATGAATCCTATTGAAGTGGGGATGCAGGGTCATTTTCTTGAAAATAGGAGAATTTTTAGGAAGAAAAAGCTGAATTGTGACTATTGTTTATAGATTGGCGTGGTTTGAAAATCTTCACTATTTGAGATGTGAGGAAGGTAAGAGGGTGGCAAGGTAGCAGGAATATTATAATTTTTATTATGACGTAAGCCATAACGGCCTGTGTACTTTTCTTGATTTCGGTGATATTTGGGTTTTGCATCATCATAATGCGAAAATTGGAAAAAAAGATCCAGAAACGAGAAGAAGCAATCTCGGTGTGATAGCAAATAAGCTCTCTGTCACACGGGGTCTTTTCAAAGAGTGAGAGGGGAATACATGAAGGAGCAAAATTGGGCATCAGAGCAAGAAACGCATAAAGGAGCGCATTCTTTTTCGCTTCAGCAAGCGTTACTCTCAGCAAAGGATTATAAAATTATCTTTGCTATTGCGGTTCTCATTGTCATGTGGAGAATGGTTCTAGAAATACCAGGTGTATTAAATTGGCAGCTGACAGGGTGGCAATATGTTGTGCATGCCGTTCTCTTTAAAACAACGGTCGCCATAACGGTCTGTGTCATTATTTTTATTCCGGTTATGTTACGGCTTCGCACCAAAGTGACGGGTGAGTTGCAAAAAAATATTCAGAAACTAGAAGAAGCAATCTCGGTGCGAGAGCACATAAGCTCTCTGTCGCACGGGTTGTGTAAATAGTGAGGGGGGAACATGAACTTTGATCCTATAGCCGTATTTCTATTAGATCCCGAGTTCTGGGTATTTATTGTTATTTGCATGATCATTATCATGCTTGTTTTAGCTCTTTATACCTCTGTCTTCAAACGGATGAAAATGAATTTTCAAGTGAAAGGCGAGCTGGAAAGAGTGCTTCAAGAAAATGATCTTGCAACGCAGCAGTTTTGGAAAGATGAAGCCGTGCTGCAGGAGAGGCGTTTGCAACTAAAGGCAAAGGAAAAAGAACCCTTTGTCGGTTATGATGATGATGAAATTCTCACGATAGAAAGTGCAACAGCGCTTTTAAAAAGCTTGGGGTGGTCTGTGGACATCGAGGGAAAAGGAGATTATTTGGCAACCCTCTTTTTACCCGATCGTGAAGTGCAGTTTCTTTATAACGAAAAACACGTGGAAGAATTTTCCCCGTTTGATCGCGGGCTTTTAATTATGAGCGGTATTTTTGCGGCGGCTTGTCAGACGATTAATCCGCATAATTCTGGGGTTTTGCCAACAGTATTTATGAATTTTGTACCCAATGGATTGGAAATTTTTGAAGAAAAAGTGAGCGCCAAGCTTTTAAAGAAAGCACTCGATACAACTTTAAAATGGACAATGGAAGATGATTCTTTGCATGAAATGTTTCGCTCTCAATATAGTATTCCCCCTTGGGAAAAAGATTCTTTATCATGGGCAACGGATGGAGACGTAGAGTTCGCACCTTATGCTTTGCTGCATCTTGCTGCTCTTGCCTTGCTGGGCGATGTTGAGACTTTAGCTTCTTATGACGAAAGTTTTACGGCAGGGGAGAAGCTTGGCTTTGATGAAACCATTGAAAAAGTCCATTTGGAACGCGCGATGGTGATCGCTCAAGAAGTGAAAAAGGAAGGAAAGTTCAGTTACGATCTACTGGAACGGGTTGCTGAGAAGTGGTCTATAGCCATGGACTATCAGCTTTTCAGAGTGAGATCCCCTAATACGTGTAATCAAAAACGTGCTTTTCATAAAAAATTAGTCGAGGAGAAAAAACAAGAATTAAGGGAACAAGGGTTTGAAGGGGTGAGTGATGAACAGTTCGTGTTTGAAGCAGAGGGGGTAAAACATGCTCCTGATATTACTTATATTAAAGATGGTAAAATCGCATTTATGGATATAAAAATTGATTAGTTTATTCTCCTGTTGAAGAAAAGCACTTTTATTTAAAAGATGTGAAAGCGCCATGATTGAGACGCTTTCACACCTTTCTTACCAGAGCAAAATAAAGGGCTCGAAAAATCAAGAATAATAGCCAAGATTTTAAAAAATAGACTGGAAATGGCTTGATCCTCAAGAATAGGGGAAAAAATCAATTATAAATTCTACTCTCTTCTTAAAGGCGGTCTCTTTTTTGTTAGAAAATGCTCATAAATTATCGCTTATTCAAGCGGTATGAGGGAAAGGTCCATTGACTCAAGGCGCTATGGGGGGAGCTCCATTGACTAAAGGCGCTATGGGGAAGCTCTATTGACTAAAGGCGCTATGGGGAAACTCTATTGACTAAAATGCTATGGGAGGGAAGCTAGGGGGTAGAGCCGGGGGTAGAGCCTTTGTCATTTGAGGTGAGAGGAAGGCAAAAAATGGCATTTTTGAGCAGTGTTAAGCTCTTTTGCCTTTGAGGTGTTTTTTGTCTTTCTAAGAAGTCCTTGCCAATGAAGCAGCGCTTGTTAAGCTTCAACAGTGTTTCAGTATGGTGATATTGATATAAAAATTTATGGTATTTTTGTGTTTTTCAGTCTGCTTCATGGAGATCTGGAAGCCAATCCGATGACAGAGGAGATGCATGGTCATTTTCTTGAAAACAGAAGAATTTTTGGGAAGAACAAGAAGATTGCGGACCCTTATTAACGAAAGCGCTATGGGAGCGAAGCTAGGGAGTTAGAGCCCTAGGGAGTTAGAGCCTTTGTCATTTGAGATGTGAGGCAAGTAAAAATGGCATTTTTGAAGGCGATGATATTTGGCCAATAAAAATAAAAACACAATAAAAACTAAACTAAAACAAAGGAAAAATTAAACTAAAAAAGGCCCCATTTTATAAAGGGCCTTTTTATTTAAATTTTACAATATATACAAAATGTATATAACCTTACTTTAAGAACTTTTTGTATCTTATATTCTAGTAGCAACAAGTTGTACGAAATATATAATAAGTGATCCTAAAAAACCAGCTATTGCATTCAATAAATTTTCTGCTTTATCGTATATATCGTTGATTGATGCTTGTTCTGATGCGCTTCTATTACTGACTCTCAGTATATTCAATGTATCCGATGTGTCCCTTACTTGTTTAACAAACTGTAAATTTGTTTTCTCAATAGTATAAGGAGCAACAATAGGAGAGGGTTGTTTATTGACTATACGATCAGATTTTTGAATCGCGAGAGCTAAACCACTTGTAATAGCCCCAGCTATGAAAAAATATCTGATATTCATAGTTTTTCTCCTATATTTATTTCGATAAATAAATATCGATACGTATCATATATAAATTCGATTTAAATAACTATAGTAAAAATACAACAATCACAAAAAAGAATAAACTTTGTCTATATTTTGACAAAATTTACTCTTAATTGCCTTAATGAATTCTTTCAGATTCGATTTTATGAAGGCGTAAAAAAGTTTGAAAGCTCTGTAGGCAAGTGGAATCCCATAAGGTGGGTGATACAATAGTTGCTAGCAAACTTCTTTTTGTGCCTTTGACCAAGGATTCATAAAAATGAGGGTTCATAAAAATGAGATGCGATGAAAATTGAGTAAAACCCTTGAAGGGAAGGATTCACTCTATTGAAGGCGGAGTGCATCTTTTCCATGGATTGGATACTGCTTTATTGAGGGTTTGGCAGTCTCCGTTGAGGGGAAGGATGCACTCTTTTGAGGGCTAGGGTGCATCCTCTTATAGATTGGATACTGCCTTTATGAGGGTTTGGCAGTCTCCGTTGAGGGGAAGGATGCACTCTTTTGAGGGCTAGGGTGCATCCTCTTATAGATTGGAT
>NZ_JBHIRI010000020.1:0-11250 GCF_042197005.1 Bartonella sp. AA78NXGY
GAGTAATGAATGCATATATACAAAACGTATCATATTGCAAGCGCTCTATGAGAGATATGAAAACTTATCAAAAGGAACGTAAATGATGCATATGATCTTTAATCACTCATTTGAATGAGAGAGCCTATAAATGCTTTTTGTTTCTCTCAAACGTATTAATCATAACGTCTTTATCTTTTAAAGAGATTCATTGAAAACAAAGCCCATGATCAAAATGCTTCTTTTAAAACGTTTCAAAATATTAAATTCAAAATCGAGCTGAGTGAATTCAATTAACACGTTGTCTAAAATCAAACCTATCAAAACGCTTGGTAGCTTTATCAATCCAATCAAAAAAAATGCTTATTAAACAAATGTCTTTTTAAAAACGTTCTTTTACATTTACGAGCATTGGTTTTTAAAACAATCTCTCATAAGACAAAAACAACCGCTTTTATAAAATGTAAGGTTTTCAAGATTTTGCTCTGCTGTGAAATCTAGATCTTCGTTTTTCATAAATGAAACGTTCTTAAGAGCAAATGATAACTAGGTTATAACTGTGATAAAAAAAAGTTTTAACGTTTCTTATAAAGATCTCATTTTATGTTTCAAACGTTTAAACGTGCATTTAAAGAGCTTTCATAAGCGTATTTGTACTTTTCTTTAAAAGCTAATTTCTTTAAAAATTAGCCGGTCCATTTTGGGGCTCGTTAAAATCAACCAGCTCAAATTCGAGCGCGTTAACTTTAAAATAGAGCCTTCTTTAAACACTGTCGCTTTTGACTCAAAATTTAGAAAAATTTCATGCCTTATGATGTTACAATGGTTTTGAAGTTTACCTGCTTATCTTGTCTCAATAGGTGCTTCCAAATTTGGGGTGACTAAAATCTCTCAATCCAAATTTGGATTGACCCCATTTGGCTTCGTATTTTTAAACAATAACTTTTAAAACGTTTTTTGATAGCCTTCTTGCTTTATATTCATTAAAAAGCTTTTGATCATAAGATATAACGTTTTGAACTTCATATCTGTTATAATGATAATATCTATATAATACCTGCCTATCATTTTCTAAATTTTTAGTAAGCGCTTTAAAATCAATCTTCTCTCAAAATCCTTTATGCGCCCTTATGAATTAAAACCTATAAGCTTATGACAGTTTCAAACGATACTTTCTTATAGGATAATCTAATGTTGTGATAACATCTTTAGATTTTACGCTTCTCAATTTTGAGAACTGTAATTTTATGTTTTTATCATGCGATTAACAATCCAATCATTAAAACAAGATGTGATCTTTAAACGTATAGTATTGAAAATTTCAAACGACTAAATTTTTAAACAATACGATTTGTGTTGTGATAAAAACGTATCATAAAATTTATAAACTGTTATGAATGATATCGGCTTTTCATCTCATTTGAATACACACATGCGTTATAATATTTGCATCATGATTTGCTTTTTACGGTCTATTCATACATGGCAATCTTATATAAAAAATGGTCAAATGAATCACGTATAAAATTATAGATTCTTAAGTGGATTCATATAAAATAATTGCACTCAACATATTGACTTTATTAGTTTTTTATGTATGATACTTCTTACGTTTCTACCAAAATATATCATTAATTTATAGATATTTTAACTAGTTCATCAATTTTATTACTAGAACATACAACTTCTTCCCAAGTAGTAGCACGCAAAAGACATGTCATAACACGATGGTTTAAGAATTCTCTCGGTGGTATAGATACAGTATCGCCTGTTTTCAAATGAATTTGAATTCCAACAACATAAGGTATGGCTAAAACTTTATCTAAATTTGAAATACCTATAAAAACACCATTTTTATCAGCGAAAATAAATTTAGATGCAGCATAATACTTAGGCTTGTTAATTTTAATTGGAGCTTCACCTATATAAGAACGGATACAGTTTTCTACATGTGGGCCAAGTAAAGTTAAAGGTAAAACATTAGTTGTAATACAATCGCCAGCAGGTCGGGCTGCACATTCAATCACTTTAAAGCCATTAGGTGTAAGCTTAGCTTCTAAATGAAATGGAGTATTATCAATTCCTAATGCAGCAACTACCTGGCTCGAATAATCGTAAATTTCTTTCTTTTGTGCTCCATTTATTTTTGAAGGATGTACGTGACAAACTTCGATTTTGAATTGAGAAGAAACCCATTTATCAGTTATCCCAACAATGCTAACTTGTTTATTATGAACGAAGCCTTCAACACTTATTTCTGGGCCGTTTAACATTTCTTCTAAAATCATTTTACCTTCGAAACCACTAAAAACAGCATCATATGTTTTAGAAATAATATTTTGCAGCTTTAAAAAAGCGTGTTTCAATTCGCTAGTATTATTGACAATAAAAATACCACGTGATGCTGAACCCGCAGCGGGCTTCAGAACTGATGGAAAACCAATGTATTCCGCTGCTCGCATAAGTGTTTCTCTATCATGTACAGCAGAAAATTTCGGGTTAACATGCCCTATGGAATCCAGACGTGTCCGCATTGCAACTTTATTCCGACACGCTAGAGCATCATTTGGATCCATCCCCGGTAGTCCTAAGGCGGCAGCTATTTTAGATCGAAGAATAGTGTCTTTTTCTGACCAAGATATGACACCAATGAAATTATAGATTTCATTTAATTCAAATGCTGTACGGATTGAAAGATCAATATCTGAGGTATCAATAACACGATAATCAGCTACAATTTGATTGAGATAAGTAGGCCATTCATCAGCTATATTAACAACGTTTAAATCTAATCTCATGGCTGCTGAATGTTGTTCAAGGCGTTCAATCTGATTTTTACGGCCATTTATAAAAAGTACAGTACGCATATTTCAACATCTTCTATCAAATATTAAGCACTGAAGCCAATATCTTATCTGCATAAATTGGTAACGGATCTGCTGTGTTAGGTCGCACTGCAGCGGATCTGAAATAATGGGGGCCTTCAGTTGGTGGGCCAATGATAAAAACATTCTTAGAAATTTGACCTGAAGAATACACGCAGGCATGGGTTATAGGATGAATATCAACACCTCCCGGCATATACATATCATCAGGCACTAAATCATTACTCCATTCCCTCAATATTCCATCTTTAAAACAGGTCTTTAGTAAATTGTTGCGACTATTTTTAAGTGAAAAACGTGGTATGCGGGCATTAACAAGATAATCAATTGAACGTATATTACCCAAATGCCATTTCCCTCCCTTTGCTTGCAAGTTAGGCGCCTTCGACTCTGATAAGTCCACTATTTTTGCAGTGGCAAGTGCAGCAATCTTTTCCATCACTTTTAAAGAAGTACCAACAGTAATTCTATTTATTAAAGGGAAATAGATATCAACAAATTCGCGATGAGATGCAGCAGTTAAACCACCAAATTCTACTGCGTTTCGTAGAACATTTCTTAGATCGCGCCAAGCACCATCAATAGCAGCTTTTCGAGGATTTTTAATATTCCCTAACTTAGCGTCATAAATATCATTATACAAAGCACTTAACGAATTCAGATGTTTATCATTAAAGTCTTTGGAGGCTTTGGGTTCTATAATATCTAACCATGCGAATCGAAAGGAGTCAAACCGAGAATATTTATCATCATATAATCCATCATTGATTTTTGAGTAATCAATCTCTGGATTACTCTTGAAAAAATCATTAGCCACATTATTAAGTTGATCGGCCAAATATGTGTGCGGGTTCTTTTTTAATTCTCCTACCGTATTTATATGATTATTAATAATAAATTGGATCGATTTGATGTTAGTATCAATAAATCTTTTGCCAAAAATGGTTGAATAATAAATTATAGCTGACTCTAAAATAAGCGCTGGAAGAATATCCCTCGTAAAATCCAATTGTCCTACCTCATTACCTCTAGATTCCCGCATTCTCTTAATTAAATCATGGTTAAAGATAATCGCAGTATGAACTAATGAATGATCATAGATTTTTTCATCAAATGGTCTTGCAAAATTAAAAAAACCATTTCGACTAAATGGGTAAATTTTTTTTGGTTCTAACCCACTTTTTTTATACAATAATTGGAAGTTTTCATCGCGATAAAAATATCCTCCTCTACCTTCAGTTAGCTTTAATATAGCATCTAAACAGACCAGCCCCATCCCTCGAATTGCTACAGAACTATCAGTCTCAAAACGTTCAAGCTCTCCGCCCTCAACTGGAAAGATATTTGATAAGTACCAGCCACCCTCTTTGTTGCCTTCGTTTATTGACAAGTTAGCGGTTTCATCTTTATTATCTTGCTCTGAATGACCTGTACACAGAACTACGTGTGATAATCTTAGTGACTCTGAGCTTGTTTGAATAACCACTTCGCTATCATCAATAGTAATTTTTTCAACATAAGACGGCACTATAGTAACCTGTACACTAAGGTTGCGTAATGTTGATATGATGTCATTAAATACATCAAAGGCGATTTCTCCTAATAGGCTTCTATCAACCCAAGATTGTTCATTGATAAGATATCTATCATCTTTAGTTTGGCTGTACTTATCTATGCAACGGCTGAATAATGTCCAATTAGCAGTTGTTTCATTAATATGCTGAATTAACATCTTATGACTGTGGTCTGCTCCAAATGATAGTTGACCAGCAGTTCTATTTAAATGGTTAGATACTGCTTGACCTCTATAGTGAACGCCTCCACCAAATCGATTTGGTAAGTCAAATATATGTACGCTACTAACATTAGAGAAACCAGCTTTTCTCCAACCTAGAACTCTCTCTAAAAGACAAAGACCCGTCAGGCCACAGCCAATAATACCGATTTTAACGGACATTAGTACCCCCTATTTTTGTATTTAAAATAAACTTAAATGTAATAATAAGAACAATACCGGAAAGAGGAAGAAGCATTAGTAATAGAAACGGATTATTCCCTTTTAACTGACTGTAACTTGCAATAACATTTACGCCAATCCATTTTCCCGAGCCTTCACCAAGAGCAACTGCTATAGCATTCCAACTAAGGATACCTACACGCATACCATCAGGTATATATGTTATTAGAATTGAGGAAATAGCAGGAATTATTAATATTTCAGCAAAAGTAAAAACACTTACAGCGACTGCAATCATAAATAAGCTATTGAAATAATACATGGAAATGAACGAAAAAGCAAATAAGATAAACCCAATGCCACAAAGCGTGAATTCAGTTGTATTTATTTTTGTAAAAAATTTAGATATCGGGATTGAAAAAAATATAACCAGTATTGCATTTAATGTTAATAATAGCCCGAACCATTGAAAAACTCCTAATTGCTCGTTAACGAACAAGGGAACAGAAGAATATATTTGTGCATAAGTAGCCCACATGATAACTGTCAACAAAAATGTTAAATTAAGTGGCAGACTGCAAATATGAGCTTTAAAGGTAATTAATAGATTGCTCTGCTTTGATATACTTACTTTATTATTGTGGCTACGAAGTGCTACCAACCCCGCTATTGAAACTAGTGCGGCTGAGATCATAAATGGGAGCAAAGGCTCAACTGTACTAAAAAGCCATGTTGCGACTAGAGGCCCAATAGCAGCAGATACGTTTAAACACACATTTAATTTTGCATAACGATAGTTCAATGTATTAGGTAACGAAGGATCTGCTAAAGCAGCTTTTGTATAAATACTATTGCTTCCATACCCAAATCCAATCATCAATAAAGCGCAACATATAAAGAAACTTGATGATGATACTGCTAAAATAATGTAACCAATTGCCCCAATACCACAAAGGACAGGATATGCTATTTTTATAGGTAGTAAAGAAATAAGCGGAGCGCCAAGAATACGTGCACCTTGTGATGCGAATGAACCAAATAATAAATAGAGGCCAACTTGACTACTATTTATCTCTAGTATATCTGTGAAATATACTGGGAAAATAGCGTTTACAGATAAAAACGCAAAAGCAAAAATGGTGTAATCAAAAAAAAGTTTTTGCATAGATTTAACACGTTTCTATTGACAAAATTTTTACGATTTGATCAAATGCATCTTCTAGTGAATTGCGATCTTTAGCGTGACATATCATATAGCCAACAGCTTCTCGGTCTTTCCAATGTTTTATCTCATTAATTTTATTGCCTACTTTCAATGGCATATTTAATCTTACACATGATGGATGTGCTGCTGCTTCTGTTACATTACCGATATATTTGATTTCACCTTCTGGTAGGAGAAAATATCTGATGCCAGCAACGCCATTCTTTTCAACCGTTACAGTAGATAGATTATCTGGATTGAAGTGAGAGTCCAATCCAGCTCCATAAGTTTCTATACCAGTTACCAATTCTTGGAGCCAATGAATAAAGTCTCCTCCTGGACGAGCATGAATTTCGCCTAGAACAATGCCGTTTGACGTTTCCCAACACTCGGCGTGGAATAAACCAACGTTAAAATTAAGAGCATTGATAGCCTTAGTCCATGAATCATAAATTTCTTTTTCAAGTTGTGTAGTAATAGGGGCAGGAAACGTGTGGCCAACTTCTATAAATGTACCATTATCTATTATTTTTTTTTCAGTAACACCAAAGAAAATAGGCTTGCCTTTAACAATCACACCTTCTACACTAAATTCTTTACCTTCGATAAATTCTTCTATAAGGAAGTCACTTCTATCTTCTTGGTTGAGTTTTGATATGGCGTTATAAATATCGGTTTTGCTAGTTATTAATGAAACGCCTTGGCTTCCTAATCCATGCCTGGGTTTTATAATAAACTTATCAAAATTAGATAAATCTATAAAATTTATAACATCTTCTTCACTCGAACAAATATATGAGACAGGTTGAGGTAAGCCAGTAGCTGAAAAAATTTCTCGTAACTTAGCTTTGTCTTTAACAATTGCAGCTACCTCATTTCCTATGGTCGTAGCCCCTAAACTCTCAGCTAGAGCTGCGGCTAATTCAACTGATAATTCATCATATGTGAAGATTTTTTGAGGAGGATTGTCCCCAAGGAGCTCTATAATATTTCTAGCTTTGTCTCGCTTTTTTGATTCAATAACCAAAGTACTATTGGCATTAGATACCAATTGTTTATTGCTTTCTAAGAATGACTGTTCTTCTAATAGTATAATCTTGTATCCACGCTTCTTAGCTTGTTCAAAAAAACGTGCGCCTTGATTGCGTGACATTCCAATAACTATAAGTTCATTCATTACTTTTCCTCTAGCAAATATTGATAGCTTAATCTTTCAAGTCGTTGGATTGCGTTGCTATCAATCGTTCCAATACAACCTACTCTGAAAGTGGATTTATTTGAAACTTTACCGCCATAAATGACACAGCCATTACTGTTTAAATAAGCTGCATATTCATTAATTTCATCAGAATCCCATCCTGATCTAAAAAATGTTACAATTGCATGCCCCATGTCTCCTTTGTCTAAAAGTGGCATGAAGCCTAAGCGTGTATAAACATCAACAATTGTATTTCTAATATTAATATGTCTTTGCATTTGAGTAGCGACACCACCCATATGCTCTAACTCTTTCAAGGCTTCCAATAGACCACTCATAACATGAGTTGGTGGTGTGAATCGCCACTCGCCAGTCTGCTGAAAACTTTCATACTGGTCAACCAAATCCAGTGTTAATGATGATGCATAACTTTTTTTTGTGTAACTCTTATGGACATAGACTATCCCAATTCCAGGTGGCCCGCCTAAAGCTTTATTTGATGAGGCAGCAACTGAAACAACAGAGCTATCGATTGGGAGCTTCCATATGTAAGAACCAAATGTACTCATTGCATCAATAAGTAGTAATTTGTCGGCGCTAGCTGTAGCTCGTTCAATGCTTAGTATATCATTCATTACCCCGGTTGTGGTTTCTCCATGTACAATCGCCACATATTTACCAGTGAAATTGTTTATATGACTTTCAACATCAAAACTTGATAACTTTTTCTCGTAAGGAAACTCAATTTTTTCATACTTCTTACCTGCTTTTTCTGCGATTGCAACCATTCGAGTTCCATACGCACCATTAATAATGATAAGCAATGATTCATCACTTGGGATCAAGGTCTGAATCATAGCTTCAACGGCATAAGTTCCACTTCCCTGCAACATTACAGGAACAAGATTACTGTCAGGAGCAATTTTATTTAAATAGGAATTTACTTGACGAGTCATTTTCCCAAATAAATTAGTCCTAGAGCCATAATCAATTATCATTGCTTTATGCACTGAAGCAGACAGGTTGGCTGGGCCTGGAGTAAATAAAATCTGTTCAGAGAATTCGTTCATAGTGATTTTACCTTTTGGATGCTTTTTGGAAAGCATGGCCTAGATCAATTAGGTTATTAGAGGGACGGGGCAGACTGTTTTGTTCATGAGTATTTATCATTATCTCAATAAATCTTGGCAAATGCATGCTTTGAAGAACATCAATTAAATCTTTTTTTGTTTCAATTCTTATGGAATCGTCAATATTGAATGCTTTAGCTATATTGGATAATGTAAGTTTATGTGCCGTTATGGGTGAGTTACCAACAGAGGAGTGAAGGCCGTTATTTAAAACAACATGAATCAGATTATTAGTATTACGCGTAGCTATGGTCGTTGCGCCCCCTAAATGCATTAAATACGATCCATCTCCTTCCAAGCACCATACCCTTTTATGTCTTAATTGGTTGGCTATCCCCCACGCAACTTGTGAAGTATGCCCCATGGCTCCAGTAATCATTAGAAGGTTATCAGTGTTCATTTTACGTTCACTCATACATAAAAGCACTTCACGAGCAGTGTATCCTGTTGAGGCAACGAATAAATCATTTTTGTCAGCATATTCAAAGATGACTTTAAGGCTATCCAAACGGGACATGGGAGATTCAGAAGCGGTTCTCTTCATTTTTTCCTTAGAACTACTTGGTGGTACTAAAATAGCAAATGAACGGCCGTTATGAGTTACAGAAACAGCTTTCTTTATACTCGTAAGCTCATTCCCTTCTTCAAGTACAGCATACTCAATATCAAGTAATGTTAATAACTCTTGAGTGATAACTCCTGTTTTTCTATGTTGTGGTTCATCTGCTGTTTCTGGCATTCCGCGCCAACCAATTAATAAGATAATTGGAATTGAGTAACAAGAACCATGTGCCATTGATAGTATAGGATTTATAGCGTTACCAAGGCCAGAATTTTGCATGTAAACTACTGCCGGCACCCCAGTGGCAAGATAATGACCAATCGCTAAACCAATAGCACTTCCTTCATTGGCTGCAATCACATGTTGATCTTGGGGCAAATATAAGCAATTCTGACAGAATTCATTTAACACACTATCTGGGACACCAGCAAAAAAACTGATGCCGTGCTCAATAAATTTACTCACTATATTCATAGCCTAAATTGTCCCAGGGATCATTTTCAAAATGGTGTCAACGTTTACACATTTACTCTCAATTTCTTTAGTCCTACCGTACATCAGAATATCTTGAGCCACTGACAGCATAGCTGCATATGATGCTCTCAACATATGGTTTGCATAAATTACAATATTAAAGCCAGCAGCTTTTAAATCTTGAAATGTAATTTCATTAAAACTTGTTGGTACACAAACAAGAATTTCTGTAGGATATTTGCTACGAAATCTAGCTGCAAACTCCAATATTTCATCAGGCGTTTTTTGGCGACTGTGAATCATGATACCATCAGCGCCTGCTTTGAGGTACGCTGAAGCTCTACTAAGGGCATCATCCATTCCTTGTTGAAGGATAAGACTTTCAATCCTAGCAATGATTAATAAGTCTCGTTTTCTCCTCGTTTCTACACCAGCGGTAATTTTTTTACAAAAGTCTTCGGCTGATGACTGAATTTGAAATATATCGTTACCTAGTAATGAATTTTTCTTTAATCCTTCTTTGTCTTCTATAATTACAGCAGACAAATGAGAAAGCTCCATTTCTCTAACATGAATTTTGAAGTGCTCAGGATGGCCGCCCGTGTCAGCATCTATTATCAGAGGAAGACAAACTTTATTAGCAATATCTCTCGCCTTGGCTATACGATTGGGTAGCGGAAGAATTTCAATATCTGGTAAGCCATCAACAGTTGAATCTGTAAGAGAGCTAGACCACAATGCATGATATTTTTCATTTGTACTATGGTTGTTACTAATTACAGCATTTGCAGCTACAGAAGCAGAAAGAAAACTATGAGATTCAAGAACCCTGATACATTTATGTTGATCAATTAATTTAGTGATCTCGTTTTCGATTAAAAATGGTCGTTTTTTAACATTGGTATTATTCATACAGTCCCCCGCATTTTGTTATCATTATCTTAACGCATGTTTTGTCATAATTATCTTAAATTGTCCATTATTTTTTATAAAAAATAATAACTGTTTATTTCTGACGCTACCCCTTTATGAGTAGCACTTGATTTTAGAGTTTGCGCTTATAATTGATCTGTATTTTTACCCATAAGTTTAGGTTCATAGCTATTAATTTTGAGGCTTTCCTTTTTGTTGAGTGAAGAGCAGATGGCGCATATACCACCTTACTTTCCGCTTATGAAGAAGCAAGCTGGCACCATCATTATATTTGCCAGCCCCCAATGTTGCGACAGACCTTATGAACAAGCCTTGCAACAAAATGGTTGGGGGAATTAAAAGCGATTGCTACGGCTCTCTTACCCGTCGAGCCTTTTGACCTATTACAGCTCCCAATGCCATTCATGGATTATGTTTATGACGTTTCAGAGCGTCAACAAACCCCGCTCGATTTTATTGCTGTCTCTGCTCTCTGTGCCTTGGCTGCTGTTATTGGCAATGGCGTGCGTGGTGCTCCAAAACAACATGATGATTGGATTGTTGTTCCTAATCTCTGGGGTGCTCTCATTGGTCAATCGTCAACATACAAAACACCAGCCATGAAAGCGGTTTTATTGAAAAGGAAGTTAACCTATCCCATGATGGTAATTGCTGGGTGTATGATGAGGCTTGTGTCTATGGTCATGCAAGAGTGTATGAAAATGCAAAAATACGCCATTTTTCTCAAGTCTGTGGTCAAGTTTATGGCAATGCTGAGGTCTATGGAAAAGCTTTTATCTCTCAATATGCTAAAGTTTATGACCATGCTTTTGTCTATAGCAATGCTCATGTTTATGGCAATGTTTATGGGTATGCTCATGTGAATGGTAGTGCCCGCATTCTTGCTGATGCTCATATTTATGACCATGCGCATGTTTCTTATGATGCT
>NZ_JBHIRI010000021.1:0-10944 GCF_042197005.1 Bartonella sp. AA78NXGY
AGAGCCGCACCGGCTTCTGTCAGCCCTTGGGCTTTATAATCCCAGTCTTTAAATTCAGCCTTAACTGCTTGCCAATCCACTTGCTTGGATAATTCTGGATCATCACGCAGTTGCTTGATCCATGCCATGCCTGGAGAGCGAGACAATTGCTCAAGGGATTTGTCTAAATCACCGGTTGCCTGATACTCAACAACAAAGCCATCACCCGCATCAAGCTTTATGCCACCCTTAGCATCTATGGTGACATGCTCGATGGTCTCCTTAAGGTAACCTTTATCGCTCTCACTCCACCACACAAGGTTTTCATTACGCTGATAAACATCCTTAAAATCTTGATCCTTGTTGGTCAGAAACTTGATTTTTCCCGTATCTGATGCCAAATGCGTCTGACCACCACTTTTTGCCCCTATGGCATCAAGCGTGAGATCCCCATTTTGCGCATGCATGGAGAGGTTGCCCTCTGTTTCTATCGTGGTTTTGTTTGTAGTAACTTCTGTTGATTGTTGACGAAACTTATTCTTTTGCTTCGATTTGTCGCCTTCTTTGCCCCTCAGATCCAAATCAAAACTGTTAAAATCTTGCTCTGAAATCGCGTTGAGAGCGCCACCACTGGTGAAATCCCCATTGCCCTTGGCTTTAAACTTTCCCTCAAGGTTCAGTTCACCACCTGTGACAATGGTCAAATCTCCATCACTGTTGACTTCTGTCAAACGGTGCTCACTGCTTTGGGCGTTATAATGCCCTTTTTCCAATGTCTCCTTATGGTCACTCTCTAGCACTAATGAACCAAACGTAGCAGAACCATCGACAATCACCGTCATCGGACCGCCACTGCTCCATTGGCCACCAGTCATGCTTAAATCGCCAAGGGAGTGAATGTTTAAATCCTGTATAGAAATGATTTGAGCCTGCTGCCCACTGCGATCAACAAAACCATATTCATTCGTGTCACGGATTTTTGCAGTACCATCAATGATTGTCTTCGCATTGAGGGTGATGATATCCCCCAGAATAACACCGGAAGAATTGGCTAAAAGATCGCCACTGCTGAGATCTACAGCACCGCTGCCAAGCAAAAAACCACCATCATTAAACAAAGTTTGCGTAGTCGAAACATGCAATGCACCATTACTTGATATGGTGCCGCTATTGGTAAGACGGTCCGTCTCTATAGTGACGCCATTGCCTTTCAAACGTGCACTGGCAAGGTTTCCTTGCTGCGTTTTTGCCCCATAAACATCTTGTGCTAAAGAAGTGTTTGGTGCCAAATAAACGTGGGGTACCAAGACCTCTTGTCCGTCGACAAGGTGGGTCTCAAGCCAGATCATATCCTTTTTGATCCCAGCAATTTGCTGAGGCGTTAAGGGCTTGCCTAGCACTAACCCCAAGGGATCTTGCTGCTCCACAGCATTGTCATAGAGCCTTTGCATTTGAGCATTGGGATCTTCAACATCAAGAAGAGTGCGATTGCCTGTCAGTTCAAAGATTTGCTCACCCACCAGACGATATTCAAAATAAGCATCCCCTAATCTTTTAAACACGTTCTCAGGCTTATAATTGCCAATCTTTTTTAAGTAATAGTCCGATCCTAAAAATTTGCTTGGATTGATAAAGTCCTGTCGCGTCTCAACTAAAAACGGCACATCCGGTGATTGGGTCTGGTCCAATTCTGTCTTAACAGAGCTAAGCCCGTCTTGCGTTGGCACCTGTATGGATTCTGGTGCGGGTGTTTTTGTGCTTGGTGCAAAAAGCCCTTTGTGCCCTTTCAAACCATTGATAATACCGTCTAATCGATCATCACTAATCAGTGGTTTGGAACCGTCAAAATCGGTGTTTTTAACACCAGCCAAACCTTTATCGCCAGAGCTTAAGCCAACTTGCTCAACCCCCTCACGCACCGCATGATTGTCAATATAGCCTGTCAACTTGGCATCAAGCGTGCCACCAGCTTCAATCGTGCCGTAAACAGCATCATAAGTGCGCGTGATTATTACAGGATCATCAACATATTCCGATGTGTCTGTATCTCCTATTTGAGCCACCCCTGCACCCAAAATATCACCAGATGTAGTCTCAATGCGTGTTGTCGTCTCAATCTTGGTTGTTTCGGTTAAATCACGCCCCTCATTGAGCAGCGTATCGCCATGCATCACAATGTTGCCATTGGCAGCAATTAAACTATAACTATTGCGGATATCGCCGGCATGAACCGTGAGATGACGCCCTGCTAAAATCTGGGCAGCATTATTGGTAAAATGAGGCTGCTGCTGACTAACCGTCGTTGTAACTCTGGTAGTTGTGGTAGTTGTATCAACAAAAAACCACCCATCTGTTTCAGTATGTGATGTTTCATAGACATTGCGATTCACCACTTTATCGCTAACTTCAACCCCACCTTCACGCATGTTGGTAAGCGCTGAGACATCGAAGGTCATATCGCCTGACACGGCTTCTAAAAGACCCGAGCTGTTGATCACATGACCAGCCCGCTCTCCACTTAAACCACGGATGATGAGATTGTCTTCAGCAATGACATCGGCAAACTTATTAATAAAATCCCCATCTAAGGAGAAAATGGCAGATTTCTTGGCATAAATCAGCCCACTATTACTCAGATCAGCGCTCACATTGAGCGCAACCCCATCACCACTTGAGCCAATACTGCCGGCATTGTCCAAAACATCTGCGGTTAAAACAAAAGCGCCACCACTTTTGAGAACACCGTCTTCACCATTTAAAACCAGAGCAACTTGCCCCAATGACGGATCATGACTTTTTGCTATAAGCGTAAAGCTGTCACTGGCTAAAAGCTGACCTGAATTGGCTAAAGACCCAAGCTTCGCATCAACAACACCGCCCACCATGATACCGGAATTGCTTAAAACATCATGGCTGTTGAGAGTAAGTACCCCGCCTTGCGCTTCCACAAGCCCAGCTTGGGTGAGTGTGCCTGCCTTCAGCGTTACATCATAGGCACCAACCTCACTTGACTCGCCCATTGTCAATATGCCATCACTGGAAAGCTCTATCCGCTTTTGTGAAACAATGCGCCCCGTTTGGCTGAGATTTGTTTGCGCACGCAAAACAATGATATCATTGCTTTCTATCGTGCCACTATTGCTTAAATCACCATGGCTGGTCAGTTGAAGGTCACCACGCTCAATCTCTATGTGCCCTGCTTGGATCACACTATCTGCAACAATATTGACTGCCCCTTGCGTAGAAATAAGACCATCAACATTCTCAAAACTGCCCACATTAATGCGTAAACCATCCCGCGCTAAAACATGCGCACCTTCATCATGTGTAGCGTTTTGTTGCTCTGAATTTGTCGTTTCAGCGCTTTTATTGACAAAAGACGTTGCAACAATCTTCATCTCACCGGCTAAAGCACTGAGAAGACCAGCCTCATTATTTATATGACCAGCACGTGTCTCTTTCAGCCCACCAATGCTGAGAGCCTCTTCTGCAATCATTCTGCCCTGTGTGTTGGTTAAATCACCATCACTGAATACGTCCATAGATTTTTTGGCGTAAATCAGCCCACTATTGCTGACATTCCCTGCCACATTGAGGGCAACATTCTCACCACTAGAGCCAAGCACACCGGCATTGTCTAATTGCCCTGCGGTCACAACAAAAACGCCACCACTTTGAAGGACACCTTCGGATGTATTCTTCAGAAAGGCTTGTTGCGGATCGGCGCCTTCTTGTGTGCTTACCATCAAATGCAAATCATCGGTTGCAATAAACGTCCCTTGATTGGTAAATGCACCAATATGAGCATCGACACTCTCACCGCGCATTGTGCCGCTATTGATAACCCCATCACGCACTTGAAGGGTTAATGCTCCTTCTTGGGCTTCCACAGTCCCTGCTTGGGTTAAAGCATCAGCACTCAAAACCACATCATAACTTAAAATCGTGCTCTCTTGAGAGGTTGTGAGCATGCTACCCGCTGTCAAGGCAACCTGCTGCATGCTGACAATATCACCCGTGTGATTGAGGGCACCATGGGCATCCAGCGTTATCTTCCCATTGGACCAGACAGTGCCTTCTTGGATCAGGGCACCGTGATGCGCATAAAGGTCAACTTTTTGCTCTGCCACTAAGCGCGCACGTGATGTAAGCTCTGCTGCTTCCACCAAAAGAGAGCCGCCGGCGCTATAATGTCCAGCGCCTACAGTGAGCGCATCATCGGCGCTCAAGACAATATTCCCCTTGGCACCAATATGGTTGTTTAAAGCGCTGATTTGATTGGTTTTAATGGTCAGATCGCCAAGGGAAGAAACCCCTGTTTGATCATTGTCTTGCATGCGGCTCAGATCAATTGTTGCTGCTTGGATCTCTAAAAGATCACCGGCGGCTATCCGCCCATTCCCCGCCTCAAGCTTTGCTGCCTGTAAATGCAAAGAACCCGTCGCTGACTGTTGACCATCACTCCCAATACCGCTTGCTAGAAGAGCATGGGACTGGAGCTTGATCAGATCGGCGCCCACATCAACAGTACCGCTCGCTGCAACGCGAGCTTGCTCAGCCAGTTCAACATGTTTCAAAGCCTTCAGTTCAACTGCTTCTTCTGAGAAAAGCAGATCTTTCACATGTACACTATCGTGGTGGGAGTGAGCCTTCACCGCTCCTTTGGCACGTGCTTTGGCAATTACCAGCTTGCCATCACTTGTCAATCTCATGGCGCCTGCATTGGCAACCATGTCTCCGCGCATCTTAACGCCCGCACCTTTATCATTGGCAATCACGCGAATCTGCCCCGCATACATTCCACCAAACTCACTGGAATCAATCGCCAATTCTGGCTCTTTGCCATCAGAACCAAGAGAAGTTGCTTCGCGTTTGTCATAATCAAAATGATTGCGCCCCGCGATAACAGCCAAATCTCCTTTGACCTGTATGGGACCCCCGACACTGATCTTGCGCGAAACAAGATCAAAAATATCTAATGCACTCCCATCAGCCCCACGAGAGCCTATAGTGATATCTCCACCCTCAACACGCAATCCACTCAAAGCGCCATCGGCTCCAATAATCGGTTGTCCAGTCGATAAAGTCACCCGTGGTGTATTAATAAAGCCACAACCGTTACAGGTAATCCCATTGGGATTGGCGATAATAACATCCGCCATATGCCCATGTACTTCGCTCACGCCTTCAAGACGCGAGCGATTGGCACTTACCACTTCATTAAGGATAACCTTTGCTGCACCGCTATAACGCAAATTGCCGTTGCCTGGCACCAATCCCCCAAGCTGTGAACGCGAAACCTCCTCAGTCGAATTGTTCAAAATCACGCCATGGGTATCAACATTGAAACTGTCATATTTGTTATGAGAAAGACCCTGTCCATTGGGGCGCACAATATCAATCAGCGGCACATCATTGCCGGCTTTCCCCACCGTGGGGCGGAAAACAGAGCCAACCCCATCAGCTGCTTTAATCCCTTGGCTCTCTTGTGCAACAGGACTTCGCGCTCCAAGCGCTTGTGCTTGCAACAACAAAGGCTGAAAAGCTAAGCAAAAGCTTAAAACAAGTGAAAGCCCCTTATGGATCCCTCGCTGCAAAACACAAAGAACGCGCTGCCATAGCTTGTATCCATATCCCAATCTATGCTTTTGATTTTTCAATCCCCGCATCTTCAGCTCCTCATAAAATTCTTTATCTCTTTAAAAAAACAACCCATATGGGTATAAACAGCGCAGCGATATTTTTTACCGCCCCTTTGCTCTAAAATCTCAATAATGCCCGCACTTGAAATAACCCTGTCGCATTTCCCTTTTCTCGCACTGTCGATTGGGTTAAAATATTCGAATAAGACACATCAATATCCGTAATGTCTCCGGTTGCATGGAAACCAAGAGTTGCCCCAACGAGGCTCCCGCCAAAACTGTTTTTGTTTACATCATTGGCTACAGCCCCCAGATCAAGCGCCATATAAGGGGCAAATTGGCTCATAAATTTACGCCCCATTCTCGAAGAAAAACCTGGCAACAACAGCGACAATTCATTGCGCCAAAACGCCCCATTATTGCCGTAATAAATCGCCTCACGCACCCCACGCACAGAGGAACTACCACCAAGCGATATTTGTTCTGAACTAAACAACGTGTCGGGTGATAATTGTCCTGAAAACAGCGTGTTATAGCGAAAGTTATATTGTTTGAGCGAAAAAGGACGCACGTAGCCTAGGGAAAAAGACAATTTGGAAAATTGCCCTTTGGGTGAATTTTTTGTTGCATTCTCTTGCTCTTTATCGTCATAAGCGCCAAGAATTGCCAACCCTTTATGAAACCCTATATGCGCGCTTAATTCTCCTCCAAGCCACTTGCGCGAATGATCAAGCTCAAAGGTTGCAATAGCCAATTTACGGCTGGAAACATCAACCCGACTGCCCATAATAAAATTATCAGAATATTTCCATGTCAACCGTCCTGTAAGCCAGGTCTTTCCCTCTTGATCACGGTCGATAACCCGTGAAATCCACGGTGTCAGCGATAAAGACTTACCCGCTGTCATAATATCGGAAAATATTCCCTTAACACTCGAATGATATTGGCTCCACGTCCCATCAAAACCTGTTGTCCAAGTGCCATAGGGTAGAGAAAATGATCCCGTTAGAGTATCACTATTGGGGCGCTTGTGAGAAAAATGATACGGACTACCATCCATAGAACGCTGATAGCTCAACGACCATTGATCATTGATCCCCAACAGATCATCAAAAGAAAGGCTCAAGCGCGTTTGATAAAGCCCTGTTGCTTTAGCGCCAAGATTATCGCTGGAAAGCGTAATAAGCCAAGGTTTCTGTTTTTCAATATGAACATCGAGTATCGAACCACCCGAATTGCTACCCGCACCAAGATTAATGGTAGCTTGGCGTGAGAAAAGCCGATTGATTTGATCAAGCCCTTGCTCTATCTGGCGCAGATTGGTCGGCTTTCCAATAAGGTTTGGAAAAGCTGTGGTGATTTCTCCTTGAAGTCTCCTCTCAACTTTATGCCCATCAAGGGTAATATCTTCCATCACACCTTCAACAACAACGATCTTGAGATGACCGCCGCTTAAATCTTGCTCAGGCAAATAAGCCCGCACTGCAATATAGCCGCGCTTCATATAAAGCTTGGTCACCGCTTTGAGCACTTTATTGATTTCGGCAATCCCCAAACACCGTCCTTCCCAAAGAGAAATGGCTTCATGAAGGTCGGTATGAGAAATCAACTGAACATCAACAAATTCAATGCTTTTGATCAGCAAACAGGTTGTACTAGGCGAAGCACCATAGGGAGATATGGTATCATCGTCTGGCAAAAATACCTCATGGGTTTTGTTTTTACGCTGCAATTGCTGAAAACGCTGTTGTTGCGTTTGTTGTCGTTGGATGCTCTCTGATTGATTAATCGCTTTCTCACGAATGTTTTGGGCAAAACTCGCCAACGAGAAAAGGCACAAAATAGCCGTAAAAACAAAAGTGAAAAAAAATCTATGCATTCATTGTGCCCTCAAAATGAGCAACAAAATGAACCATATCATCAGCGTCACAGAAAAAATCGCCAACCGCGTAACAATTTTTTAATTTTTTGATGAGAGTAATACTTATAACATCTGAGAAAAAAGCATAGACTGTACTGTGTACACCTGCTTTATTAGTTGTGCAAACCATATCATTTCCCCCGCTTTTGAAGATTTTACAATGACACTGTTAAATGACAATCATACACTCTAATATGCTTCTTAATTTTAAGGTGTCGCATGTAATATAATTTTGAGCTTCAAGTAAAGCCTCTTATTCATAGAATATACCAAATTTATTGGAACTGTTACATATTAGAGACAACAAAAAACTATCCATTGATTGTCGCTTGATAAAAAAATAGCATGACAATCGCTTATTTACTAAAATAAGAAAAAAAGAAAATGCGTAATGCCATAACTGATGAAGAATTAGCATATTTAAAAGCCGTTTATCCCAATGAAAAAACACTAAAGATGATCTGTTTTATTATGTTTACGGTCTTTTGCATTCAGAAGATTATCGCACCCGTTATGCTGATAATTTATGCAAAGAATTGCCTCGTATCCCTTGCGTAAAAACGGCTGATGATTTTTGGAAATTTGTGACAGCAGGGCGTGAACTCGGTCATTTGCACGTAAATTATGAAACTGTAGAGCCGTATCCAGTGACCTTTAAAAAAGGCAATCCAAAATTAACTGACATCCCTAATCCAGAAAAGTTTTATTATGTGACTGAAATGAAATTTGCTGGGAATAGTAAGGAAAAGGATAAATCAACTGTTATTTATAATAGCAATATCATCATGACAGATATCTCTCTTGAATCGGTTATGGGGCGTCAATGTGTTAAGACTGATAAAAAGAGTGGCATTGTTAATGATGCCAATCGTTATGCTGTTGAAACCATTGGCAACCCTGCCTACCCTCTAGAGTTATTTCAAAGGGTTATCACTGTAAGTTTAGAAACAATGAAAATTGTTAAAAACTTACCAAAATTAGAAATTAGAGAAACTGAATAGATTTGGCATGCTCAGATGATAGGCATGTTAACCTCACAAGGGGTATAGAGCTTATAATCATATCTATACCTCTTTTGTTAAGTTGCTTACATATAATCCTAAAAGGATAGTCTATATGCGTTATTCTAAAAAGAAGAAACTTGCAATTTTAGATACTCTACTTTGGGACGATAAGCCCCTCTTTGGCTAGTTTCTCGACAGTTGTTTCTGCAACGCTTACTATGAGATTAGAAAATGATGCAAAAGCATTTCCATTGCTAGAGCCTTTTGCTAGCCATATGGTTTCTTTGTTTTTTGTATTGTGAATAAGGTAAACACTAACGCTTATGCCGGGCTTACTAATATTATGTCCACCGCTCACATAACCTGGTGTCGTTACAGTTCTTATGGTAGTAAAGTGTCCAACTTCCGAAATAGTACTTGTAGAGGTTCCTGGATGATATGTTGGCGGGATATACGTCTGTGATATAGCACGATTATCAACGCTAACTATTAGGAGTGCATCTGCGCCTTTATTTGTTATAATTTTCTCTTTCTCGTTATAGGAATAATTACGAGTTGGAGGGAAAAGTTCTAATCCTCTCAATATCTGTACATTGTATTTAACGAGGGATTTCTCAAAGGTGTCTTCAAGTTCTTTTTGCTCAAAAATAGACATGCCAACACCTCCTATAACCACCTTTTTGGTTTGAAATCGTCCCTTGTAGTTTGGATCAACAATTCCGGTCAAGTGTGTTACTTGATTATCCCAAGGACCACAAGCTGTGAGTATTAACAAACAAAATAAAATAAAAAACTTCATCATCATAAACCTTTGATTAATATCAAAAGTCTAATAATGTATTTATAATTCAAATTAAAGATACGATTTGAACTTTTAAATAATTTTTTTAGATTGTTTTGCAAAATTTAAGAAATCCACTCTTAAATAGAATTAGATTTTTTTACATTGCCTTTAAGAGGTTATACCGTAATCTAAAATGGATAGCTTTATTGTTATCAAAAGCTTTGTTTAAAGTGTGTTATGTATATTCATTTTGCTTATAGGTTTTGAAGGTGTAAAAACCGTCACCCCTCCCTCAAAACGTATATTATTGATTGAATTTAGAGGTTATATTATCAATATGGGTTGTTTTTTTAAGATCTATAAAATATTAACATATTGAAAAATAACATTTTTAATTTTTATCGTTTTTTTATCTAAAAGGGGCAACCCTCAAAACTCAAAAAACCGTCAAAACTCATAACCATAATGATCTTGATAGCATCTCTTATGAGTTACAAGCTATCTTTTGAAAAGCTTTAAAGAATCACATGATTTTCATAAAGCACGTTGTAATCATTCTCTAAATCATAAGGTTATTATTCAAAAGAACTGATTAAAATGCATAAAAGGGATTTTGATAACGTAATCAATTTTTAATTTCATACGCTTTTCATAAGACACGTGTTAATCACTCACTAAAAATATAATTTTATCTTTTAAAAAGAACTAATCAAAATAACAAAAGCCTATTAAAAAGGATTTTGCTAATCTCTATAATTATCAGTTTCTATTGAGATGTTTTCATAAGTGTTTTCATAACAGACAATAAATCGCAATTATCCTATTTATCATTTCTCTTATGAACATGAAAAATGATGCCATGGCTATAAAGAACATAACAACTATAGAGAAAGCAAAAATGCAAATGAAAGCATTTGTTTATAAAGACAGTCCCTATAAAGGCTGTTAAGTCTAAAATGTGTTATTAAAAGAAATTAACAGAAATCTTAAAAGCCATTTAGTGACAAAATTGATAGGTTATAAAGTTTAAAATACGCATTATGAGAGCGTTTCTAAATATTATAAATGTATAGATTCAGAAAATACGCAATCGTTTCATAAAACCTATAATATAGCTTTAAAAGCACATAAATATAAAAGAAGCAATTAATAAGCATAAGATATTATCAATACACAACGTATTTAAAAAATACAAAAAATATCAAAAAAGTTTATAAATTAATTGACAATAAATACGTATTTTGTTATATAAATAACCAAGTGATGAAAACACTTTCGAATAGCGAATAGGTTGCGAAAAAACCTTTTCCATTTCTTTTAAAACACTGACTATCTTTTATGCTGTGATTAGCATATATAGTGATTTTGTCGGGTGTAGCTATGCCATACAATACCCTTATGGGAAAAGCATAGCAACGGACTATTCGCCGTGTTTTCAGCACCCGATGCTCTTATAGGGTGTCAATTGAAAACTAATTTACGAATAGGTGTAAAAATGAATTCTATTGTTAACACAGAAAAAACATCTCCAAAATACGAATTTATTGATGATTGTGAATATATCGATGGTCATTTCTTAACTCGAATTAGAGCCTTAAGAGATTTTGATGATGT
>NZ_JBHIRI010000022.1:0-10737 GCF_042197005.1 Bartonella sp. AA78NXGY
ATATAGATAAAGCTTGAGAACATGATCTAGCCTTTCTTGTTGGCAGCATATTCTTGACGTTTAAGTTGTCTCTGTATATTTTTGGTTAATCTTTCATTGGCATATTGTGCAATAGCACTTGTAATCTCTGGCTTTGACATCACCCTAGCAATTGAGGGTTCCTCTTGTTTTGCAATGGGGAATTGATCTCCATCCGCTCTTTGAAAAACATTACCCTTCATCTTTTTTAAATCAACACGCTTTGGAAAACTCCCATCCTTGATAAAAACATGGGCAAGATTTGTTTTTTTCCAAACAGTTGTGTAAGTCACGCCGCGTTTTGTTCTTTTGCTTTAAAAAATTTAAGAAGTATCGGTGTTCCAGAACCAATGATATCTGTCTCAAGAAACCTTGCTGTCGCCTTTTCTTTAATATAAATACCTTGCTTAACATGCTTTGATTGGGCAGATGTAACATCGGCAATTTGCTTTTCAGTAAAGCGTTCGACTGTTTTGCTGCGGTGTTTAGAGCATTACGCAAAGCCCAATTAAGGTGTGGTGCTTGAAGACTGGTGAAGGTATCCTTCACCTGTTGAAGATACCATTTTTGGTGGATGATTAACTTCAACGTCTAAGCCTTTTTGGGGGTAGGTGTTAATGACTTGGAAACTTTAGAAGCTTTTGGTTTTTCGGGTGGAATTTCTTCGGCTGCTGATTCAGTTGATGTTTGTGTGGCTTCTTGTTCTATTTGCTTAATTTGTTCAACTGTCTTTTCAGGTTTTGCTGTTGTTTTGACGTCAACAAAAGGTTTTGCAGCATTGGCGCGCTTGAGACGTGCGTAGACCTGATTAGAAACTTCAACAAATGGATTATTGGGGGTAATGGTTCAAAGCGAACAGCGCTTTTATTGTCTCCAACAACACACATTGACGTAGTGATGACAGCTTTCATTATGGCTCCTTTTGAGTCATAATTAATGACATCATTAGTCAAATATTGATTTTTATTCTGTGAAAAATTGATTAGCTGATTGTCAGCAGAAAAAAATCATGATCTTATGCTTTTTTACTTTTTACCTAAAGTTGGTGTTTTTAAACATTTAAAAGTGTAGAAAAAATTCAAGTAAGAAATGTTGATAACCTTGCTAAGACTTCATCCATAATTATATATGGAATAGTTTCCATTCTTTTTCCATTACGCGCTACTATATCTAAAGCACGCGGTTGGTCACAGCGTATCACACCTGTTGTATGCAGCCCTGTTCCCACCAATGAAACAGCAAAGCCTGCTATTCTAGCAAAATTTCCTCCACTCGTAATGGGCAAAACAATGGGTGTTTTTGTTAAACGATTAAACGCCTCCGGTGACACAATCAGTACAGGACGCGTTCCTTTTTCTCATAGACAGAGGTTGGGTCAAGCGATACAAACCAAATTTTACCTCGCTTCATTACAAGAGCTCTCTGCCAATAAGCTTAGCATCAAACCACTCTACATCTTTATCCGCAAAATCGTCCGAAGGATTACATTCGGCTAACAATTCTTCAAGAGTGTAATTTTGCGATATTTGTGGTTTTACAACCAATTGTCCATTATCAATAGCCAAACCCACTTGCATATTTTCAGTAAGATGAAGAACATCAAACAATGCAGGCGGTATAGAGAGCATAACGGATCCTCCAACTTTACGTAATTTTGTTGTGCATAAAACGCCCTCTCTAATATTATATAAAAATATAACATAAAGTCCATGATTCAATAGCTTTTAATGCTTTTGTGCAAATGTTTAAGAAGCGCATTTAGAGCAATACGCAATATACTCTGAATAAAGTCAATATTTTTTTAATTTCTGAAAAACATAAAAATATAAAAGTTATAATACCAAACAAGGCTCTTAGCTGCTTATCTGTAAACATATTTATTTCTTGCGGTTTTCGATAATTTTTTGATCTCTCTGTTGATCTTCGTCTATAAGAGGTTCGTAATTGAGAATGCTTTTCGGAATATCACCACCGTAAACCCATGCTTTTACTTGCGCTTTGGTACTAAAATCCGCATTTTTAGGTGTTTTGTAATACTGATCACCATCAAACTTTTTACACTCTTTTGTACCGTCTTCGTATTTGTAGAGGTTGTAAAAATACTCCTCTGTCCCATCCCCCATGGGACATACCCACTGCCGTTGCAACAAACCTCTTTCGCATGGGTTGTTTACGGTTTTTTAAGAATAGATGTTTTAAAATGAACATGCTTTAATCCTAATTTTACAAATTTGTCTATTTGCCTCAAATTTGACCGTACAGAGCGTTTTATAAGATAGGTTTTTTATCATAAAATCTTTAAATCACTCTGTACGGTGCCATTTTGTCGATTTAAATGCACATCCAATCACAAAACGATCAGCAATTTTCATTAGTTTGCTAATTTGCAGTGTTTTTCACTTGCTTTTCAACCAACGTGAGTGGTCTTGAATTCTCTCTCATTGCCTTTTCTTTCAGCCTTTTTTCACGGGTGTTCAAAACAGCCTAGTGTACAAGATTGGCTTTCGTCAAAAGACTATTTTTCAAATCACGACATAATCTTACTAACTCACGAGTGCTTGGAAAAAACGTATCCGATAAACCTTCTAACTCATCGCATAAAATCCGTTTAACCGTTTTTATGAGTGACCACGCAGAAACACTTTCCAAAACCATTCCATAGGTAAGCGCCATACCTTCATGATCTGTCTGTTGCGAAATTTTTAAACCACACCGAAAGCATCCGAATTGCCTTGGTTATGTCCTCTTTACTCACTTTTATTGAAAACAATTCGTGAAGTTGATCACACGCTTCTAAGGCAATCGCTTCCTGCTGTTGTGTCAATGCTTGCCACTTTTCAAAACTAAAGGAAACTCCAGAGTTATCATCTCGTGAATGTGTTTCAAAGTGACCTCGAGGCCCGATATCAAGGATACTGTCTGAGATGCGTTCATCTACACTTTTTTGCCTTTGAGAGTGATTTCCATAGTTTTTTCCGTTCTCTAAATCCTCGATAGCTTTTTGCACCCAGTTGCGCCACATTGCTTTCCAATCCGTTTTGCGTGCATCTTTGCCTGTTCTAGCTTTCCAAAAATCTCGAAATTTTGCCATTTCGGCTTTGATACGCTCTGGAGGCAATCCCTCTTCGATTGCGAAATCATAAACAGGTTCGAAATCATCAGGGGTACGACAGCCACTGTCATTTCTAACCCGTTTAGCTTTTTTCGTAATGTTCTCTTGCTCGTGAATGAAAGGTTGGTTTTCTACACCCGTTTCGATTTGCTCTGATGTGGTCTCAACAGCAGCAACCTATGTTGGTTCGTCAACCTGTTCGTTTGTTTCTAAATTTTCAGAAGCAGTTTTTTTGCTAAAATGATAGTTTTAGTTTATATATATTCTTATTCTGGTTCTTTATAGCTTGATTTTGCTTAGCGTTTGCTTCAGCAAAATCATTAAAATGTTTTTTATAGCGTTTTTTATTGTACACCTTTTTTCCAGCCTCACTATGAATTTGCGATATGTGCACTTTTTTATCAGTAAAATCTTTTAGCTCTTCTTCAATGCGCGTATTCGACAAACCATTATCTTTCTCAAGAAGTTTATCATTCTTCATGAGATATTCGACAATAGTTGCAAACTTTTTTGCGAGCAATTGCAAGCGCGGGCAAGCATTTCAAAATCTGTTTTAATTGGTGCTTTTTTGTCATACATGCGAATGAAAAGCGTTATATAAATGCCTCTTTGTTCTCATGTCATTCCATCTATCTCACTGTTCCAGTCATTCAAAAGGAATCTTATCCATGGCATTGCATTAGACATGCGCATTCCCTTCTTTAACTAAATATAAAATTGCTAAAGCATTTGCTTCGTTGTCATCTTTTGGATTGTATTCTTTTGCACACACCGTCTTAATCATCTCTTCTTGTGAGACATTGACTTTATCTGTTGTGATCTTCATTTTTGTAAGCCATTGCTGAAAACGCAAATAGCGCATACTATCGCCTTTAAAACGAAAAAATTCAAAATTGACAAGTGCCACTTGTTATACTGCTGTCTACACGAGAAATCGCCCAGCCTGTCTTAGATCTAGATCAAGGCAGAGAACGGTTTGTGTATTGATGATCATCTTCCTCCATGAAGGCTGTTGCGTATTTATATATGCGCTATGACAGAGCGTGTTGTGATTGCTTGTCTTGAAAAAATGGTCGTGAGAAAGTACTTGAAACTACTTTTGGGCCAATTTTTTACTGCCATTCGAGGAAAAATAATCTTAGAAGCAGTTGATTTTCGAATTAACTCTTCTTGTTTTTGAATCACATCTTTTTGTGCACGTATTATTTCAGCTTCTTTATCTATTATTTTGTCTTTTGCATCTATCTCTTTTCTGAGCTTTTGCGTCGTTTTACAAGAGTCATGAAGAGTATAAGCCAATCCCAAATTAGCAATATTGATTGCCTCTCCATCCTATAAAGACGAGGAGGAGGTCAAAGTGCTAAAAAGGTACCTCAAAAAGCAGCAATGATTCGTATTTTAGTACCACCGCGGTGCCGTCTTATAGCGTTATAATAAAGTTACGAAAGGTGGTTTAGAAGGTGCTTTAATTTTTTTTGATTTTTAATAAATCATTGGAAAATAAGAGAGATTAAGATAATCTGGTGCGGACGGCGGGACTTGAACCCGCAAGGTCTTCGACCGGCAGATTTTAAGTCTGCTATGTTTACCGTTTTCATCACGTCCGCGATGTGATTTCTCTCATAAGCTATATCTTTTATTGAATCAAGAATTAATGACAAAAGAAACATTTTTCATTTTTTAGTGAAATTTTGACTGACAATAGTTTCCTTTATCGATAGAAAAAGCTTTTATAATGTAAATAAAGTATGAAATGATTAGTGTTATGAGTCAATTTATTCAAGACGTCACAAAAGCTATGGTGGGATTGCATCACGTGTTTGCTGAAACACCACTTCAAAGAAATGATTTTCTTAGTCAAAAGTATGATGCAGAAATTTATTTAAAGCGTGAAGATTTAACACCGGTGCGGTCTTATAAGATTCGTGGTGCTTTCAATTTTGTTTCAGAAATGCTTAGCTGTATATCACCAGATTCTGCATTTGTTTGTGCTTCAGCGGGGAATCACGCGCAAGGGGTTTCTTTTGTTTGTCGTTATTTTAAACGTAAAGGCGTGATTTTCATGCCTATGACAACGCCACAACAAAAAATTGAAAAAACACGTATTTTTGGTAAAGAATTCATTGATATTCGTTTGGTTGGTGAAACATTTGATCAATGTTATGAAGCTGCGCAATCCTTTGTCGTAGAGAGCGGTGGTGTAATGGCTCCACCTTTCGATGATATTCGCATTATTACAGGGCAGGCAACAGTGCTTTGTGAAGCAGCTTTACAATGGAAAAAACTCAATGGAGAAAGTGAGCCAGATTTGATGATTGTGCCGGTAGGGGGTGGTGGTTTGGCAAGTGGAGTGAGCAAGTTTTTACATGAATATGGTTGGAAAACAAAGCTTCGTTTTGTTGAGCCGCAAAGAGCTGCAAGTTTGCTTGCTTGTTTGGAGAGTGGAAAACGCGTCAAGCTTGAAAGCATTGACACTTTTGTAGATGGTGCTGCTGTGGCTGAAATTGGTGCTCTAAACTATACAATTCTAAAGCAATTTCCCCCTGATTCTGTCATTACGGTTCCTGAAAACCGCGTTTGTTCTACGATGGTTGAAATGCTTAATGTTGAAGGTGTGGTTCTTGAACCGGCTGGTGCTTTATCGATTGATGCGCTTAACAGTATTCCTCCTCAAGAGTTAAAGGGGAAAAAAATTCTTCTCGTTATTTCAGGAGGTAATTTTGATTTTGAGCGTTTGCCAGAAATTAAAGAGCGTTCTTTACGTTTCCAAGGGTTGAGAAAATATTTTATTTTTAGTTTTCCGCAACATCCTGGTGCATTGCGTCATTTTCTTTCCACATTATCACCAGATGATGATATCGTACGTTTTGAATATCTTAAAAAGTCAGCGAGAAACTTTGGTTCTGTATTGGTTGCGATTGAAACAAAAAAATACGGTAATTTTTGTCTTTTAGAGGAAAAATTTCAAGCGTTAGGTTGGCGTTATCGTGATATTACTGATGATCAAACGTTATTTGATTTTGTTATTTGAGAAACTGAAATTTTACTAAAACAAGAAGTATAATGATGAGACCTATTTTTTATTCGGTGCTGAGTCTATTTTTCTTTTTGATTGTTAATCAACAGAGTTTAGCATCTCAGCCAACAATAGTACAAAAAGATGAACTTTCAAGAGTCGTTGTTGATGTCAATAATGCTATAAAAAATGGGGATTTTATGCCCATTTCTCGTTATATGCCTGAGCGGCTTTATAAAGAGATGGCACATCGATTGAATACAACAGAGAGTGCTTTACGTAGTGATTTTCTTCAACAGTTGCATAAGAAATTTGAGGGGGTGCCTTCTGGTGCTTATTATTTAGATAAAGAAAATATAGAGTATTTACAAACTGATAACGGTACTTTGTATGCTTTAATTCCAACAGTTCTTGAGATGAAAGATCGCATCATTCAATATAAAACTTTGGCGATTTTTGATAAAACACAATGGTATTTAATTTATGGCGGTCAAAAAACTTTACAAAATCCAGTTTTTCTCGAGATTTATCCTGATTTTATCAAGGTACATTTACCGATGGACACAATCATCAAAAAGTAAACGATCTAAATATTGTTTTTATTCATGATAAATGTATTTCGTAAAGTTCTTGCTTTTTTATCATAATCCAAAGATAATAGAGATGAAGGCATTTAGGCTGGTTTGTTGGCTTTTTGTAAAGTGAAGTTTATACGCCTTTATCTTGATTTCAAGGTGTTCATGAGTTGCGCAAGCCGCTTTTTAGGCGTTGCTTCATTTAAAATGTCAGGGATTTCTCTTGCGCGGATTCTTGAGTGGAGAGTTCAGATGGTTACTTCTTTTGAGTTCTTCAGCTAAGGAAAGATTTTATTTTGCCTATAAAAGAAGAAAATGTTTTTACAAAGTTAGGTTTGCCTACTCTTTTGATTAAAAATTTACTCATTGCTGGGATGAGTAAACCTAAACCTATACAAGAACAAGCTATTCCAGTTATGTTGAAAGGACACGATATTTTAGGTGTTGCTCAGACAGGTTCTGGAAAAACCTTGGCATTTAGTTTGCCTATTTTAAGTCAGATTTTGGCTTTAGGTGATAAACGCTGCCCTAAAACTGCACGCGCTTTGATTTTAGCTCCAACGCGTGAACTTGCTGTGCAGATTGATGAAACGATTCGCACTACGGCGAAAGGAGCACATCTTTCAACATGTCTTATTTTTGGGGGTGTATCACGTTTAAAACAAATTAAACGTATGGAAGCAGGTGTGGATGTTTTGATAGCGACTCCAGGGCGTTTGAGAGATCTTGTTCGTGAAAAGTGTGTTGATCTTTCCCAATCTCGTTTTTTGATTTTGGATGAAGCAGATCGTATGTTGGATATGGGTTTTATTCATGATGTTAAGCAAATTGCAAAGCTTTTGCATCAAGAGCGTCAGACAGCACTCTTTTCTGCAACAATGCCGAGGGAAATTGCTGTGCTTGCAAAATGTTTACTCAATGATCCGGTTAAAATTGAAGTTGTTCCTCAAGGTACTACGGCTGTAGAGATTTGCCAAAAATTATATTGTGTTCCTACGAATGAAAAAAAGAATGTTTTAAGTAAACTTTTGACAAATCCAGCTTTTGATTCGGTTATTGTTTTTACTCGAACTAAACATGGGGCAGATGCTGTCACACGTAGTTTAGAAAAGGTAGGATATTTAGTCGCAACAATTCATGGAAATAAATCACAAGGTGCTCGCCAGTCTGCTTTAAAAGCTTTTCGTGAAAGATCTGTGCAGATCCTAGTGGCAACAGATATTGCTGCACGCGGTATTGATATACCAGGGATAAGCCACGTTATTAATTACGACTTACCAGATGAAGCTGAAAGTTATGTACATCGTATTGGTCGTACAGGACGTAATGGCGCATCTGGTGTAGCACTTACGCTTTTTGATGAGAAGGTAGAAAGGTCCCGCCTGTGTGCTATAGAGCGCTTGATTCGTATGAAATTGGTGGCTGAGGCTGTTCCAGAACAATTTGCAGCGTTTCCAGAAAAGCCAATTGTACGAGAAAGTAAAGAAAAAGAAAACGATAAGGAACGCCGTTTTAAAAAATCTAAACGCCAAAAACAGTTTTTAGGTCGAAAAGATGATACCGCACAGTTGCAGCGGAAGAATTCTTCACCTCAAAATGAGAGGTATAAAAAAGCAAAAACAGTAGTAAAGCGTGCAAAGCCTCTTCGTTTTCGAAAATCAGTTAAGAGGGCTGCTTAGATAAAGTCTTGAAAAAAGATCATGTACTGGAGATTTTTTACTTTTGTTGATTTATTCTCAATTGAAAAGAGCTATAAAATACTCTTGTCAAAGTAAGAAGATCCTTTAGAGGTTTTCATTTTTTAGAAATGAAAACTTCTAACTTTTTGGATTTATTAAAAATCTTTATTGTAGAGGCAATTATTTATTTGCTTTATTCCTATTTTTTTAAATGGGAATAAAAGTAGATTTTATTTATATAAAACTATTTTTATAAAGGATGTGTTTTATCTTTAATGATAACTTTTAATTTTTAAAATTGATGTCTAATAATAACTCATTGTTTTATATATTGAATAATTCATTATATCGTATTTTTTTCATTTTGAAGTTATTTATGCGGATCAATCAAAAGTATTCGCTTGCACGTTATGTGTGAAGTTGTCATATAGATAATCATTTGAAAAATAAATAAAATAATTTTTATAAACTCTTTCCAAGGCAATGGGGATTGCTGAGATTGAGAGTTGGAAAATAGTACGATGGTATGGCTTTTATTATAAATAAAGATGGGGCTGATCAATCGATTTCATTTTATACCATTTACGGGGGTGTCATTGTGAAAGAGTCCTGGCGGATTTAAGAGATATCTCTTTAAAAAAGCATGTGACTGCATAATACAATAGCGAGAATGTCATGATTTCTGAAGGCTTTCCCAAGATTCTTAACAATTTAGCTCGTTATCTTGGTTTTTACTGTAAAACTATTATTTGGGGGATATAAAGCCTATAAGATTTTATGTATTAAATGTTTTATGACAGTGTGGTGAACAAGGCAAGGTTGTTTGTAAAGCGTTGAAGTGGTTAGCAGGAGAAATAACCTGTTAGATAAGACGTCGGAGTGTTTACAGACTTGTTTTATGTTTTTTTGCTTTTAGGATGGGGAGGAGGTTATGTGGGGTGTATGGAGATAATATATGACCTTGATTGTTGTTTCTTTCATTTTTCAAAATGATTGCTTCATGAGCAGGTTTTTAAGTTTAATTCCTTTATTGAGTACAAATCATTCTTTCTTTGGGAAAAAATATATGAGACCGATTCATTGCTGATGGAGCTTAATAATTCATCTCTGATGAAAGAAATCGTAATTTATAATGTGCAAATAATTGCAGTGTCCTCTTATAAAGGCGCGGTAGTTTGAAAAAAGTAATCTTATTTGTGCTATTTTAAAATGAATCAATCGCTTTTTGCGTTCATTGCAAAAAATACATCCCGTGTTTCTACTTTATTGCAAAAATCCTATTCCATTACTTTTATTAACGAATCCCTCATGTCTAAAAACTTTAGAAAAAACAATAAATTACGTAGAATAAAAGAAAAGTGGATCCCCAGGCCGTTCCAATTATTTTAAATAAAATAAATGGGTTATTACGATATGGGGGAAATTTATCATTATTGATTCTATTATGCTTTTTATAGCGTTATCCCTCATTTTTTTGTAGTTTTTTTATCGCCTCTATAGCTAACCTTTTACGATCTGCGCTCTTTGTGTAGAGAGATGCCATTTTATCTTCTGTCCATCCAAAAATTGCTTTGAGTTGTGATACTGTTGCACCAGAGTTAGCTGCGCGTGTTGCTGCTAATTTTCTTAAGCCATGTGCTGATTTTTTGATTCCCGCTACGTTACAAGCCTCACGAAAGAGGTTGCCAAAACTTTCTTTAACGAGCTTATTTCCATTTTTCCCGCAAATAAATGTTTCATTTCCAATAGGACCAATTTTAAGGGTTTCTGCTAATTCAGGCAAAATAGGCAGAAAGACATCTGTTTGGAATTTGCTTTTCTCTGTTTTGAGGTGAATGATATTATCTTTGACATCGTTCCAACCAATGCGGACCGCATCACCACGACGCAAACCCGTGTAAAGAAGGACATCAATCCAGACGCGTTCATGCGTTCCTAGAGCCCATTTTTTATAATATTTCTCAACATCTTCTTCTGTCCAAACAGCAAATCCATCTTTGTTGTTGTAAGCTGGTCTTTTTACTCCTACTGTTGGATTGTTTTCTAAAAGCTCTTGATCAATTGCCCAATTAAAAAGTCCATTAAGGGCTTTTAGAAAATTGTGAGCAGCTGTTGGTTTTTCTTTGCGGCGTTCAACACCCGCTGTAATATGTGATTTCTTTATTTCTCTGTATGGAATGTTTCCTATAGCATCACATACCTCCATAAGGATAAGTTCTCTTTGTCTTTTCGTAGCTTTAGCAAGGCTATGCCAATGAACGCTGTTAAAGTATTGTTTAAGCAGCCATGCAAATGAACCTTCAACAAGTTTACCGGTTTTTGATTTAGGAAGTATAA
>NZ_JBHIRI010000023.1:0-10459 GCF_042197005.1 Bartonella sp. AA78NXGY
TGTTGGATAAAGCCGCACTTTGTTATATTGGCATCATAAATGAAGCCATATTCTCTCAAGGCATCTTCTTCATGTTCAATACCCCATCTCATATCTTCAGTTTCATAATAAGGGCTTGTTTCGCCTGTTAAGCGCTCCGTTATGAGTTTGATTTTGTAGTCTTCATATTTGCTCGTAGGCAATCCTTTTGCTGTCTTACTGATAATGTTGTAAACATTAGATGCGGTGACTTTACCCAAGCGCGCTTGGAACCATTCTGCTGTTCTTTGTTCCATCTCACACCGCCGTTCTTTGTTCTTGTGGCGTTGCTATATCGGCATCTTGTATAGTAGAATCTGTTTCTACCTTTTGCTTGTTTTGTTTCTTTTTCAAAAGATGCAATACCGTTTGTGCTTGTCCTTCAGACATATCGTCAAGCTTTTTGACGTCGACATAAGCAAGTATTTTTTCTTCTTCTGCTTGGGTTTGTACTATGAGTCTTCTGATTTCATTGATCTGTTGTGGAAAAGCCTTTTTAATAGGCGGGTTTCCATCTGTATCGTCTTCTTTACTTGCTAAATTAAGAAGCATGCCTAATAGGTATCTTCGTGCGTAGGTAAGTGTGGAACCAAGTGATTGTATGCTATTTTTAGAGCCTGTACTGTCAATTGGAAATGTTCCTTCTGTTGAGATTTGATTGTCTGAAGGATGAGACAGAGTTATTTCTATGGTAACGTTTTTTTCTGTTTGATTTTTAATACGATAAAACAAAGCAAATTTGTATGTTGCAAGCCCTTTCTTTACAGCATCAATGTACTGATCAAGTGTAGCGTATTTGCTGTTTGTATGGTTATTAATGGCGTTTTGTTCGATATTTTTATATGCCATTTGCACAGCCGAAAGATCACGGACAAAATTTTGGCGCTCTTGTCGTTTTATCTCTTGTTCTCTTAAATCAAGAAGACGCTCTAAGCGATCCATATCGACGTCACTGTCTAAGGCTTTATTTAAAATACGTTCCATGACAGTTTGTTCGACGGCTACATGATGTGTTTCTTCAGTTTCTATTAGGTTAGTGTTTTGTTCACTCATCTTGATTTCCTACATTGCGCGCAATTCACCTGTGGCGTGAATCACGCTTGTGTTAAAAGGCTGGTTTTGGGGTGTTAGAGTTTTGTCTTTACAGGTTGTACAATCCGATCAATTGGAATGCGTTTTATATATGCACAATGATCAGAATATAGCGTCAACAAGAAAGATTCATCTGAATTGGGTGGTATCATTTCAAATCTAGTGCATGCAAACGGTCTGAATTCGTATGAAAATGCAAAGCATTGCGATCCTATGAGTTCCATTGGCACGATATTCTCTTCACTTAAGAAGGCATCTATTTTGTCTTTAGAGATTATGGTATCTACATAGGGCTCGCCCTTATCTCCAGAGATCGTTATACAAAGTTCACCTGGATTGTGGGTATTTCTCACAACTAACTGCGAACACAAAGTAGGTTTAATTTCATATCTATACATAATAATTATCTTCTCTCGCTCGTTGTGATAATACTGCCTCCACGAACCTCTGAATCTCCGTAAATGTGTGCGTTACCATACACTTCTGCATTGCAATGAACACTTGCATTTTCGTAAACATGTGCTTTTCCAAAAATACGACCACCATATATTTTTGCGTTATGATGAATTGTTGCATTTTCATAAATATTTGCAAAATAACAAACTTTTGAGTTATCAAATACCTTGGCATTGTTGTAAACTTTTGCACCGCTATAAACCATGGCATCATTATAAACCCAACAGTCTCCTTCATGACTTAAGTTGCTCTCACCTTCTATAAAGCCGCCTAGGTCACCTTTCTTGATTTTTCCGAAGCTTCTCAATGCACGAATGCGGTGAAGGATTTTGCCCCCAACTTCGATTGTTTTATTAGTCAATTCGTATTTTTTCACCATGCTTTTTCTCCAGTGGACATGACGTTATCGCCATCAATATCCGCATCACGATAAATTTTTGCGTCGCCATAAATACGTGCATTACCGGAAACTGTTGCCATTCCATAAACTTCGGCAAAACCGTAAACATGTGCATTATGTTTAATTCGTGCACTACCATAAACTTCAGCATCATCATAAACTTGAGCATTATCGTAAACGCAAGCACAAGATAAGACGAATGCATTACCACCTACCCAGCAATTACCATGATGCGATAGGTTGTTTTCATGTTCTATAAAGCCGCCTAAATTACCTTTTTTAATAACTCCAAAGTCTCTTAAAGCGCGGATACGGTGAAGAGTTACCCCTTTAAACTCAGCTTTCTCATCAGTAAGTTCGTACTTCTTTTCCATGATTACTATTTCTCACGTTCTACGATTACGGTGGAGCCACTAATTTTACAATTTCCAGCAATGTCTACACGACAGCAAATATATGCTTGATTGTAAATTTTAGCATTTCCGTAAACGTGTACACTTTCCCCTATAGCAGAATTCCCATAAATCCGCGCATAGTCAAAAACCTTGGCATTATCTCCAACAGAAGCACCACCAACTTCGGCATAATCATAAACTTGTGCATTGCCATAAACTTGTGCATTCCCATAAACCCGCGCATCATCATAAACTTTGGCATTATCGTAAACTTGTGCATTGCCAAAAATCCAACAGTCTCTCTTATGGCTTAAGTTGCTCTCTTTTTCTATAAAACCGCCGAGGTCACCTTTTTTGACATATCCAAAGTCTCTCAGTGCACGAATGCGGCGGAGCGTTCTGCGCCCAAACTCAATTGTTTCATCAGTAAGTTCGTATTTTTTCATCTGGTCTTTTCTCCAGTTGAGATTCTTTTATTGCCATCAATCCAGTCGTCCCAACATACACATGCTGCACCGTAAATTTTTGCATGACCGTAAACATGCGCATCACCGGAAACTTCTGCATTGCCGTAAACACGCGCCCTATCGTAAATGTGTGGCTCTTCGTAAACTTGTGCATTGCCATAAACTTCTGCATGACCGTAAATGCATGGTTCATCGAAAACTTCTGCTTTGCCATAAATACGAGAATTGCCGTAAACATGTGCATAACCGTAAACTTGTGCATTTTCGTAAACCTTAGCATTACCAAAAACCTTGGCATTACCATAAACTTTTGCATAATCCCCAATCCAGCAATTACCATGATGACTTAGATTGTCTTCTTTCTCGATATAGCCGCCAAGATCACCTTTCTTGACGTCCCCCAAATCTCTCAGTGCACGAATGCGGTGAAGGATTTTGCCCCCAACTTCGATTGTTTCATCAGTAAATTCGTATTTTTTTTCCATGGTTTTACTCCTTTAAGTTAGATTCTGCCTTTGTCGTTCTTGCAAAAGAACGGCATTGCATTGTGGGGTGAATTTTTTGAAAAGGTGGCGTCTTTTAAAAACGCCTTTAGCTTTTAAAGAACATCACAAGGACGCAAACGGTGTTGTTGTTCGTAAGAACCATACATTGCATCATCATATTCGCGCTGTTTTATATCATCTAAAAAAAAACCGTATGCTGTGCTGTGTAGAATAAAATCGTGAGGAATGTTTCCGTTGAAACACTGCTCTTCACATTCTTTAAGATAGAATTCGGCAATATCTTCAGAGATATCTTCGCAACGATTAGTCGTTGGTTCAATACGCAAAATTTGGACAGCATTATCGGCTTGGTCGATAAATTTGATCATGTCACTTTCTTCTAAGAAAGGACCAGATTTAGCGAGATTTTGCTCTTCATTTTCGCACATCACTAAGAGAATTTCATCAGAATTTATAAACACTGGTTTATTCACAAATGCCTCCATACAGCCTATTGGCAAAAGTTATTTTCTAAGATATGGAGTGAACATATTTTCGATTTTAGAATAAGTCAATATAATTTTTCTAAAACAGAAAAAAATTTTTTTAGTGATAGACAAATAGTCTACACAAAAAAGTAATTTAATTTTCATTTCAATGTGGAGAAAATTCTGTATGAAGCAGTCTAAAAAAGCTCTAAAAATATTTTCGTCATTAACAAATGAGCAAAAACGGGTGGTTATTTTCCATCTTCTTCTTGCAAAGATCGCAGAAAAGAAATGACGGCTTTTCTATGCTCTGGCTTTGCCGAGGAATATAATTTTAAAAAATAATCATCACAATTATCGGGTATAAAATGAGGGGGGAGAGCTTTAAAAAATGAAGTTAATCTAACGAGTTCATCAGCAGATATGCTTCTACTTTCTTTATCATCATCGACAGAAAGCATCTTAGATACAACAGATGTATGAAGTCCCATATGTTTAGCTAATTCAGTTCGGGACCCATGACCCATTGTTTTAAGTTTTTCATTTGCCCAAATTTTTATTTCTTTTTGAATATCCATACTTATCAATATTCCTATTGTTTTAAAAAATATCAACATTTCTATTATAGAAAAAATGTTGACATTTTTTCTATAATCGAATAAATGCCTGTTTGATAAATAGAGAAATTAAAATGAATATCAAAAATTCAGCAGGTACGATTATAAAATATTTAGGCGGTGCGAAACGTGTGTCATTGATTTCTCAATGCCATGTGTCTGCTGTTTATAAATGGACTTATCCTTTAAAAAAACTAGAGGGTAAAGGCGGAATTATACCAGCTAAATACCAAATTATGCTTTTGAATTACGCACGTGATCATGGGATAGATTTGCGTCCAGAAGATTTTTTTTATCCCGAGCGCTTGCAGAGATTAATGCAAGAGCAACACCCCCCAATGACTACATTTGCAAAAAGTTCCGGCGTTGATAGCGCGCGTGAGACTTTGCAGCCTTAAGGAGGTGATGATGGCTGTAGAAAAGAAATACGAACTTACTGATGAAACAATTGAGTTTGCTGGAAAAACTCTTCACCGCATTCGTGCATTGAGAAGCTTTGGAAAAGTTAAAGCAGGTGATGTTGGTGGTTTTGTAGAGAGTGAAGGCAACCTCTCTCATGAGGGCGATTGTTGGGTTGGGAATAGGGCATGGGTTTATGGTGATGCACGTGTTTTTGGCAATGCCAAGGTTCTTGGTTTTTCTCATGTTTATGACAATGCCCGTGTTTATGAGAATGCCAATGTTCTTTTAGCAGCTGCGATTTATGGCAACGCCAAGGTTTGTGGTAATGCGCATGTATTTGGCAATGCCAAGGTTTGTGATGAGGCTGCGGTTTTTGGTAATGCTTACGTTTACGATAATATCCATGTTTATGGCAGCGCCAAGGTTTATGGCAACGCCAAGGTTTGTGGTTATGCCAAGGTTTGTGATGCTGCTAAGGTGTTCGGTCATGCCGTGGTTTATGGTAAGGCCAAGATTTATGGAAATGCATATGTTTGCGGCACTGAAGAATATGGTGGCGACAGAGTTTATATGTGTTCACATAATGCAAATGAAGCGCATAAGAATGATGATGGTAAGCCTCGTGTAGAGCTTATACCGCCGTTGGCACTGCTTGAAATTGGTAAAGTTTTAGAGTTTGGGGCAAAGAAGTACGGAGCAAACAATTGGCGTAATGGCATGCACTGGAGCAGGTTACACGGTGCTGCTTTACGTCATTTATTAGCATGGTTTGGTGGAGAGCATAAGGATGCTGAGAGTGATTTATCACACTTGGCACATGCGGCTTGTTGCATTCTTTTTTTAATGGAATGCGAAGCACAACAGATTGGTCATGATGACCGCCCTCATAAAAATTAAAGGAGATAAAGATGAGTTCGAATGAGATTTTATGGATAGCAGTGGTTTCAGTTTTGCTCTTAAGCGGAGTGATGTTTCGTATTGCATTATCGCGACCAAGTTAAGGCGCTTAAAGAGCAGGTTCAAGATCTTAAGAAAAAAATGAAAGAGAATGAGTTTAGGTATTTAAAGGAAAGCAAGCAGACAATTGATGAATGTGATGCGGATCTTGAAGAACGTGACAAGGAAATTAAACAACTGAAACAAAAGACTGAAGAACTAAAACAAAGTATAGATGCGTATCGAGAAGAGTTTACACGGAAAAGTGAAAAGATACGGACACTAAAAGCAGATGTTCAATCACGCGACGAGGAAGTTGAAAGACTAACACAAGAGCTTAAACAGCGTGATGAAGCAGTAAAAGCGCCGCCTCATAAGAATAAGAAGAAAAGTAAGTGAGGTGAGAGGGATGAGTCCAGAAGAAATTAAGTATTTATCTAAATATATCACATTAATAATTTGTAACGTAGTGGCACTTTATCACGTTTATTACTTCTATAAAAAGACACAAAATTTAAGAGATGAGATAATGGAAAAAGATAAAATAATACACGAGCAAGAAAAGATAATTCAAAAATTATCTCCTTCTAACATTTTCTATTCTTCAAAAGATAGAAAAAAGCTAGGCCAAAACTTAGTTTGAACCACTCTTTCTGGGTGATTTGATGAAGTGTGTTCAATGATAAAGATTGGTACAGTTTCGATATTTGGTTTGAGGTGGCGAACTGTGAGAGTAAATAGTGCTTTTTCATGTCTTTTTAGACTAAAATAGCCGCATATGTCCTGAGAGTTTAAGTCTGCTCTAAAAGGGCTTTCAAACCCCATGTATTTTTCATTCTCAGGGGTAAAAGCTATTACATGATCTATAGAACCACCTTCAACAAATGCAAACGGACTTTTTTTATCTATCTGAAAATTATTCATTTTTATTGAATATTTTGTAGGATTTTTTATGATTACATCTACTCTAATAAAGAAATCTTTACCGCTCCTATATGCGTATGGTTTCCCATCTATAACAACCTTTAGATTTGGACCTAAGTCTCGCGTTTCTTTTTCTTGCCATAAGATGGTGAGATGTTTTTTTGCCGTTTCAGCTTGGCTTTCAAGGTGCTTTATTTGTTCATCTATTTTTTTTAAGTCTTGTTTTCTAAACCAAAAAAGGAAAATTCCATTAAGAATAGCAATGACAGTAGTATCTAATGCACTTATCCATTTAAGTATTGTTTCCATATCCTATACACCCTTCTTTCCTTCATTTTCGGAAAAAAACAATCTTATAAAATACATTTCGTATGGAGTGGCGCTGTGATTAACACGATTCTTTGTTTTGATCTAGGTACCAAAACGGGGTGGGCGATACGTGGTGCAAGTGGTGACATGTTCAGTGGTACCGTGAATTTTCAATCACGCCGTTTTGAAGGCGGTGGAATGCGTTACTTGCGCTTTAAGCAATGGCTATCAGAAATAAAGCAGACAGCAGGTCAAATTGACGTGGTGTATTTTGAAGAGGTGAGGCGTCATAAAGGTACAGATGCAGCGCATGTTTACGGTGGTTTGTTAGCAACGTTAACGGCGTGGTGTGAACAGCATCAGATACCGTATGAGGGGATACAAGTAAGTACGATTAAGAAAGCGACGACAGGCAAGGGGAATGCATCGAAAGAAGAGATGATTAAGGCGGTGCGTGCAAAAGGGCACAATCCGAAAGATGATAACGAAGCAGATGCTTTAGCAATTTTATATTTAGTTAAAGAAAGGGAATTGGGGTATGTCAACTAAGTTGCCATGGACGAGGCTTTTTGCAGACAAGTGGGCAATAGTTGTTGATTATTTGCCTGCTGTAGAGGGCAATATCTATATGCGATTACGGTTACGTATGTTGCATACTGGTGAACCTCTTTTTTATAATATTAAAGTTTTATCTCATTACACTGGTTATTCAGTGAAGAAGTTTGAAGCGGCACTGAATGTTTTGCTTGAAGAAGGATATTTCATTCGTTTAGCAGATGGTCGCTTGTGGAATTTAGATGTTGAGGAAGAACTCAATAACTCTAATGAGAATTTAGATAAAGCTTCGGAAAAGGCTTCAAAAGCAGCAAAAGCTAGATGGGATAAAAACAAAGATAAAAGTAATGATGATGCACGTGCAATGCATGAGCAATGCACAAGCAATGCATACGCAATGCACGAGCAATGCTTGGAAATGCACAATAACATTAACAATAACAATAACAAAAAAAATAAAAATATTATTTTATCAAAAAGAGAAATTGATTTTGAAAATTTAGAAACAAACGATTTGGTTGACGAGCCAATCGAGTGTGATGATGTTCAATCAGAGCAAATCAAAACGATAGAAACCAAACAACCAATCATTCGCGAGCAAAATATCAATCTTTCAAACGAAGTTAACAACCGATGGCAAATTAACGAAGCGATGATTGCGAAATTGCCTTCACGAAAAGTTAAAAAGGTTGGAAAACAACTTTCAGAAATCGTTGATAAGATAATGCCTGCTTATTTTCCAGAGAAAGCAAACTTTTTTGAAGGAACAAAGAAAATAAGGGAAAAACAAGAAGTTGAAAGAATACTAGAAGATTTCAAACCCGATTTTCAATACGCAACTGAACAAGGATTAACGCATGATGAAGCCTTATCAGAATTTGAAAAATTTGTACGCTTTTCAAAAACCAATCCATGTCACAATGCAAATGAACGCGATTGGCAAAGCGCTTGGGATAATTGGATTACGCATCCAGAATATGGATTGGTAATTAAGAAACACAAAAAATCAGAAGTGAAAAAACTATATGAAAGCGCATGTTATAAACCACCGTCAAACAATTTCGCAAATAACCTTTCAGAAAGCTTCAATCAACTTGCAACAGCGATCTACGCTTAAAGACACTTATGGATCCGAAAAAACAGCAAAGTAGTGAAGTTTGCTGATGATTTTGAGAATATATATGCGTTTAAATTGACAGAAAGGCACCGTACAGAGCGATTTAAAGATTTTGTGATAAAAACCACATTGAAATTAAAAACGCTTCTGTACGGTCCATTTTGAGGCAAATAAACCCATTGGTAAAGTTATGGATTTAGATAGGGGATATTAAACCAGATGTTTTTAAAAAAACGTAAACAGAAGGGGGGAAAAAAGTTTGTTGCAACAGCGGTGGGGCATGCCCCATGGGGATTAGGGGTAGCAGAGTATTTTTACAATCTTTACGAATATGATGATGGTACAAGAGAATATGAAGAATTTGACGGTGGTCAGTATCATGAGATGCCTGAGAATGTTGATTACAGTACCAAGGCGCAAGTGAAAGCTTGGATATACGGTGGTGATTTGCCAAGAAGCGTATTGAGTTGCGAAGCGTTGATAGACGAGGTGAATAGGGAAATCAAAAAACGTACAGTTAAAGCAGTGAAAACTTATGATGATATAGACAACGAGCTAGAGAAAGCACTTGGTATTCAATTAGGTAGGTATCAAAATGAAAAAAAGTGAAAAAAATAAAAAATACGTATTGACATTAAGGAAAGGTTCGTTTAGAAAGGTCAACAAGTGCTAAAAACACTTGTGATAAGCGGATAAACCACGATAAGGTTTTTCCCATCTTCAAAATACTGACTTTCTTTTATGCTATCATTGGCATATAACGGTTATGTCGGGTGTAGCTATGCCATACAATACCCTTCGCGAGGGAAAAGCATAGCGGCGGACTTATCACCGTGTTTTTAGCACCCGACGCCCTTATGGGCTGTTAATTAAAAACTTCATTGATAAGGATTACTAGCATGAACGCTACAGTTAAAAATCAAGAAACTTCTCCAAAATATCAACTCACCAATCAAACAATTCTTCGCGAAGGTAAAAAACTTTATCGCATTAAGGCGTTAAGAGATTTTGGTGATGTTAAAGCTGGTCAACTTGGTGGCTATATTGAATCTGAAGAAAATCTTTCCCATGATGGTAATTGCTGGGTTGGTGATCAGGCCATTGTTGTGAGCCCTGGTCGTGTTTACGAAAATGCGCAGGTTTATGGCAATGCAGGTGTTGGTGGTTTTGTATATGGTAATGCTCGCGTCTACGATTCAGCAAAGGTTTTTGCCAATGCCCATGTGTATGATAATGCCCATGTTTTCGATAGTGCAAAAATTGTAAGTAAAGTGCATGTTTATGAAAATGCCAATGCATGTGGCATGGCTATTGTTACTAAGAATATTTGTGGTGACACAATGAATAATGTTTATACAGAACGCCTTTCTCCTTATGGTGAAATTTGCTTTGTTATGTGTCGTCCTCATAGGAAAACAGCTTAAATAACGGCGCGGGCGCGGCGGGGGCGCCTCCTTATAACCATTTCATTTAAAAATTTGTTTGAATATTAGATTAGGGAGCTACCTATGACCACTAAAAATGTATCTAAAAAATATGAGCTTATAAATGAAAGTCACGTTAAAGGGATTACTTTATACCGCATTCGTGCTTTAAAAGACTTTGCTGATGTTAAAGCTGGTGATTTAGGCGGCTTTATTGAAAAGGAAGATAACCTTTCTCATGATGGCAATTGCTGGGTTTATGATAATGCTTGTGTTGTAAAATCTGGTCGTGTTTACGAAAATGCAAGGGTATATGGCAACGCTGTCATTGGTGGTTTTGTTTATGGCAATGCGCATGTATATGATAAAACCCG
>NZ_JBHIRI010000024.1:0-9489 GCF_042197005.1 Bartonella sp. AA78NXGY
ACAATTGGGTTACAAGCCCTATCGGAACGCTAGCAAAGAAAAAAGCAAGATTAGAACAGGAAAAACGGTTAGGTGGTTATCATGGAAAATTCACTCAGAAAACTTTCACAGAACAGCTTGCAGAAGCCTTCAACGAACTCAGAGATCATCTCTCATCTGGAGAAGATTATGGAAATGATCAGTCCGGGGTATCCATTGACGCTGAAGGCTGGGAATACATTGACGAAACAGGAGGAAGCGCAAACCTTAGATGCTTGCAATCGTCTACAAGCGTTGCTCTCTGTGAAAGCTTCAGTTAAACAAATTGAACAAGCTTCTTTCCTACTCTCAAGCATGAGAGTCCCTGCGAATACAGACGCTAAAGCCGTCGTTTTATCCTATGGCATGATGCTGGACCGCATTTCGTCATATGCTCTGAAAAAGGGCGTTGAAGATATCGTAACTGGTCAAGCAATTGGGATATCAAAAACATTTATGCCAACTTGTGGAGAGCTTTTAACTTATTGCTAGGCACTAGAAAATACCTTTTTTCAAAAGCCAAAAGTGTACGTAGAGCAATTGAAAACACACGTGAGAAAGCACTCAAAGAAAAAACAGCGAAAGAGCATTTTAGACCACTAACGCTTGTTCACAAGCAAGAGCTTGAAAAGGTTTTAAATGGGATTGGGGGAACAATGAAAAACATTGCAAGTTAGCAAAATAGTGAAAAGTGCTGATCATTTTACGATTAGACATGCATTTAAATCGACAAAAATGTACCGTAAAAAGCGATTTAAAGATTTTACGATGGGGGAAACCATATCCGCAATATAAAACGCTCTGTACGGTCAAATTTTAGGTAAATAGACCAATTGGTAAAATTATGGACTAAAAACATGAAAATATTAAAACACCTGTTCTTAAAAAACCGTCAACAGCCAATGCAAAAAGAGTTTGTTGCAACAGCTGTTGGTTATGTTCCTTGGGGGGATGGAGCAGAGGAGTATTTTTACAACCTCTACGAATATGAAGACGGTACAAGAGAGTGTGAAAAGTTTGATGGCGGACAGTATTATACCACACCAGAAAATGCGGATTTTAGTACCAAAGCGCAGGTGAAAGCATGGGTTTACGGTGGTGCTATTCCGAAAAGCATTCTCAATTACGAACCTCTTATAGATGAGATCAACAGAGAGATCAAAAAATTATCGAAAACCGCAGGAAATAAATATGTTCACAGATAAACAGCTAAGAGCCTTGTTTGGCATTATAACTTTTATATTTTTATGTTTTTTAGGAATTAAAAAAAATCCCTACTTTATTCAAAGTATTTTGACATTCGCATCTGTTTCTTTGGTAATAGTCACAGCGGTTTTTGCAATTTTATGCAATTCTCATATTCCTTTTGAGTTGCAGAACAATCCAAAATACAAACGCGGCAATACAACAGGTTGGAAGACATTAACACGTGATTTACAACAGTATATGCACAGACTTTTAAAGCTAATAAGTTTAGCGCTTGTCGTTTTAATTTTTCCAAATAGTTATAAAGAAACTGTTTCTTTACCTTTCATTTCTAAGTATGTGGAGTACAAGCTTTCTTTTCCATTGGATACCGTACTTTGGTACTCAGATATTGCTCTTTGGTATTCTTTTTTAGTCTGTGTATTTTTCCTTATGTTACGTACACGCAGTTTAATAAATATATCTATTTACACACTACAGTGCTCCGTTAAAAAGCTATAGTAAAATTTCCGATTTTATAAAACTGTTCAGATTACGTTGTCTCTTCTCAACGTTCGATAAAATCAACAAGAGCATAAAAAACTATCGTGGGCTGCTTGATTTTAAAGAACATGACCTCTAGGTGTGAAGAAAGATGGACTAAGTATTTTTAAAGATGCCCTACTTGCTCTAGAGGTGAAATATGTGGGATTGGGCTGTTATGCCGAGCTTGCCACAAATCATGCTTTTGTTGCAATTTAAGCCAGAATTCCGCATCATTTAAACCCGCTTTTTCTAACCGTAAAGCTAAGTTAATACTAATCGCCGCATGGCAGTTTAAGACGCGGGATAAAGTTAAACGTGCAACGCCAAGACGATTTGCAGCTTCTGTTACTGTTAACCCTAATTCATCAAGCAATTCTTCTTTCAAAATGCCGCCAGGGTGTGGAGGATTGTACATCATAATAACACCTCAAAACTCAATGGTAATCTTGATAATCAACCAGTTCAACGTCTGTCCCAATGAAACGAAAGGTAACACGCCAATTTCCATTGACACGCATTGACCAGTAACCTTTTAAATCGCCCGTAAGCGCATGTAGACGATACGATTTAAGAGTAACTTGTTCAGGCGCGGATATTGTATCTAAAATTACTAAAATGTTTGCTAATTTTTTAGCATGCGCGGGTTGTATGCCTTTGCAGACTCCTCTTTCAAAGAATAATTTCAACCCTTTATGCTTAAAACTAACGATTGCCATATATACCCTCTTGATACTTGATACTATACACCATGCATTTATGTCAATTGATTATTTATCAAAGAGCATATTAAACATAATTTTATATGTTAATAATTAATAATATATCATTGAAATAATTGAAAAAATAATAAAATTACGCTAAGATTTTTTACATATTTAAATACAAATTTAAGGTAAGAAAAAACATGCTAAACAAAGTGACATTAATCGGACGCCTTGGTGCTAATCCCGAAAGCAAAACAATGAATTCTGGAGCAGAAATAGTCAATTTTAGTATAGCGACTTCTGAGAGCTATACAGATAAAAAAACCAATCAAAAAGTAGAGAAAACAGAATGGCATTCAGTTGTGATTTTTAATCCACATTTAGCAAAAATTGCACTTCAGTATCTAAACAAAGGTTCAAAAGTTTACGTAGAAGGAAAATTACAAACGCGCAAATGGCAAAATAAAAATGGGCATGACCGTTACACAACAGAGATTGTTTTACCACAATTCAAAGGCGAGTTGTATTTGCTTGATGCGAAGAAAGAGCAATCAGCATCCCCTACCCCTTCACCCATTACTTCTCAAAATTATGCTATCGCTTCAGGTGCTCAAGATTATAGAACAGCTCTTAACAATAGCGTCCCATTCTGATTGAAAAAATATGGCTAAAAGAAAAAAACATGCAAAACGTGGTCGTCCTCGAATTAAAGGATGTATCAGAGAACCAAATGGTCGTATCTCACGGACAAAAATGCCTCATGATCCCATTGATAAGTTGGCAATAGAAATACGGGCCAAACGTTTTGGCTTGACCATAGAAGAAGCAAAAAATCCGCTTTCTGCTACTTATATCGGACGGCTTTATCTGCAAGGTGTGATTAATCAAGATCAGTATGATGCTGCACAAAAATATCTTGAAGTGAGAAATGATTATCTCTGTGCAAAAACATTGCCTAGTGCAATTTATGATAAAATGCCCTCATCTTCTAATGAAGAAGCTAGAAAAAAATGGGTTGAATTTGCAACAAAACAATTTTTGAATATGCAAGAGGTAATAAAAGAAACACAACACCTTTACAGACAGCATAATTTTTATGCTGCGCTACAGTATCTTGTTAGTGAAGATCAAGAATTACCGTACCTTGTACCTTCATTGCGAATAGTCCTTAACGCTCTCCAGAAACATTTTAACCAAAAAAATAAATGCTAAATGTTTTACTAGTATATTTATAAAAGCATCAGAAGCTCTTGAAATAGCTTTTAAAATGTTATATTTTTATATAATATTTTAGAGAGGTTGTTTTTATGCATACAACGAAATTACGTAAAGTTGGAGGGTCAGTGATGCTTTCTATACCACCTTCACTGCTTGATGTCCTTCATCTTACTGAAAATGCGCAAGTTGGTTTGACTATTGATAATGGACAATTAGTTGTGAAACCACAAACATTTCCTAATTATACTCTTGATGAATTGTTAGCCCAATGTAATCCGTCAGATGATTTTGTAGATGAGGATATAGAATGGTTTGATGCTAAACCTGTTGGTAAAGAGCTGTTGTGATGAAGCGAGGCGAAATTTGGCTAGTATCTCTTGATCCATCTTCGGGTTATGAACAAAAAGGAACGCGTCCTGTATTAATTGTATCACCGGAAGCGTTTAATCGTGTAACGAAAACACCTATTGTCTTGCCTATTACAAGCGGAGGAAATTTTGCTAGAACAGCAGGCTTTGCTGTCTCATTAATGGGAGTGGGATTACATACAACGGGCATAATACGTTGTGACCAACCACGTGCTCTTGATATTGGAGTGCGTCAGGGAAAGAAAATGGAAGCAGTTCCCCCCATGATTATGAACGAAGTCCTTGCTAAGCTAGCAACATTTCTTACGTAGTTGGTTCAAATCTTTATCTCGTGCCGTAAAACATCGTTCTTTGAAACGAGGCAAAAAGCCAAGTAAAAGATTCATTTAAATGGGATTATTATTGCATCTCTTGTTTATCTGAATACTAAGTCTAGATTTTTAGAAACAAAAAATGTACAAAATATAGATTTTTTCTCTTGACAATGTGTAAAAATTTTTATTTAATGGCTGTGCTGTCTCTAGGTGTGTTGTGTCTAAAATTCAAAAATATCTCCTAAAGTTTGGTAAAATCTTAAGCTTTCAAAAAGGATTAAGTTGCTGTTTTTATTGTTAAAACAGACTAATCTATTTTGCACATATCAAAAGCCATTCAGTAACCAATGATGTCATTAATTCATTGCCTCAAAAGGAGCGAAGATGAAAGCAATCATCACCAAGCCAATGTGTGTTGTTGGCGATAATAAAAGCACTGTTCGTTTTGAAACTTCAACTCCCAATAATCCATTTGTGGAGATTTCTAATCAAGTCTACGCACGTCTCAAGCGTGCAAATGCTGCTAAACCTTTTGTTGATGTTAAAACAAAGATAAAGCCTGACAAGGGAGTTGAACAAATTAAGCAGATAGAACAAGAAGCCGTACAAACATCAACTGAATCAGCAGCTGAGGAAATTCCACTCGAACAACCCAAAACACCTAAAGCTTCCAAGCCATCAACACCTACCCCCAAAAAGGCTTAGAAGTTGAAGTTAATCATCCACCAAAAATGGTATCTTCAACAGGCAAAAGATACCTTCACAAGCCTTCAAGCCCCTCGCCTTAATTGGGCTCTGCGTAATGCTCTAAACACTACAGCAAAACAAGTTGAACGCTTCACTGAAAAGCAAGTTGCAGACATCTCATCAGCCCAAATAAAGCGTATAAGAAGAGGTGTTTATATTAAAGAAAAGGCGACAGCAAGGTTTCTTGAGACAGATATCATTGGTTTTGGAACACCAATACTTCTTAAATTTTTTAAAGTAAACGAAACAAAACGCGGCGTAACTTACACACTGTTTGGAAAGAAAGAAATCTTACCCCATGGTTTTATCAAGGGAGGCAGTTTTCCAAAGCGTGTTGAATTAAAAAAGCTGAATGGTAATGTATTTCAAAGAGCGGATGGAGATCAATTCCCCATTGCAAAACAAGAAGGACCTTCAATTGCTAAAGTGATGTCCAAGCCAGAGATTGCAAGTGCTATTGCACAATATGCCAATGAAAGATTAACCAAAAACATACAGAGACAACTTTCTCGTCAAGAATACGCTGCTAATAAGAAAGGCTAGATCATGTTCTCAAGCTTTATCTATATATTCCATATCCTTATGAGTTTAGGCATTACATATTCTTATTGCAATTTTAAAAACAGATTATCACTTATGCTTTGTTTTTTTCATAAAAAAATCAATAAAATCAATTCAAAAGGTACTTCCCAGCGGGTTGGCTTCGTTGCGGGGCAGGCGAGCGCGAACTATCGCTAGCGACAGAATTTTCAAATTGACTGTACATTGTACACTTAACTCATTGATAAATAATGATTTCAGTGTGTGTACTGTACAGTACGCGATTATTTTTAGATAAAAATTATTTTTATTCTTGACATTGTTGCGTTTATATATATTTTCGAATCAGGTGCCTGAAAACACCTTAAAACATCTAGCGGATTGATTGCCGAAATAATCGATCTTCTGTGCATTGCAAAGGCTTTGACTCATTATATGCGACAAGTGTATAATGACCTCATCGGGTGTAGTTACGCTATACAATACCCTTATGGGGAAAGCGTAACGACGGACTAGATGCCGTGTTTTCAGCACCCGATACCTTTTAAAGGTATCAATGAAAACCTCTAACATCTAGGAGTTCATAATGAACACTCTTATAAAAATTACAGAAAGTGTTGCTAATAGTGCTACCACTCAGACTATGTCGAGTCGTGAAATTGCGGGGGTATGTAGTAAGAAGCATAAAAATGTTATGCGAGACATTAAACAAATATTTAGCGAGCTCAAATTTGAACCGGCTAAGTTTTTAAGCAGTTATATTGATGAACAAGGAAAAACACGCCCTTGTTATAATTTACCCAAACGTGAATGTTTAATTCTTGTTTCTGGTTACAGCACTGCTTTACGAGCCAAAATCATTGACCGCTGGCAAGAATTAGAAAAACAGGTAGCCACACCACAAGTTGACTACTCTAAACCGGAGGCATTACTTGGTGTTTTGAATCACTTACAAAGTCAAATAGAGCAGAAAGATCATGTTATTGCAGAATTAGCACCAAAAGCAGAAGCGCTTGAAGGCTTAAAGCGTTCTGAGGGGGCTATGTGTGGCATCTTATTGTTTTTTATTCACGAGTAGTTGTTCAAGGAGCTTTTTGAGATCTTCTGAATTCATTGCCAGTAGGTGATTTAATGTAACGGTAGTGCGGACAGAATCTTCTAAACGAGCAAGAATTTCACCCGTAAGGCTACGATGATTTGCCTCAGCAAGCTCTTCCAATTGATTTTTCAGTTCAATTGGAATGAGAAATTTAAATTGCACACGATCTTTTTTTGTCATGCACCTAAAATATACCTAAAATACACTTGACACAAGGTACCTTTATGGTACTAAATATGTGCATATGGAGGTAAAATGAAAACGATCCAATATAAAATAAATATGCCACATACATTAAAGGAGTGGTTGTTTAATCGGGCGACTGAGAATGATCGCTCTCTTTCATCTGAAATAATTAACATTCTCAAAAAAGAAAAAGCGCTAGAGCATAAGTCCGCAAAAACTCTCTCTAACGCTTTACATCTAACTAACCTGAAAGAGGTCAATTACAATGAATAATAGCACATACTTACCTATCAATAAAGACAAATTAATCAAATTACGAGAAGTCGAAAACGAGCCTCGTGTTCGCGATGTGGATTTAGCAGAAAAATTAGGGTTTGTTCGTACACGTGACGTTAGAAAATTAATTACAAGAAATATGCAAGAAATAGAACGGTTTGGGAGGTGCGCCACTGTGGCGCACGTAATAAAGGGCAATAACGTAACAGAATATTGGCTTAACGAAGAGCAGGCGTTATTGATTGCGACATTATCGAATACAGAAAAATCTTCTCAAGTCCGTTATATGCTTATTAAATTATTTGTTGCATGGCGTAGGGGCGAGATAAAGCAATCCTATGTTCAATCGATTGACTACTCCAGTCCAGCAGTAATGCTTGGTGTCTTAACGCATTTAAAAGATGAAAACGAGCGGAAAGACAATATCATTGCTAAATTAGCTCCAAAAGCAGAGGCTTTGGAAGGTTTAAAACGCTCTGATGGTTTATTCGGTCTTATTGAAGCAGCAAAGATGTTGGAAGTACGACCAAAGGATTTAACTGATTACTTACGTAAACATGATTGGGTGTATCGGCGTGCTCCAGGGGCGCCACTGTTACCTTATCAGGACAAGATCAAGAAAGGATTTATGGATTGTCCTGCTATTACCATTCAAAGACCTGATGGTACAGAAAAAGTGCTCCCTTCAACAAAAATTACATCCAGAGGATTGGCATGTTTGAGAGAACAAATCCATGGAGGTGTACAATGAACACCAGTGTCGACTTCTTATGCGATTTGTGGATAGCGTTGTTTCAATTTTCTAATAATGAAAATATTAACGACAAAGAATGTACTGCTTTGGTTGACATCATGAGTCTGGTAGAAAAGGTTTTGATTTTAAAACTTCAAGATGAAGTACCAAATATACTTAAAATCTTGACAGTTCTAACAGATTTTGGAGATTCAGAACTACCGCATAGCATGGATTCTTTGTTGCGAGCCTATGTTCCTACTTTAGAGAACCCGATTGCAAAAGTAGCTTAGACCTACAACATAATTTTATCTCCTCGTCTTTTAGGCGGGAAGGTGGTTAAGAAGGCAATAAAATTAAGATGCACTATACCAAGTTGATCGTCCACCACCATGACGTATCAAAAGACCTTTTTCAACTAATGATGTAAAAGTTACTTTAAGTGTATTAGGGCTTGCACCAACCTCACGCACCATATCGCGGGTTGTAACACGTCCGTGATTACGCACATAATCAAGAATATTAAGAGCCAATTCAGATAAGGAAAAAAGAGCATTTTTTTCACTCTCTATTTTTATTTCTAATTGGCGTTTTTGTTTTTGTAGAGCACGTAAAAAAAAGAGTATCCAAGGCTCCCAATTGGGTGTTTTAGTATAAATTGTTTTTTGAGTTTGATTTAAAGCTAAGTAATAGCTTTCTTTATTATTCTCAATAATGCTTTCAAGTGATGAATATGGTACATAAACATAACCTTTTTGTAACAAAAGAAGGGTGGTTAAGATACGGCTTAAACGTCCATTTCCATCTTGAAAAGGATGAATAGCTAAAAATGTTACATTAAAAATACCAATCGTAAGTAAAGGATGAAGATCCTTTAATTCATTGGTTTTATTGAACCAAGTAATAAGCTCTTGCATTCGGTATGGTGTATCAAATAGTGTAGCTGTTTCAAAAACAATGCCAACCATTTTCCCTTGAGAATTAAATGCTGCTACATCATTGCGTAAAGTCTTATATTCACCTCGATGTCGTTGATCTTTCTCACTATTACACAAAAGATCACGATGAAGTTGTTTAATATGATTTTCAGTAATAGAAATATCACTCCAAGATTGAAAAATTGTTTCCATAACCTTGGCATAACCGATAACTTCTTGTTCATCACGACTCTTGAAACGTTTAATTTCTAAGTTTACCAAAAGCTGTTCGATTTCGCGGTCTGTTAACTTACTCCCTTCAATGCGTGTAGAAGATCCAATACTTTCAACAGTAGCAATATGGCGAAGGGCGTTCAATCGCTCAGGTGCAAGAGTACCAAGAGCGCGCCATGCCCCTTTGAACTCATCAATCTCAGTAATGAGAGCCAACAATTCTTGTGTAATTTGGAGTGTATCTGTTTTCATACCGGAATATATACCCGATTATACCCGATTGTCAATCATTCGTAACACCGTAAACTCTTACTTCTTATGGCAGAGAAGAAGGCAAGGAGCAACTATGAATAAGAAGAATCGTAAGGGTCTATCGGTTCGTGCGTTTGCGAAGAAGATGGGTG
>NZ_JBHIRI010000025.1:0-8332 GCF_042197005.1 Bartonella sp. AA78NXGY
CAAAAACTCTCTTACATCAATGGAACCAATCCACCCCTTAATGCGGCTAGGCAAAGATTTACAAAAATCCATCAATTATGAGATAGACGACATAAAGCCTTCACCAATCCAACTCGCTAAATCTTCGCCCGCTTGTTCCATACCAGCCTTGGCACTCTCCGAGAGCTTTTCCTGTGTAAAAAAACTCTTTCTAAACTAGAACTTTTTAAAATCCCCTTTTTACACCTCTCTCAAAGCAAAGATAAAACTGCCAAAACACGTGAGAGTCATCTAAGGATAATTGCATGAGACCATAACAGCTATAAACAGACTCCAATATTTGTATCATATTATTGTAACGATTTACTTACGTATAAAAGAAGAAGATAAAATTGTAATACAACTAAAAGTTCATACGGTTAATCAAGAGAAATTATATAGCATCACAAAACATCAATTGTTTGAAGATTATAAGTAAAAAATTGATCAAAATAAAAAGCTTTTCTTATGAAAAAGAAAAGAGTTGCCCATGAGTAGATATTATAAACTCTAACAAAGGGCATAACTTGATAATTATACCGCAACAAACTAATAGAAACAGCCTTCTTGATAATTCTGGACAACATGTGCTAGCAAATTATGAACACACCCTTGACAAACTCCCCTTTCTTCAAAGATGAAAGCCTAAAAAGAAAAAATAGAATAACAAACCATTATTCTGCTTTGTATTAAAGCTCAGTTCACATTAAATCATTGCACTTATAGCGTATAACCTGAAATCTTAACAGCTTTGAAAAAGATATAAAAAAGATGTCTGATTTTTCACTCTATTTCTAAGTAACATTTAGACACTCCTACTGCTCTTCAAGTCCGCACATATAATACGTTTTTTCCCTCATGCTTTAAGACAAAGAAACAAATCCTATTATAACTTACTGCAACTTGCCGAAAATTGGGTGTCTTTCCCTATAACACCAAGATCTTTAATTAAAAGCGGTTTTCCTATTTCTCCATTATAGGCTTTAACGTGAATGGTCTTGCCTTTCACATCTATGAGGTAATAATCTCCATTAAAAAGCGCACCAGCTGTATAGATAGGGATATTTCCAAAAACCTTATCATTTTTCGCACGGCAATAAGACTGATAATGCGTGTGACCCACGAAGATTGCTTTAACATTATGAGAGGTAATAATTGACTTAAAGACCGACAAATCTTTAGCATTCTTTTTACGAATAAAAAAGGATTCACCATCAATGGAAGCAGCACGCGCATCATGAAAATTAATGATTGTCACTTTACCTCTTGCATCAGCAGCAGCTAAATCGTTCCTAAGCCAATCTAAAGATTTATTGATTTGCACTTCTGTAGACTGCCCCTTCAAACCAACCGTATAGCTTGGATAATTGTGAAGCTGCACATAGTGAACATCTCCATAATCCCAAGAATAACTCAAACTCCCCCTTATCGAGCGAATATTTCCACCCGAAATGGGAACCAAACTTTCAGTAACATCTGCATTGAAATGCGATAATTGACTACGGTATTTTTTGATTTCCGACACCATTCTTGAAACTGCACTTATAGCACAAGCATCTTTGTAAAAGCTGAATTCTTGAGGATTTGTACAATTACCAACATTATTGGCATAATCGTGATTCCCTAGCCCCTCATAGACAGGTGCTCCAAGAGTTTTATAAACATTTTCATAATCATCATAGTTTTTTTGTTGTCCAAACTCCGTCAGATCACCATTGACAATATGGAATGCAGCTTTGTGCGCTTTTATCACACCAGCAACCTGCTCATTTATCTTTAACCATGGCTCTCTGTTTGATATTCCATTGGCATCACCAGAGTTTAAACGCCACGGTTGCGGATCAGCCATAATGATAGCAGTATAATTTTTTGTAAGAGACTTTTCTTTCATCGACCAATCCATGAATGCATCATGATAAGGACTCTTGTCTCTTTTTATTTTTTCAGCATCAAGATTAAAACAACCAGAGAGAGTAAAAGCAATCACGGTGATTACCAATTCAACTTTATATCTCATAAACCTATCACCATAAAAACGTTACATATTTTTTATATTAAAAAATTCATCAGAGACAATTTTTTTAGATTTTATTGTCAAAAATATGTCAAAAATTCGAAATAATAAAAGCAATAATCCTTCAATGAAGGTGCACTTTGATGATATAAAAGCACTGTTGATTTCAAGCCTTCAACTTGAAGCATCTTCATTGATTAAGATTTATAAGCTTGGGCTCTGGCTCTTTCAAATGTCATCGATACATCAACAGCTTATAAAAACTTAGTCGTATACTATTAAAATATCCCCAACAGGAGAAAAAATGTATTCTTATACTAGAGCACCCAACTCCTTTGGATATCAAGATCAAATATATTAGAATATTATGATAAATAAGGTATAAATAATCAAAAGTGCTAGCAATAGTGTTTGAGTATTACCGTCATAACTTACTTTGATAAGTTATAAAAATGCAGAAGTATTACAGAAAATACTATTATTACTTTATAAAAAATAATATAACTTATGTAAGTATTATAATAATATTTATAATTTCTATAATATAGATTTACAATAAATTTAATTATATAATATAAATAATTACAAACACATTGTGTGTTAAATATAAATTAATACAAATTTAATATCATTTGTTTTTTAATTTTGACAAAAAACCAAAAATATCTTACCAAATAAAGACAATTATCGAAATTAATAACAACTAATAACAACTATCCATTTTCACTTCTTCTTATGAAGTTTGCGGGGAAATGAATATTTGGGGGCTCTCATAAGGAGAATACTGGTGTATAAAACATCCCTTTTATCATGCACGGCTGCGGCTGCTATCATACTATTCAACATCCAGTTCACTGCACATGCTGAAACTCTTGACGTTGCCAACGAAGAAAAAGATATATCCGGAAAAACGTACGAGACTATTTATGTAAAAGACAAAGGAAAAATCACCGGCAGTACTGTAACTGTAACTGGAAATAAAAACACAAATACAGACACAAGTAGCGATAAATATGTTGTAACAGTTGAAGGTGCTAACAGTGCGCTTGAATTAAATGGCTTAAATATTCAAGGCACTGATTCTGATGTTCGTTTTGGTATTTCTGTAAAAGACGGCGCTAACATCAACCTGACTGGGGGGAACATTACAGCTTCTCAAACTGGTGTTTATATTGATGATAGTAAGAATAGTAGAAATATACTACAAAATGTAGTGATATCAGATAATAAAAATGAAGCATCATCACTCCTTGGAATAGAAATAAACAACGAAAGTTTTATCACTTTAGAAAATGTAACAGTTAAGCAAGCAGAAACTGGTATACTTGCGGATGTCGTTTCTCAAGTTATAGTATCCGGAGGATCATTCGAAGGTAAAATGGATGGCGTATATGCTATGGGCGGCACCACCATTACTGTAGATGGCGGTACTAACATTACCTCATCTAATGGTAACGGACTCCATGCCGATGATGAAAATACCACCATAAAAATGACTGGGGGAAGCGTAACTGGAAAAGACGCAGCATTGTATACAAACGACGGTGGTCATATTAAAGTCACGGGTGGTACTCTAACAGCTAAGGAAGATACCACAAGTGCACCTACTACAGAAGGGGATAACCCTGCATATAATAAGGGTACTAAAATTGAGAGTGGATTCGGCGCATTGTCTCAAGGTGAAAACAGTGTGATTGAATTATCTGATACAAAGATCAATGATGCGACAATCGGGTTAAAAACACAAGAAAGTGGCGCAATCGCAATGACTGGGGGAAGCATTACAGCGTCCAAAGTTGGTGCATTCTTTTTAGATAGCAAGAGCAAAGAAAACGAACTGAAAGATGTAGTGACATCAAGTGGGAAAGATGATGCGCCACTAATCAATGGAATCAAGGCAACTAACAGTAATGTCACTTTAAATAATGTAACAGTGACGCAAGCACAAACTGCCATAGATGCATATGATTCCACAGTAAACGTCTTAGGAGGATCATTTGATGCAGAAAAAGCAGCAATATTTGCTCAAAACGGCGGCAACATCACTTTAACTGGCGGTGCAAAAATTACATCATATAACGATGCTGGACTCTATGCGGAAGGTTCAAAGTCCATCATCGAAATGACAGGAGGGAGCATTACAGCGAAAGAGGAAGCAGTAACGACAACATACGGTGGCCATATTACTGTTACAGATGTCACCCTAAAAACAAATGGTGATGGACTTGGTGTAGCTTCTGATGACCTTGGTAGCATGATTGAATTACTTGGAAAGACAACGATTAGTGATAGTGCAATCGGGCTTCAAGCACAAAACGGTGGTGTAATCAAGATGACTGGGGGAACCATTACAGCTTCTGCAGCTGGTGCTGGCTTCTTAAACAGTAACAGCCGTGAAAACAAACTAGAAAATGTGACAATATCGAGTGGTAAAGACGATGCGCCACTGAACTTTGGAATAAAAGCAGATAAAGGTACCGTCACTTTAAAAGATGTAACAGTGACTCAAGCAGCCGCCGGTATATTTGCAGATCATGATTCGACAATAACAATCTCGGGAGGATCATTTCATGCACAAAATGCAACAATATCTGCTCAAAACGGCAGCGCCATCACTTTAACAAACGGTGCAAAAATTACATCATCTGATGATGTTGGATTATATGCTAAAGATTCAAACTCCTCCATCACAATGATAGAAGGAAACGTCACGGGAAAAGCGAGTGCTTTGGTTGCTGAAGATGGTGGTCATATTACTGTTACAGATGTTACCCTAAAAACAAATGATAGCGATAAGTCATTTGGTGTATTTTCTAATGGCGCAAATAGTGTAATTGAATTGCTTGGAAAGACCACAATTAGTGGTAGTGCAATCGGGCTTGCATTCCAAAATGATGGCGCAATCAAGATGATTGGAGGAACCATTACAGCTTCTGCAGCTGGTGCTGGCTTCTTAAACAGTAACAGTCATGAAAACAAACTAGAAAATGTGACAATATCGAGTGATAAAGACGATACGCCACTGAACTTTGGGATAAAAGCAGATAAAAGTACCGTTACTTTAAAAGATGTAACAGTGACTCAAGCAGCCGCCGGTATATTTGCAGAGAATGATTCGACAATAACAATCTCGGGAGGATCATTTCATGCACAAAATACAACAATATCTGCTAAAAGCGGCAGCACTATCACTTTAACCAATGATGCAAACATTACATCATCTGATAATGTTGGACTCTATGCAGAAGGTTCAAAATCCACCATCACAATGACGGGAGGAACTGTCACGGGGAAAGGTAATGCATTGGTTGCTGAAAATGGTGGACATATTATTGTTGCAGATGTAGCTCTAACTGTCACAGATGTGGCTCCAAGTGACGACTATATATCGTCTGGTGTATTTTCTGTTGGTGAAGGCAGTGTAATTGAATTACTTGGAAATACAACTATTAGTAATAGTGCACTCGGGCTTCAAGCACTAAACGATGGTGCAATCAAGATGACTGGAGGAGCCATTAAAACTTCTCTAGTTGGTGCTGGCTTCTTAAACAGTAACAACAGCGAAAACAAGCTAGAAGGTGTAAAGATATCGAATAGTAAAGACGATGCGTTACTGAACTTTGGAATAAAAGCAGATAAAAGTACCGTCACTTTAAAAGATGTAACCGTCATGCAAGCAACCAATGCCTTAGTTGCAGATGATCACTCGACAATAACAGCCTCAGGAGGATCATTTCATGCACAAAATACAACAATATCTGCTCAAAACGGCAGCGCCATCACTTTAACCAACAATGCAAACATTACATCATCTGATAACATTGGACTCTATGCAAATAGTTCAAACTCCACCATCAGCATGACGGGAGGAACCGTCACGGGGAAAGGTAATGCATTGGTTGCTGAAAATGGTGGACATATTACGGTCACAAATGTGTCTCTAAATGTTACAGATGTATCTCTAGGTGACGAAGATATATCGTCTGGTGTATTTTCTAATGGCGAAGGCAGTGTAGTTGAATTGCTTGAAGGAACAACGATTAGTAATAGTGAAATTGGACTTACAACAAACGATGGTGGCGCAATAAACATGACTGGAGGGACCATTAAAACTTCTCTAGTTGGTGCCGGCTTTTTAAACAGTAACAGCGGTGAAAACAAGCTAGAAGGTGTGAAGATATCGAATAATAAAGACGATGCGTTACTGAACTTTGGAATAAAAGCAGATAAAAGTACCGTCACTTTAAAAGATGTAACAGTGACTCAAGCAGCCGCCAGTATAGTTGCAAATGATCACTCAACAATAACGGTCTCAGGAGGATCATTTAGTGGACATGATGTAGGAGGAAGCGCCGAAGCCAGCAGTACGATTATCTTAAAAAACAATGCTAACATTATATCATCTAATGGCGAAGGACTCCTTGCAGACGGTTCAGGATCTAAGATCATAATGACGGGAGGATCCGTAGCCGCGAACAAAACAGCGTTATTCGCAATCAACGGTGGGCATATTGATGCCACAGATGTTGCTCTAACAACAGAGGGAAAAGGAAGCGGTGCATTTGTAAGTGGCAATGACAGCACAATTCAATTGCATGGTGATACAATAATTAACAATACTTTGGACGGCCTTGGAGCAGTTAACGGTGGTAAAATCATTAGCGAAAACTTATCGATAATCGGTGGTGAAGCACTTGAAGGCTCCGACAACGAACGCACTGGTATATGGACATCGGACTCTGGTAGTGAAGTTAGGTTAATGGGCAAAACAACCATTCAAAATGTCGATGAAGGGTTTTATGCAGACGGTGGAAGTCAAATCATTAGCGGAGATTTAATTATAACCGGTAGTGAAAGTAAAACAATGACCGTTGGTGTAAACGTTGCAGAAACTGATAGTGCAATCGAATTAAATGGTAAAACAATCATTCAAAATTTTGATGTTGGTCTTTTTGCAGGAAATAATAGCACAATTAAGATGACGAATGGTTATATTGGAGCAGTAGAGAATACAATAAAAAATAAAATAGAAGCAAAAAAAGTTGCACTATGGGCGGCATTTAACGGACATATTGATGTCGTGAATACTTCTATGATAGCAGGAGTTGCTGGTTTGCAATTTATAGCTCTCTCTAATCCTGATCTAGATTATCCAGATGATCCACAAAAACGTAAAAGCAGTGAAATCAATTTAACCAATGCAGATATTCACGTTGAAAATGGCACAGGAATTTTTGTTGGAGCTTTTACTAACACAAACATGGAAGATATTCCAACTTTATCAATCGGTACAGCAAATCTCAAAAATTCAGAAATCCATGCTGATGTATTGTTAGGAGATGGTCTTTTCGAAGATCCAAAATCTTGGAAAAATGACAATTATTGGAACAATAAAGAGGTTAAAGCGATCTCCAATGGCACCTTCACCTTAAGCGCTGATCAGTCTACTCTAGAAGGCAGAGCAAATATTTCTAAAGACAGAAATGTACGTTTTGATCTGAAAAACAAGACAACATGGACACTAAAGACCAGTACAAAAGAAAAAGATGATGATGGCAATCTGCTTGATATCGCTCAAAGATCTCGTTCTGATATTTCCACGCTTAATCTCGATAACAGCTCTATTGTTTTTGATGGACTGGTAGAAGATCATTATCACACATTGCATATAGGATCTGGTAAACCAGATACGCAAACAGTCTACAACGCCTCTGGTAATGCAAAGATTTACTTCAACATTGCTTGGAGTGATGGCGTAGCAAGTGCCGATCAAAAAACCGATAGACTTTTGATCCACGGTGATGTCTCAGGCTCCACAACAGTTTATATCAAAAGCGATTCAGGAGATGAAAGTAGTGTAGTCAATGCTGCTGATCCTTCCAATATAGGTGGCCTCTCGCTCATTCAAGTATCTGGAAAAGCACAAGAAGACTCTTTCAAACTCGTAAATGGCTATACCACAAGAAATCGTTTGCCTTATAAATATACGCTAACGGCCTATGGACCAGAGTCAAGCCACGGTACAGCCGATGTTGCACAAAGCCTCTTTGATGAGAAGAATGAAAATTTCTGGGATTTCCGCTTACATAAAGAAATTCTTGAAACGGATTCTGGTTCTGGTCCAAGTGTGATCGTCCCTGTAGCACAAACGGCCAGTTACTTAGTCATGCCAAATGCTCTCTTCTATAGTGGATTAACCGATATGGCTAAACAAAACGCGCTTTTAGCCAATATCAGAACATCTGTCTTAGGAAAAGAAGAGGAAAAACAAACCGGTTTCTTCCTCTATACTTACGGAAA
>NZ_JBHIRI010000026.1:0-7866 GCF_042197005.1 Bartonella sp. AA78NXGY
TAGGGGCATGCCTACTAATCATCATGCACCTTCGGAAGCAAAATGGGTAGGGGAAGAACGTATAAGCTACGTAATGCCACGCACTTAAAGGGGCGCTCAAGGCTAAATCTAAACTCAGATTCTCTTGGCTCTTATGTCATCTCTCCCTTTGTCCTATGTGTAGTCTGTATAGCCAAATCCTCAAAACAATCTGCCAACTTTTTGTAACAAAAAAACTGTACACAATTCCTTGAACATCTACACTATCTATATCACTAAATACTAAGGGGGGCGCATAGCTGGCCTAAACTCTCTTTACAGAAAACAAAAAAACAAAACGCTGCATAAGAAAAACTCAAATGCTTGAATTTTTTCTTTCAACGTATGCGCTGATATTTGCTTGCATATCGTCTTAAAAATCCATTTTCCACCAAGGTTCGTCTTAATCTCGCAAAATCTAAAGTAAAAAGGCTACATATTTTTGATGTTTCCGTTTCGCGATAGTTTTTCCTATTTGAAATGCTTCTGCAATTTTTGTAAGTATATCTTCTGTTTCTAAATGGTGATCGCTAAAAATTTCCATATTTCATACATTTTTATCTTCTAGCGCTTGCCATAATTTATCGATTGCTTGAAATCCCTCTGTTGTGTTTTGAATAAGACCAAGGTTTAAAAGGCGATTAATAGATTTGTGAATGTTTTTGGTCTCTGAATTGATAAGTTTGAGGATATCAGAAAGAATTTTAGCACCAAGTATAATAACAGTATAGACAGCGCGTAGTGTCGGTGAGGTCATGGCAGAAATGAGCGAATTATAAGAAAAATGATTTGGCTGTATTGCACATGGATATCAATAGAATATTATTCGTGCAGAATGTATCTACCTTACGCTTGTCTACCCCATAATCCTTTAAGCTATGAGACAATTTGCAACGGCGTTTACAGAGCAATCTTTAGGGACCGTTTTGAGCTTTTTTGCCGCAGAGTGTGTTCAAAATCATAATTGAGTGATTTATGGCGAAGTGTTTTGAGTGCTCTTGTTGTGCCACCGGTTGCAAAAACTATATGTGACATGGAAGCTGCTTATTTTTTCGTTTGCATGAGGCAAAGGCAAGAAGCAAAGGCGGAGGCACCAACAATCATGCAAAAGGTGAAAGCGATATGATTGTTGAAATGGCTGATAATCCATCCACTTGTCCATGAGCCGGCGGCTTGGCCAATATTTGAAATAACAAGAATATAACTGAAAAGAACACTAGCAGAGAGGGATGGGGTTGTTTTCCCTGCTTGATAGTATATTTCTGGAATCATGACAGATTCATAGACACTGTAGGCAATTAATGCAGTCACAGCGGTAAAGACCCCACCCATGAGGAAAAATGAGGAGAAACTTCCCATAAGCCATAATAGGTAGAAAGTTGATTTATCGGAAAGGCTGAGATGTTTATTAATTATTCCTTGCCAGATACAAATACTGATGCCAACAATTGAAAAGAAAATTCCACTATAAGGGGCGAGATTGCTGTCAAATTTACTGAGAAGTGTTGTGGTGGTGATGAAAATTCCCATGAGGAATGCACAAAGCAAAGCCGTGACCAGCAAATAAGCAATAGAACGATTATGTATTATTGTTTTTAAAGAAGAAAGAAGAGCTTTTTTTGTTTTTTTATTCTTTTCAAGAGATAATGTTTTATGCGGGTAATGATAAACAATTTGAATGGATAGAACACAAAGATACAAACCAATGAGTGCAAAAAAAGCCATTAAGAAGGTTGATGCGTTGTATTTTATGGCACTCGTTGCAACAAGAGGGGCGATAACGACAGCAGCATTTTGAAAAAAAGAATAGAGAGTTAATGCGCGTTTAAGAGCATTTTCATTGAGATGTTCTGATAAAATTTCTCTCAAAAATGGCTTTGAAATTGCTTTCGAAAAAGCCATTAAGGTAAAAAAGATCAACCATGCAGAAGGTGTGAGCGATAGGATAATGCACACAAAAGCGCTACTCCTTAAAATAAAAGCGGTAGCCATTAAGAGTTTACGGGAAAATCTTTCTAATAAACCTGTTGTGGTTACCATGAGAATGCTTTCAAGGATTACCGATCCAGCGAGATAAAAAGCAACATTGGCAGCAGTTATGAGAGAAGAGTTTCCAAGCAAAGGGAGTACAAAGAAAAAGGAAAATTCAGAAAGAAAAACTGTGCTATAGATGAAAAAAGGAATTTTATTTTTGCCCATGGAATTTCCATAGAAGTGTTGTTAAATGATCAAAGACATTTTGTTGTATCTTTTGAGGAAGTTTTGCCAGCCCTATTTCTGCTGTGCACATTTCGTTGAAATAGTATCTTTCTTGATTCACTAGCCAGTCCAATGCAAGAATATTGTTTTTTCTACGATGTTTTTAGAAATATCGAGCATGATTTGGATTGAGCAACAACACTGTGCCCAGATGTTCGCGCAACAATCGTAAGATCCATTGAGACCTTGATCCTATATCTTCTCCTGATGGTTTTGACTGTTTTTAACCCTATTTGATAACCACCCAATCCTTTTTGATAACCAATTGGCATCTCGCACTCTTGTTCCTCCCCATTGCATCTCTTGCGAAGAGAGCACGCTAATCTCATCTCCATAGATTGTCAACATATGAATGGGATGAATGATTTTGTAACCTTTTAATGAAATTATATTTTTTAGTGGAAGGTTATTCATTCTCTTGAAATAGAGAAGAAAAACGATAGCGTTCGCTAATCATTTTTCAATTCTCTTTTAGCGCATGCGTTGATATTTTCCTCCATGGCGTTGTAAAAAACCTCTCTCAACAAGAGTGCGTCGTAATCGGGCAAAGTCTATCGTAAAGAGGTTGCATATCTTGGAAACTTCCGTTTCGCTATAGATTTTTCCCATTTGAAAGGCTTCACCAATTTTTGATAGCATCTCTTCTGTTTCTAAATGGCGGTCGCTTAAATTTTCCCTCTCCCGTTCATGTTTATTTTCTAGCATTTTCCACACTGTCTCTTCGGCTTGAAATCCTTCTGTTGTGTTGTGAATAAGTCCAAGATTCAAAAGGCGATTGATGGATTTGTGAATGTTTTTGGCATCTGAATCGACATGTTTGAGGATATCAGTAAGATTTTTTGCACCAAGGATAATGGCGGCATAAACAGCGCGCAGTGTCGGTGACGTCATGGCAGAGATCAGTGAATTGCGGGTATTGCGTTTGTGAAGGGTTTCTTTCCCCATGGGCAAAAGATCATTGCGAATGGGCAGTTCATTGATTTCTATGAGTTCTGCTTGTAGCGATTGTGCGCGTACAATTTGTTCGGCTGGGGTGCGTTTGCGAATAATCCCCAGACCACTTTGGCGATATTTGTGGTTTTCGGGGAGTGTTAAAGCTTCATAGGAGCCATCAAGCCGGTAGAGAATTTCTTCCCACAAAGGAGTTCTGACGCGTCGAACCCGTTGTTCGCCATTGAGAGCAATTGTTGTTGTTATGGTTGGTTCATGTAGACAAAGATAACCACCAGCGGTGATGTGTTCCCAAAGGGTTATAACAAATCGCACATCATCTGCGGGAGTACCAGCATCAAGCCAAGCAAAATCTATTGGTCCCCAAGATTTGAGGGTGCTTTCATCGAGAGAGAAGAAATTCTCATGGATAAATGTTACCATGTCTTTTTCAATACCGTCTTGAAGCAGTTTTTGCCATGCTTCTTCTGCTGATTGACCTTCGACTGTAAAATCATCAATGGTGATAAGCCGAGGTTCGTAATTCTCAAGGATTCCTGAAGGGTCAAGCAAAGCTGTGCGCTCTTCCCAGGTGGAGGATTCTAAAAGTTTTTTATCTTGTTGCCATGTTTGTTTTGCTTTTTGCAGTGCTTTAGCAATCAAGCGCGTACTATCACCAGCACCGATTTCAATGACTGTGCGCGGTCTTGCCATTTGAATAAGCGCATAAATGAGCTGTGCACTATTTTCTGTTCCCATGCCAGGTCTTATCAGCTGCATCTTTTTATCCTTATAATTTTACCAATCGTAGCATTCCTGCTTTTACAAAAAATTTTATTGAATCCTCTATAGGGTGTTGAATGTGCATTGGTGTGGTGGCTTGCTTCAAGAGATGTTTTGTTTTTTCATGAAGCCGGATTGTACGCCCATTGAGTTGATTAATGGCAAGACTGCCAAGAGAAGAATCTATGATAATACATGTTGGCTCTCGTAAAAGAGCGGTTGCATCATTTTCTGAAAATGCTTTTTGATCTGTTTCGATGAGACCGTGTTGTAAAAGTGATATCAAAAGACTTCCAGAGGCAAGAAGAGTATCATTGAATTGTATTTCCCTCAGTGATTGGACAAGGCAGCCTTCACGAAGTGCTTCAAATGTGGGAAAGTCGAATCCGCCAAATGCCGCTCCTTTTGTAGAAACAATGGTGATGGGTTGTATTTGCCGTTTGCCAATGAGTGCTGGTTTGTTTTTTATTATTTGTACATCTTTTGCCCATTGAACGCGTGATAAAGGATTGAGTTCACTTGGGTAGACAGCGAAAGAATTGATGGCTATGGGCGGCGTTGGTTTTTGCAATTCAAGTGTGTGGGAGCTCTCATGACAATCATGTCGCATATAGTCTGCCAGTTGCCACACATAGCCGCCTGTTCCATTGTAAAAGTTTAAGCCTATAGGGTCTTGTTGCATGATGTTATCGTTTTTTTTTACTTTAAAATATCAAGCTTTGGGGAGGGTTGTTAGTTGCTCTACATTAAAGAGTGGTTTATCAAAGTCCTATTGGGTTGGTATGGGGTTGCATGGGATACAACGATTTGATAGGGATTTTATTGAAATTTGATTGGGTGGTGATTGTCATGTCCTTTTGTGGTGTATGGTTTGCTTGAGAAAAACGCCTCGTCCACTAACCATTATCAAATTCTCTCTGTTTTTTTTGTACGGCACTGTTCACAATAAAACCTAAGATGCCTGTGATCATGGTGGCGATGCCAATGATAAACAGTGTGCTTTGGGTGTGATGCACTTTTACAAAACCGGCTCCTAGAAAGCCAAGGCACACCGCTGTTTGTATGATAAAGATATAGGCAGGCATTTGGTTGTTTCGGTGTTCTTTCTGAATGGCTTTCATCATAAAACTTGCCATCAGAGCATTTTGCACGCCGTTAGCACCCCCAAGGATGAAAAATGACAGCATCATTAACCATACAATATGTGTTAAGGAAAAGCAGAAAATTGCAAAACCAATTATTGTAGCGGCAAGTGATGCACCAGCGGCATTACCAAAGCGATGAAAAAGGCTGGAGAAACAGAGTGGACCAACCACGAGGCCAAGACTTAACATGCTTGTGATTACCCCATAGGTTTCTGCACTGAAGTACAGCTCAGTGCGGATGCGGACAATCGATAAGACGTTGAGAGCAGAGGTGAGGATGATGGTAATGATGAGGGGAGAAAGAGCATAGACAACATTTTTTTTACGCAAGAGACCCGTTAAATCTAGCCCTTTTTTGCTTTTTTGCGTTGTGTTTGTCGTTTGTGTATGAATTTTAAAACTTTTAAAACAGAAGAGAGTGATAAAGGTAGCAAAAAGAACCATGACTGACAACATAAACAATCCTTTTTGCCCGTTTGATATTCCATACAATACACCTCCTAACAGTGGTCCGGCAATATAGCCAAGATTACGAACTGTTTGGATAATGCGGTTGATACGGTCTAATTGCTGATCATTGGTTGCAAATTCTGGGACGGAAACGAGGATAGCAGACCAAAAGAGTGAACCAGCACAACCTAGTGCGAAAGAAAGGGCAATATAAACCCAAAATTGGTTGGCGATTGCAGCTGTGGCTATAAAGAGTGCTTCAAACAATAAAACAATGGGTACTGTTCGCGCTGGTTGGAAGCGATGTAAGAGACGTGGTGCAATGGGGCCTGCACAAATTGCCCCGACAAGCCCTGCAAACAGCAGCATTGAAATAGATGCTGTGCTTTCTGCTAAGTGGAGAGCAAATGTAACTTGTGCTGTTTCATCGGCAAAGCTGCTAAAGCCCAAAACAAGGAAAAGCCCCATTTGGGTAAAAATCATGGATTTTTTCTTTGTCACAATGCTCCCCAACATGCTAAAGCTTTTACAGCTTTTAAAATTTCCTTCTGTGCTGTGTCATGTGGTTTATCATTTAATTTTGCTAGATCTAATTTTTTTCCTGATGAAAGTTGAGAAAGGAAATGTTCTAGATGAGAGCTATACTCAAAACTGGCGCAATGCCCATTTGCTGCGATGAGCAGTTCTTTTGTTTCAGTTAAGGGCACCCATTGCAGGGTTGCAGGTGGGCGAAGAGTGATTTCATTTTCAATTTCGGAGACGTCAACAAGGGGGCGCTTGACACATAAACGTGAACTTGTATCACAAATTAATTGAGAAACCAGCATATGGCGTTTTAAGGTACCATTTGCGATGGCGGAGTTTAGTGCAGAGTGTTGAAAAGCATTATCAGGGTTTAAATTTGCTCTTCCTGATGCGCGGATATCATGTCGCGTTCGATCATCAAGATGGAGTAAATGCGTGACATAATTTTTATGATGTTGTGCATCGTGTGCTGTTTCCCAAAAAGCAATATTGATATTTGCCGCGATATTTTTTCCAGTTTCAGCAACGTGGAAAGCATCATGGGGAAAGTAGGCAACACGGTCTGTACGGTTTTGCAGCGCAATTGCTGTTAATTTATGCGCTTCATATTCAGGATATTTTAGCCCTTGGAGGTCTTCTCGTGTACTGGGCCATGCAAACATTGTTTTGCCATCCTGTAGAGTAAAACCAAAATTATGAGCGTGATCTACATGGATCCCAACATGGGTAGAAGAATACCGGCCAATGAAGCAGTCAATATCTACGCGTCCACCAGGCCTAAAACCTAAAGAATGAGCTAATTGATCTGAAAACTGTTTTGCCACATCCCATAGAACAGGGGTTGCAGCGTATAATCCATAATACATGACCGCCCATTCTTGTCCTTCGGCATATTGGTCAACGCGGGCAGTATATTCTTCTATAGTTCTATCCGTATCTAAAACAAGAAAGTTTGAAAGAGGACGTGGACTCCGCACTCCATTAACCACTGTTACTACTTCGGATTTAGGATTAAGAGCTAAGAGTTTATGAGGATGTAGAGCGTATTGTCTTAAAGCATTCAAAACATCCCTTTCATCGAAAGGGATGTACGAAATTGACAATTCAGCTGCTTGCTTAGCCCAAATTTTTTGAGAAAAGCTCTCTGAAAATAACTGAAACATGCACTTAAATATACTTAATTTTAAAGTTAGATATGTAAATAGATCTGTATCAACAATACATTATTAAACTTCTAACGAACCATTCACATCAAGCTCATTTTGACAAATTTGAGTATCGTTACGCTGTGCATACTTATCAAGCATTATAGTTGGCACAACTTCATCAGCAGCCAATTCAATAACATTTTTTACTTTATTAAGTGAAATATTCATATATTTCCCCCCTTATAGTTGATAGAAAAACAATGATGACCAAAATAAAAAAACTACCACTTATTTCCTCTTAATATGGATTTTATTTTTGTCAAATGTTATGTTGATTGCAAAGAGCATTTTAAATAAGAGGGCTGAATTTTAGAGTGATTAAGAAGAATTTACAAAAAAAGCTGCACTATGCGTGCAGCTTTTTATGTATTTGCTTTAAAGGTAGACAGGTAGATGTTTTAAAGCATGAAAGTGTCCTTACGGCTTCTATAACCATAATAGCCAAAAACACTGGAAATAATGGCGCCTACCAGACTTCCTAAAAAGCCCCACCACCCCATATTGGAGGCTGTTTTTGTGGCTTTAGTTGCAGTGTTTTTTGCTCCCTT
>NZ_JBHIRI010000027.1:0-7838 GCF_042197005.1 Bartonella sp. AA78NXGY
TTGTTCCTAGCGAAACGCATATTTTTGCGCCCCCAAAAGGGAAAACAAGTTTCACCTTTAAACCCTATTATTTTCCTCTTGCCGATATTCAGTCTCTTTTGTTGACAAAAGAAAAAACCGTTAACGTCACCCGCGGTGCGGTTGCCGCAGGGCGTGATGGTGTTCCTGATAAAAGCATCACCGCGTTTATTAAAGTCGTTCAAGGAAGCAAGGAATTTAAAGAAGGCACAGATTTTAAAAAAACAGGAGACACCATTGATTGGGCATCCGTGGGAGACGAACCTTTAGCAGGGAGCAGCTATAAGGTGACTTACCGCTATCGCGCAAAAATCACGGCTGATAAGGTAACAGCGCAGGAAATCACTGTCTCAGGGGGTGCGGAGGGTGGTGATATTATCGTCAGTTACACTTACAAATTACCCCGCATTGACCGCATAGGACTGAACACAGGGGGCAATGTGGTTTACATCAAAGGTATCTCAGTAGATCATCCCATGGCACCGAGTGTCCCTGATGATGTGTTGTCCCTTGCAACCATTACCAACAATTGGCTTGAAACGCCGGTTGTGGTTAATGATGGCACCCGTGTTGCCCCCTATGATGAAATGTGGCGCTATTTTCAACGAGTGCTTTCGCTTGATCGATTGATGCAATTAGAGCGTATTAAAAGCAATGTTGACTCTAAAGAACCTGTTGCCAAAAAGGGCATGTTTGCCGACCCTTTTCTCGATGATAGTTACAGAGATGAAGGCTTTCAACAAACAGGTGCTGTAGGCAACGGCATTTTACAGCTTGCCATTGACCCAACCTTTTACACTGCTCCTTTAAAAGCGCCTGTTACGCTTGACTGGACAAATGAAGTGATCATTGCGCAAGAGTTGACAACGGCTTGCGAAAAAATCAATCCTTATCAAAATTTTGCGACCTTGCCTGGTACAGTAACCCTTGAACCCGCGACAGACTTCTGGCATGAACAGCGCACCGATTGGCTCTCAAGCGTGACCAATCAAATCATTATGGGAAAACATCGCGGCAGAACTATCCGTAACACAGAAGTGCGTGATGACTTGGTCAATGCACATCAAGAACAAACCGACTTTTTAAGACAAATTACCCTTCACTTTAAAATTGAAGGCTTTGGCAAGTTAGAACAATTAGAAAGCCTCATCTTTGATGGTGTGAATGTTTTGCCAGCGAGCCGCCTTGTTGCCGATAGCAAGGGCACCCTTGAAGGAACTTTTAAAATTCCACAAAACATCACCGCTGGCACAAAAAATGTTGTGGCACGGGGGAAAGGTGGAACCATTGCAACGGGGCTTTTTACCGGTCAAGGTCTGATTGATGTGAAAGTGATGCGGCGCACCACCACTGTGAAAATATGGATGCAATTTGACCCACAAGCGCAAGTCTTTACCCCCGATGAAACACGGCAAATCACCGGTATTGACTTTCATCTTTGCAAAATCGGTAATGAGAACCATGATTTGGTGATTGATTTGGTCACTACAGAAAACGGTTATCCGACCGCCGATATTCAAGCACAAAGCTTTTATTCTATGAAGGGCGCAAAGCTAGGTTGGGCAGAGGCACGCTATGATGTCCCTTTGTTAGTCCCTAATGACCGTCTCACTGCTTTTGTCATTAAAACCGATGATGCGGATCATTCTGTCTCACTGGCAAAGCTTGGGGATTTTGATGCAGAACACCAGAGATACGTCTCGAGCCACCCTTACGTGACCGGTCCACGCTTTTCTTCTGTCAATGCTAGGAGCTGGACCGCTCATCAAGATGAAGCCTTAGCCTTTCGAGTGCTGGCGGCACGCTATAGGCAAACAGAAAAGATTGTCGATTTAGGCACCTTTGACCTTGTGGACTGCTCTGATTTGCAAGTACGCGCAGCCATTGAATTGCCTTCAAGCGATTGTTCTGTCATCTTTGAAATTGAACGAAACAATGGCACAATTTATCAACTGCTTCCCTTTCAATTGCTAAGCCTTACCGAATATATCAGTGAAAAGGTAAAGCTTCGCGCTATTCTCAAAGGGACAGAGAAACTCTCACCTGTTTTGTTTGCTCCTGTTCAATTGATTGCAGGCAAGATCCATAAAACGGCCACTTATGTCACCCGTGCTTTTACCTTTGGTGAAAAAGCAAGATTGACCAGCTATATCAAAACCTTTTTACCAGGTGGTGCAACCTTTTCACTGGAGATGCAACTGGATGATGGTGCTTTCACCCCTTTGAAACTTGACGAAACAGAACAACTCGCTGAACCGCTTTGGACAGAACGAAAATTTACCAGCAGTGATAAAGGCGCCAAACAAGCGCGCTTGAAACTCACGCTTACCGGTGGACCTGCTGCACGGTCCATGGTGAGCGATTTTGGCGCTGGCATATTATAATGGGAGAACAGAGATGACCAAAACCAAAAAACTCGACATGGAATTGCCGAAAGAAGGTCGCTTTATCAGTTCTGAATTCCCAATCTTGCGGGAAAACTTGACCAAAATTGATCAAGCTCTTTTGGCTGTTGAGGAAAAGGTAGAGGGAAAAGCACCTTTAAAACACACGCATACAATAAGTGATGTTGCCGATCTTGAAGCGGCTCTCAAAGGCAAAATGGCAGCCGATAAAACCTTCTCATTTGCTGATTTAAGCGATATCGAGGGGGCAAAAGATGCCGCAAATAATTATGTTCTCTATAAATCAAGCAATAATAACTTCACCTTTGGCAGTGCTGTCTCACTGTTAGGCGCACATCAACATAAAACCGAAGATATTGTGGGGCTTGATGATTTTAGAGCCAAGATTAATGAAGATCTGACAAGCTATGGACGCCTCACAAGTCCAAATGAGTGGCAGAATTACAATAAATTTACCAGCAAAGTCACTATGAGTGGTGGCTTAGAACTGTTGGGAAACACATCATTGAATATTACCCATAATAACAAAATGATCACTAACTTAAGTACAAGCGGAAGCTCACTTAAAGGACCTTTGAGAGTCGATGGAGAACTTGTTTATACGAAATCAGAAATAGATATTCTCAAGCAGGAAATTAAAAACATCAAAAAAGATTTGATTAATAAACTCATTATTGCCGATGCTGAATTGCTTTATACGCAAGATGGGAAAATTGAATGGCCCAACTGGGTCACGGATAAAACCAAAGTCGAAATTACAGCCTGGGGTGGCGGCGGTAGTGGTGGTTGCTCTTGGTCTTATTGCTTAGGCGGCGGTGGAGGAGGTGGAGGTTGTTCCGTGTGGTACGGCTATAAAGCCAGTTTAAACGGGCATGAGGATATCATCATTGGTAAAGGAGGAACTTCTGTTGCAAAGCATGGTGCGACAGGAAATTCTGGAGGCACAACAACCGTTGGCAAAAATTTTATGACAGCTACAGGAGGAAAAGGTGGTGGAGGTGCTTATTATTCCAGCCCATCATCCCGTTACTCAGGTTCTGGTGGTACTGGAGGAGTTGGCGGGAACTTTGGTTGGGCAACAGATGGTCTCTTAGGACTTGCCAAAGGCGGAAATGGTTATGCTGGAACGAAAGGAATTGATGCAGAAATGAGTGGTAACGGAGGTGATGCTGGGGGCGATACATCAAGGGGTGGCGCTGGAGGAACGGGAGATGGTTACCATACTTCAGGAAAAGCAGGGCGTGGTTTTGGGGGTGGAGGTGCTGGTGCTAACGGGGATGGGCATTACAGCGGTGCTGGTGCTGATGGCGCTGTCCTTATAAGATTGTGGAAAGAATGAATGGTTTATGCAGGTATAAAAAACAATGATAGTTTCTAAACGGACACTTATTGTCTGATGGCTTATAAACTGTATAGTTTCTTCTTATAAAGTCCCCTTTAAAGCCCTTTTTTACTGACAGTGTCAGGCTTATGAGAGAGTGTAGATGATTGTTATGGTCTCTTCATTAATTTGGAGAGCAAAATGACAATAGAATTTAAACTTCGTATTCACTTTATTAAGAATGGCAAGGGATCTAAGTTTTTAGCAATATTTGATCAGACAGCCGTTGGTATGTTTGTAAAATCCTTGATGTTAACGTGCAAATTTATCCCCTCCATGCACCTATTCTTCTCTTTACGCATGAGGTGGAGAAACAGGATAGTGTTCTGTTTCATAAGCTTCAATTAACAAAACAAGAGTTTTCATTCTATCAAATTCTGGAGTATTAACTTCTGGCTGCTTATCAAACATTGCAGACACAATTTCTAAAGCTTCTTGGTACTCCCTCTCAGCACGAATTGGTTTGATATTCATTTCTTAAATTCTTGTAGTTCCACAGTGTTGGCATCAATCATATTAAGTTGTAACATTTTTGTTGACAATTGTCACTTAATACATTACATCTTACTTAAAATAAAGTTGTTGAGTTTGCTATGATCAAAACATTTAAAAATAAAGACCTCCAATCTCTCTGGGAAACAGGAAAAAGTAAGATTGATAGCAGGCTTCAACAGCGTATTATTCGCCGTCTTGATGCCCTTGACGCTGCTTCTCAAGTTAGTGATATCAATGTACCAGGTTATAATTTTCATATGCTTAAAGGCTTTACTCCAACTCGCTACACAATTCATATCAATGGTCCTTGGTGTATCACTTTTGAATTTAAAGACAGACACGTTTACCATGTTGATCTAGAGCAATACCACTGAAGGTTTTAAGATTTGTAAAGGAAACTATCCATGACCACACGTAATCCTAATCGTTGTCCTTCTCATCCAGGAGAAATTTTAGCTGAATCCTTAGAACATTTAAATGCAAGCAAAACCGAAATTGCTAGGATTCTTCAAATATCACGCCAGCACTTGCACGGTATCCTTAAAGGAGAACGTCCAGTCACAGCCGTAACAGCGGCTCGCATTGGTAAATTGTTAGGAAATGGACCAGCCCTTTGGCTACAGCTTCAAGCCAATTATGATACATGGCATGCCTTGAGGGACATTGATGTCTCTTCTATTCCAACACTAACAGCTAGCGAAATGAATACGCAAATGGAACATAGCCATTCGTAACCTTCTCCCCGCCCTTAAAGACGAGGAGATAAGTCATGTTTTTGAACTTAAGCAACCTTTTTAATAGGGTTCTCGAAATCTGGTTCATAAGCGCGCAATAAAGGATCCATGCTATGCGGCAGTTCTGAATCACCAAAATCTGTTAGAACTATTAAGATTTTAAGTATACTTGGCATCTCATCTTGAAGTTTTAAAATTAAAGCTTTTTCTATGACACTCATAGTATCAACCAGAGCTGTACAATCTTTATCATTCATATTTTCATGTCTAGAAAATTGAGATAATGCCAACCACAAATCGCATAAGAAATTGGTATCTATCTTCATTGCACACCTCCATGGATTTGCTCTCTTAAACATGCCAATCCTCTGGAGGTGATTTTCGTTGAAGGGAGTACCTTTTCTGTACCATCTGGTCTTTGAATGGTGATAGCAGGGCAGTCCATAAAGCCTTTCTTGATTTTATCCTGATAAGGTAACAGAGGCGCCCCCGGAGCACGTCGATAGACCCAATCATGTTTACGCAAGTAATCCGTTAAATCTTTTGGTCGTACTTCTAACATCTTCGCGGCTTCGATAAGACCAAACAGACCATCAGAGCGTTTTAAGCCTTCTAAAGCTTCTGCTTTTGGAGTCAATTCAGCAATAGTGTTATCCTTTTGCTCGATTTGACTTTGTAAGTGATTCAAAACACCAAGTAATGCTTCGGGTTTGGAATAATCAACTTGTGGAGCGGCTATCTGTGGTGTCACTACTTGTTTCAAAAGCCGTTCACATTTGATAAAGTATAAACGAGCTTCTCTACCTTTCTTATTATTTTCAAGCATAGAGAGCTCTTTGGCTACGCTTAAGGTAAGGTGATAATCTTTAGAGGGACGACCACCTTGAAGGTTTTCCCCAAAATTGGTGAAAACTAAATAATCCTGATTTTCTAATAAATTATATTTGTTTATGCGATATTTAATCCAAGTAGAGAAATCTTTACCTACTTCTAAAAACGCATGCAAATCACGCGCGTTTACCGTTTGAACAGTTTCCTGATCAATTATTTGTTCCAATATTGGAATAAGAGTGTTCATGAGAACTCCTTATCGTTAAATGTTTTTGATTGACACTCGATAAAAGAGTGCCGGGTGCTCAAAAACACGGCGATAAGTCCGTCGTTATGCTTTCCCCCAAAGGGTATTGTATAGCGTAACCACACCCGACAAGCCATTTATATGCTATACGCATATAATGAGTCAAAGCTTTTAATCTGCGGAAAAAAGACTGTTTCGGCAATCCACCCGCTTATCGTCAAGGTGTTTTTGAGGCACCTGATTCGAAAATACACATTGCATAAATAATGTCAAGCTATTTTCGATAATTTTTTATCATTATGCCAGTCTAACAAATACAGCAATCACCCCCTCATTTTTCCCATTCATTTTAATTCATCCCTCATTTAAAGGAGCATAAAGTATGGCAACAGGTTTTCTACACGGTGTTGAAGTCGTTGAAGTTGACGACGGCACCCGCCCCCTTCGCGCAGTTCAATCGGCAGTTATCGGGATTGTTGGCACAGCACCCGATGCCGATGAACAAGCATTTCCCCTTAATACACCCGTTTTGGTAACAGGCTCTCTTTCACAAGCCGCTAAACTGGATAAAACAGGCAAGCGTCAAGGCACCCTACCTAATGCCCTTGATCTCATTTTCAAGCAAGTGGGTGCCATTGTTGTTGTCGTGCGCGTGAACGAGGGTGACAATGAAAATGCAACACTCACCAATGTTCTTGGCGGTGTAAACGCAAATGGTGCTTATGAAGGTGTTCATGCTTTGATTGGAGCGCAATCCATTGTAGGACAAACACCACGCATTCTCATCGCTCCAGGCTTTACACATCAACGCCCTTCCAGTGTGAATATTGAAGAGAATGGAACTGGTGCAACTGCCAACCCCGTCGCAGCAGAACTCATTGGCATTGCCGAGCGTCTGCGTGCTATTGTGGTGCTTGATGCACCAAACAGCACAGATGAAGCAGCCCTTAGCACAGCAAAGGATTTTGATTCAAAACGCGTCATTCTTATTGACCCTTTTGTAAAGGTGAATCGTGATGGAAAGATCATAGAACAGCCGGCAAGTGCAGCAGTTGCTGGTGTCATTGCCAAAACTGATTTTACACACGGTTTTTGGCATTCTCCTTCCAATAAAGTGATCAATGGCATTGTTGGTATTGCACGCCCCATTGATTTTTCCATTGGTGATCGATCAAGCCGCGCTAACCTTCTTAACGAACAAAACATCACAACAATTATCCGCGAAAATGGTTATCGTCTTTGGGGTAATCGCACCCTTTCAAGTGATACAAAGTTTGCTTTCTTATCCGTAGTACGCACCGCAGATATGATCAATGATGCCATTTTGCGCGGGCATCTATGGGCTGTCGACCGCAATATCAAAAAGACCTACATGAATGATGTCAGTGAAAGCGTCAATGCCTATTTGCGTGATTTAAAAGTACAAGGCGCCATTCTTGGTGGACGCTGTACACCTGATCTAGAGCTTAACACAGCAAGCGCCATTGAGAGCGGCAAAGTCTATTTCAATGTCGAATTCACCCCCACAACACCCGCAGAACACATCACGTTCCGTTCACGCATTGTGAATGATTATTTAGAGGAGATTTTTTAATGGCTATCCCCGTTTTACCAAGAGTTTTGAAATATTTTAACATTTTTGTCGACGGTATTCCCTATCAAGCAAAATGTGAAAGCGTAACATTACCGAATTTGAACTTGGTCGTTGAAAGTTATCGCGGCGGTGG
>NZ_JBHIRI010000028.1:0-7491 GCF_042197005.1 Bartonella sp. AA78NXGY
TGCTGAAGATCTCTCCCCCACATTTCTATGGAAAAACCTCTAAACAAAACTGTTTAGCCCGTCAATGGTTAATACATCAATATCCCCAGTTTAATGCTACAATATATTTATCAATAATTAGAGATAAATTCACTCTCCAGCTCCTCTAAACCACTCAACACGCATATAAACGAGACATCGTGCTATCAAGCACATTCTGTCGTCAAAAACCATCATAGAAAACAATAAGAAATCTCTTTTAAAACTTTCTACTCAAATAGGCAAAACTCTCTGTACAGCGCATTAAGCAACCTTTCTCCAAAGATAATGATCTGAACAGAAGAGTTTTCTCCAGTGCTGTCAGTGTTGTCAGTTCTTTTTAGAGCCTATATTATTTTTTAAATGAGAAAAAATTAAAAACATTATATTTCAATATGTTAGCATTTTAACGATACAACCTATATCGACAATACAACCTTAAATACAATCCATAATATATATTTGTCAGTTTGTGTCAGTAAATTAAACTGACAAATTAGATTATTTTAGTGACTCATAAAACCTATCAAAATACTCATTATGATATCTTAAAAGCACATATCAAATTTGTCTTTTTTCCATAAAATAAACAGAAAATTTCACTACTTTGCTGATCTTATTCCATGTCATGGGCTGTGGATAAGTACCTTTAAAAACCCTTTTGAAAAAAATTTATCCGTTTTTTCGCATTTTTCTGCATTTTTTTCACCATTTACTCAAAATGGATTTAATAAGCTTCGTTTTGATTCCTTTGAAGAGAATTAATCAATAGAATATATTGTCATAGAGTTTATTCTTTATGCTTCGCCCTCATCATTATGATCATGAACATGTCTCTTTACGCTCTCTCTTGGAATATTATCGTCAACAAGCAAAATCACCCCGTGAATTGGGAACGCTGTTTGAAAACCTTGTCATGGCTTATCTTATGCATGACCCTCTCCATTTTGGACGATATGAAACGGTTGAGAGCTATTATGAATGGGCTAAAGAGCGTGAAGGTTGGAATAAAAATGATATCGGCATTGATCTGATGGCAAAGCTTCGTCATCAAGAGGGATATGTGGCTATTCAATGTAAGTTTTATAAAGCTGACCATCAGATCAGTAAAAAAGATATTGATAGTTTTATTGCTGCCTCGGGCAAAAAGATCTTCACCCGTCGTATTCTGGTTGATAGCACCGAAACAGATTGGAGTGATAATGTTGAACTGACTTGTGAGGGGCAAGAAATCCGCCCTCAACGCATAAACCTTTTTGATTTAGAAAACAGTCAAACCGATTGGGGGGCTTATAAAGAACAAGGACAAGCTGTTCTTAAAGAGAAATCAAAGAAAAAGCTTTTAGATCATCAGAAAGAAGCCCTTGAGAAAGTCTGTGAAGGTTTAAAAGAAGCAGACCGTGGCAAGCTGATTATGGCATGTGGTACGGGCAAGACTTTTACAAGTCTTAAGATAGCAGAAACCATAGCAGGTCAAGGCAAGCGCGTATTGTTTCTAGTGCCCTCTCTTGCTCTTATCTCTCAAACAATTCGTGAATGGACAGAAGATACAGAAGTGCCTTTGCGTTCCTTTGCCGTGTGTTCCGATACACAAGTGGGTAAGCGTCGTAAGAATAATAAAAATGATGCTCTTGAATTTGATAGCTCTGATCTTGCCTTGCCTGCTACCACGGATGCAAAAGAACTGGCTAGCAAAGCGGGTAAGGTTTCACATGATCTGATGACCGTGGTGTTTTCAACTTATCATTCCATCCAAGTGATTTCGGATGCACAAAAAAAGTATGATTTACCCGAATTTGATCTGATCATTTGCGATGAAGCACACCGTACCACTGGGGCTTCATTGGGAACTGAAGACAATGAATCTGAATTTATCAAGGTTCATGATAACAGCATCATTCGAGGCAAAAAACGTCTGTATATGACAGCAACGCCTAAGATCTTTACCGATGATGCCAAAAAGCAAGCCAATGAGATCAATGCCGTTCTAGCCTCTATGGATGATAAAGAGCTCTATGGAAAAGAGCTTTATACTTATACATTCTCAAAAGCCGTTCAGAATGAACTTTTAGCACCTTATAAGATTATTGTTTTGGGTATTAATGAAGAGGAAGTTGCTGAATCTATTCAGCATTTGATGACCGATGAGAATTATGAACTTATTCTTGATGATAAAACCAAGATCATAGGCTGTTATCAAGCCCTTACCAAAATGGATCTGAAACTTGATCTTGAAGATGACCCCAAGCCCATGCGTAGAGCTTTAGCTTTTTGCAAAGATATTGAGACTTCTAAACGCATATGCAAGAGATTCAAAAAAGAAAAAGTGCAAGAATCTTTGCGCGCTCTTCATAAGAACTATAAAGATACTCCTCCTCTTAACTGTACCCTTGCCCATATTGATGGAACCTTTAGTGCTAAAGAGCGTACAAAACAACTTGAATGGTTAAAGGAAGATGCGGGGGAAAATACCTGCCGTGTACTTACCAATGTACGCTGTCTTTCTGAAGGTGTTGATGTTCCTGCTCTTGATGCCGTTCTATTTTTACACCCGCGAAAAAGTCAAATTGAGATTATTCAAGCAATAGGACGTGTAATGCGTCGAGCAGAGGGTAAAAAAAGAGGCTATATCATTCTACCCGTTGGGATACCCGCTGACATTCCGCCGGAAATAGCCTTAGAAAACAACCAAAAGTATAATGTCATCTGGCAAGTTCTCAATGCTTTACGTGCTCATGATGATAACTTTAATAAAATAATTCACCATATGCACAAAAAACAAGACGTAAGCGATGCTCTTGAAATTGTTGCTGCTTCTCAAGAACTTGCGTTAGAAGATACGACCACGGTTATTGATGATTTACCTATACGCTCAAAATTAGAGTATTCAGGACTTAATATTGGGTTAGCAACTTATGAATCCTCTCACACATGTGAAGAACAAGGAGAACTCCCCCTTTTTTCTAAATGTAAAGATGTCATTAAAACTGCTATTGTTAATAGATTTTACGACCCTAGCTATTGGAAAAAATGGGCAATAAATGTTGGTGATCTTGCTCAAACTCATATCACACGCTTAACTGAGGTTTTGACGAAATCAGAAACTGAAACACGGCAGGTGTTTAATGATTTTATGACCGAATTACGTAGTAATTTAAATACAACTATCTCCGAACAAAATGCGATTGAAATGCTTGCGCAACATCTTGTGACGCGTCCAGTCTTTAATGCTTTATTTGAGGGGCATCAGTTTGTTCAAGAAAATCCCGTATCTTGCGCTTTACAACGTGTACTCAATGCCCTTGATAAAGTTACTCCTAAAGAAGAATCTCAAGATCTCAAAAATATTTCTAAGAGTGTACAATTTTACACGCGTGGAATTACCACTCTTGAAGCACAACAAAGTTTAATTGTAGAGCTTTACAATGAATTTTTCCGTTATGCTTTTCCGCGTACAGTAGAAAAATTAGGCATTGTTTATACTCCCATTGAGGTTGTTGATTTTATCATTCATTCTGTTGATGATGTGTTGCGTCATGAATTTGGAAAAAGTCTAGGATCACGTGGTGTTTCTATTCTTGACCCTTTTACGGGTACTGGGACCTTTATCACACGGCTATTACAATCCAATCTCATCAAACCAGAGGATATGGAATATAAATACCGTTATGATATCCACGCAAATGAGATTGTCTTGCTAGCCTATTACATAGCAGCGATTAACATTGAATCGACCTATCATAGTATCATGAAAGGAGAGTACATTCCTTTCAAACATATTGGTTTGACTGATACGTTTCGGATGCTTGAAGAGAAGAATCTGCTGCAAAAATTATTTAAAAAAAACAGTGAATATTTGGAGCATCAAAAGAAACTGGATATCAAAGTTATCCTTGGTAACCCTCCTTATTCCACAGGTCAAAAAAGTGCCAATGATAACGCGAAGAATACTCCTTATCCCATATTAGATCAACGTATTCGTGAAACTTATGCTGCTCAATCGAAAGTTACGAATATACAAGCGCTTTATGACAGTTATATTCGTGCCATTCGCTGGGCTAGTGACCGTATTGATAATGCTGGGGTAATCGGCTTTGTTTCTGGTTCTGGTTACATAGACAAGCCAACAATGAACAGCTTACGAAAATCTTTAGCCAATGAATTTACAAGTATTTATGTGCTTAATTTACGGGGAGATATCCGTAAAAACATGTTAAGCAATGGAGCAACTCAAGAAGGAGAGAATGTTTTTGGTAGTGGTAGTATGACTGGTATTGCTGTTACAATATTTATCAAAAATCCCTATGTGTCTGGAGAGTGTAAAATTTACTATCATGATATTGGCAATAATCTTTCTACCGAAAAAAACTTGGAATGATTCAAGACTTTGGTAGTGTTGGTAGTATTACACGTGAACAAGGCTGGCAAATAATTACACCAGATAAGCATGGTGATTGGATTCATCAACGTAATGAAAGTTTTGAAACGTTTCTCGCCTTAGATGATAAAAAAGGGCATAATAAAAAACTATTTGAAGCTTCTTCATGTGGTATAAAAACCAATCGTGACGCTTGGACATACAACTCTAGCCGTGATGCTTTATCAAAAAATATGAGTAATATGGTAGCCTTTTATAATAGTGAGGTAAAACGTTTTAATAATACCTATTTACATGCTGACCGTAAAACACGTACCAATATTGTAGACAATTTTGTAAATTCAGATGCTAAAAAAATAAGTTGGAGTCGCGCTCTTAAACAAGAATTGGTAAAAAGAAAGACTTTCAACTTCGAAGAAGCATGTTTCACGCAAAGTTTATATCGTCCTTTTACACAACAATGGCTTTATTATAATCGCATTTTCAATGAATTGGTTTTACAGATGCCTCGTATATTCCCAATGGGAAAAGCGGTTGAAAATCAAGTAATATAAATTACAGGTACGGGAGCTCAAACAGTTTTTTCTACTTTAATGACTAAGGCTTTACCTAATTTTCATGCAGTGCATACTGGTCAATGCTTTCCACGCTATATTTACGAAGATACTACGATCTCAAAAGATAAAAACAAGAAACAATCTCATTTATTTTTAATTTCTACAGAAGAAAGTAAAACAGCTGGTTTACAGAGACGTGATGCCATTACTGATGAAGGATTAGCACATTTTAAAGCTGCTTATCCGAATGATAACTATCACGAAAGATGATTTATTCTATTATATTTATGGTCTACTTCATTCGGAAGATTATCGTGCCCGTTATGCTGATAACCTCTCTAAAGAATTGCCTCGTATCCCTTGTGTAAAAACTGCTGAAGATTTTTGGAAGTTTGTAACAGCAGGGCGTGAACTCGGTCATTTGCACATGAATTATGAAGATGTAAAACCTTATCCAGTGACCTTTAAAAAGGGTAATCCAAAAGTTACAGAGAGCTCTAATCCCGAAAAATTCTATTACGTGACTGAAATGAAATTTTCTGGGAATAGTAAGGAAAAGGATAAATCGACTGTTTTTTATAATAGCAATATCATCATGACAGATATTCCTCTTGAAGCTTATGAGTATATCGTTAATGGTAAACCCGCTCTTGAATGGGTTATGGAGCGTCAATGTGTAAAGACTGATAAAAAGAGTGGTATTGTGAATGATGCCAATCGCTATGCTGTTGAAACCGTTGGCAACCCTGCTTACCCATTGGAGTTGTTTCAAAGGGTTATTACGGTAAGTTTAGAAACCATGAAAATCGTTAAGAACTTACCCAAATTGGTATTAAGAGAAACTGAATAACTTATAAAGATGCTCATATAATGGGTATGATAAACGCATAAGGGGTATAGAGCTTATAACCATAATCTATACCTCTTTTGTTAAGTTGATTAGATACAATCCTAATATGCGTTATTCTAAAAATAAGGCTTTGTACTTTTAAACACTCTTATTGGGATTGCTTTAAGACTTTTAAGAAACCCACTCTTAAATAGAATTAGATTTTTTTACATCGCCTTTAAAAGATTATACCGTAATCTAAAATGATAGCTTTATTAACATCGACCTTGTGGCTAAAATTCGTGATTATGCTGCTATTTTCCTAACTCTACTTTGGGACTATAAGCCCCTCTTTGGCTAGTTTTTCAACAGTTGTTTCAGCAACGCTTACTATGAGATTAGAAAATGATGCAAAAGCATTTCCATCGCTATAGCCTTTTGCTAGCCATATGGTTTCTTTGTTTTTTGTATGGTGAATAAGATAAACACTAACACTTATGGCGGGCTTACTAATATTATATCCACCGGTCACATAACCTGGTGTCGTCTCAGTTTTTATGGTAGCAAAGTTTCCAAATCCCGAAATAGTACTTGTAGAGGTTCCCGGATGATATGTTGGCGGGATATACGTCTGTGATATAGCACGATTATCAACGCTAACTATTAGGAGTGCATCTGCGCCTTTATTTGTTATAATTTTCTCTTTCTCGTTATAGGAATAATTACGAGTTGGAGGGAAAAGTTCTAATCCTCTCAATATCTGTACATTGTATTTAACGAGGGATTTCTCAAAGGTGTCTTCAAGTTCTTTTTGCTCAGAAATAGACATGCCAACACCTCCTATGACCACCTTTTTCGTTTGAAATCGTCCCTTGTAGTTTGGATCAACAATTCCGTTCAAATGTGTTATAGGACCACAAGCTGTGAGTATTAACAAACAAAGTAAAATAAAAAACTTCATCATCATAAACCTTTGATTAATGCAAAAGTCTAATAATGTATTTATAATTCAAATTAAAGATACGATTTGAACTTTTAAATAATTTTTTTAGATTGTTTTGCAAAATTTAAGAAATCCACTCTTAAAGTGAATTAGATTTTTTTACATTGCCTTTAAGAGATTATACCGTAATCTAAAATGAGTGCTTTATTGTTATCAAAAGCTTTGTTTAAAGAGAGTTATGTATATTCATTTTGCTTATAGGTTTTGAAGGTGTAAAAACCGTCACCCCCCCTCAAAACGTATATTATTAGTTGAATTTATAGGTTGTGTTATCAATATGAGTTGTTTTTTTAAGATCTGTAAAATCTTAACCTATTGAAAAATAACGTTTTTACTTTTTATCGTTTTTTTATCTAAAAGGGGCAACCCTCAAAACTCAAAACCCCTTCAAAACTCATAACTATAATGATCTTGATAGCATTTCATATGAGTTACAAGCTATCTTTTGAAAGGCTTTACAGGATCATACGCTTTTCATAAGACATGTTTTAATCACTCACTAAAATAATCTATTTTGTCAGTTCAATTTACTGACACATAACTGACAAATATATATTGTTAGTTGAATTTATGGGTTACTATTTAAAAGGTTGTATCATTAAAATAATAACATATTGAAATATATTGATTTTAATTTTCTCTCATTTAAAAAAAATAATGGTGGTTTAACATTGCAATTTGAAAATAAAACCACCATACAAAGAAA
>NZ_JBHIRI010000029.1:0-7480 GCF_042197005.1 Bartonella sp. AA78NXGY
GCTGCTAGGAAAGAACTAACTAAACTCGCTGCTAAAGAAAAAAAGCTTTGGTTAAAAAAGAAACCCACTAAATTTACCGATAGCAAATTTGGACAGACAAACAAAGCCTATCAGAGAGATGATTTGTTTGATCCTAATAAAAGGGTTAACTGGATGGAAAACAAAAAAGAAATGTGGGGCACTAATATTGATAGAATGGAAACAGGAAGAGCACCGATAGGATTTGATGGTCAGCCTGTTGAATTGCATCACCTAAAGCAAACACATGAGGGTCCCATAGCAGAAATTGGCAGTAAAGATCATAACAAATATAATTCCGTGATTCATGCTCCTTCTAAAACACATCAATCGCTTATAGAGAGAGACAAGTTTGGTAAGTGGAGAGAGGAATATTGGAAGGAACGCGCTAAAGGATATAGAGAACAAACAAACAATAATTTAGGAGGAATAATTGATATGAAATGGAGTATCATAGGGATAGATTTTGACAGATGGGGACAGGAGCACCGGCAGTAATTCTCTACGGTTGATGAAAAGAGAAAAAAGAAACTTATAAAATAATTTATGGAGGATAATTGATGAAAACCTATACCTTAGCTGATGTCATAGAATTAGTTGATAAATATGATGGTGATATTGTTAGTTTTGGGATTGCAGAAAATGCGGTTGATGATCTCGTGATTGAAAAGGCGGAGAAAGCTCTCGGTTTACAATTCACATCTTCCTATAAAACTTTTTTAAAACATTATAAAGGAGGAGACATTGCTGGTTATGAAATCTATAGCCTTTATAAAGAGTGTGGAGAAGATATTCCTTTTGATGACATTGTTTTACAAAACTTAAATTATTATAGAAAACATGGTTTGGTGACACCAGAACAGCTTGCCGTTAGCAGAACAGATTTTGGTGAAACCTTTTACTTTGATTATACACAGTTTAGGGATGGTGAATGCCCACTCTATGTCATGCTTCCATCTGAAGATTGCGAATATTACGCTAGCAATTTTTATGAATTCCTTTGTAAAAGAATTAAAGAAAGCGTGGGAGAAGAGATACCTGAAGGTGATCAACCGATTGAAAAGATTGAGCACACTCCCATTCCGCAACCTATCCCTTTTTACAAGAGTTTTTGGAAAAAACTATGGAGGAAGGGCAATTGATAGAGGAAATATAGAGCGTTTATAACGCAAGTTTTGAGGATCATCTATGAAAACCTATACCTTAGCTGATGTTGCAGTATTAATTGATAAAGTGAATAAATATGATGATGAGATTATCAATTTTGGTAGTGAAGATGATGAAGAGAATGAAACAGATGATTTACAGATTGAAAAGGCGGAGAAAACTCTCGGCTTGCAATTCACATCCTCTTACAAAGTTTTTTTAAAAAAATATGGAGGAGGAGAAATTGGTTATGAGGAAATTTTTAGCATTTATAACGCAAGTTTTGAGGATCATCCTGCTGGTGATATTGTGCATAAAAACTTATATCATAGGAAACATGGTTTTGCGACATTAGAACAGCTTGTTGTCAGTAGAACTGATTTTGGTGAGACATTTTACTTTGATTATACTCAGTTTCAGGATGGTGAATGCCCACTCTACGTCAAGATTCCATCTGGAGCGTCACATTATTATGCAAGTAATTTTTATGAATTTCTCTGTAAAAGAATTAAAGAGCACGCAGGGGAAGATTTATGAAAACCTATACCTTAGATGATGTTGTAGTACTAGTTGATAAATATAGCGATCGTATCAATTTTGGTACTGCTGATGATGGAGTTGATGATGTACTAATTGAAAAAGCAGAGGGGATTCTTAAATTGCAATTCACAACCTCCTACAAAAGTTTTTTAAAAAACTATGGAAGAGCGGAGATCTGTGGTGAGGAAATATTAAGTGTTTATAATACAAATTTTGAAATTGCTCGTAGTGATGATATTGTTTATTATCATATAACGGATGTAGAAAATGGTTTAGCAAAACCACAGCAGCTTGTTGTGAGTAGAACTGATTTTGGTGAGACATTTTATTTTGATTACTCTCAGTTTCAGGATGGTGAATGTCCGCTCTATCTTAAGTTTCCACCTAGCGATCCCCAGTATTACGCAAGTAATTTTTATGAATTTCTCTGTAAAAGGATTACAGATAACTTGAAGTAAATTTCTTTGTATGGTGGTTTTACTTCCGAATTGCAATGTTAAACCACTATTTTTTATTTTCAAGAATGCAGGCATCGTTAATATTTTTAAGGGGGATCATCTATGAAAACCTATACCTTAGATGATGTTGTAGTATTAATTGATAAAGTGAATAAATATGATGATGAGATTATCAATTTTGGCACTGCAGAGGATGCGCCTGATGATATATTGATTGAAAAGGCTGAGAGAACTCTTGGTTTACAACTCACCTCGTCCTACAAAAGTTTTTTAAAAAATTATGGAGGAGGAGAAATTGGAGGTTATGAAATTTTTAGCATTTATAACGCAAGTTTTGAAGATAATCCTGCTGGTGATATTGTTTATTATCACTTAACAGATATAAAAAATGGTTTAGCAAAACCACAGCAGCTTGTTGTCAATAGAACAGATTTTGGTGAAACCTTTTACTTTGATTATACTCAGTTTCAGGATGGAGAGTGTCCGCTCTATCTTAAGTTTCTACCTAGCGATCCCCAGTATTACGCAAGTAATTTTTATGAATTTCTCTGTAAAAGAATTAAAGAGCACGCAGGGTAATGACGATGCAAACCAAAGATGCAACAGAGATTTTAAAAAGACTTGGCTGGGAGCCCCATCGCGATGAAGTTGGAGATACATTTGCTTATTATCATTTCTCCGATCGTATAATACGCATTCTCTATGATGTTGTAGATTATGGAGAGGATGGTGGAAGGTTGCAGCTATCAGTTGCTCTTACCACCGCCGCTTATTGTCTTGCTGAGGAATATGATAATGGCGAACAGTCGCGCTATGAATATGGTGATACGTTGATTTATGCAGAAGAAAATTTCGGAATTGTGGTACAGAATCTTTCAGAAAGTCATATCGAAGCTGTTTTAAACAAAGTAATCTTTTGGGCACAAACGCAGAATATTGAACAAAAATTGCGTGAAGAAGCCGCCAATCATTCTGCTGTTGCACAAGCATTGCTTGGCGATATTGATGCTTTAAGGTCTGATAAGCCGGCACCTCAATTACATGTACCAGAATTTGCAGATTACAAAGCGATGACGCGGTATGAGCGCCTCATTCTTTTTGCGCAAGCTTATAAAAATGGGGAGTTAGACGATATTCTAACGCGTAAAAAGCCCAAACAGCGCTCGATAAGCCTTACTGCAGCAAGCCGTATTCTTAAAACCCAAGGGTGGTTTTCTACGGAACCTGGAAAAATGTGGCTCTCTTTGCCAGATCGCTTTATTCAGTTTGATTTTGGTTTTGTACATCTCCATAACAATTACAATGTCCGTCTTGAAGCTGAGATCTCTAACGAAGAGATTTCTGTAGCTTGCGAATATATTCACTATAGGGGAGAATATAATTGGATACGACCTACGGATATTTATCAGTCTTTTAATACGATTGGGGGAGGGATTTTTAGCGGTTTTGATAAAGGGATTGATATTTGTGTAGAGACGTTGAATGAGGAAGATTTGATAAAAATCTCTGAGCGGATAATACAATGGGCACGCGCCCAAGATTTACAAGCATCAATAGAAAGCAAAACACGTGTTCAAAAGTATAGCTACAATATAGATATAGTCTGGCATTTGGCTTGTTTAGCGTTGACAGGTCGAATTGATATCCTGAAATCTTATCAAAGTTTTCTAAAAGCAGGTACGATTTCTGAACATTTGGATGATAATGAAGTAAAAAAATATGTTAACCATGCCGTTGAATTTTCTGAAAAACATCTGAAAATCCTTAATGAGCGAGAAGCAGCAGAAGCACACCTTGGTCCGAAAGCTTTGATTACTTTCAATAAGGTTGCTGAGCAATTAAAAGAAATGGGTTGGACAGTTTATCGTGATAAAAACTATGATCGTAATACCTATTTTATCAGTAAAGATCGTATCATCAATATAATGTACAGTCTTCAAAGTGATGAAGAAGAGCCAATTGTTGCATTTAAGGCTTCCCTTTCAACACTTGGTTTTTCCACTGCTCATAGAGAAATTTTCTATAATATGCCTCAATATATAGCCATCAAAGAAGCAGAAGAAGTTTATACAGTTTCTAGTACTGAATTGGATGAAGGCAAGCTGAAACAGATCAGTGCGGATATTCTTGAATGGGCTGATCGGCAAAATGTGAATCAAATCATCTATGATTATGCGGCTTTGCCAACAAACAGTGAACTTGATCTTGTAGCGCGTCACCTTATTGCGCTTGTTTTGATTGGGGATGTTGAAAAGCTCAAATCTTATAAGGAGAATTTTAGAAAGGGAAATCCTTTAGGTTTTGTGGAAGAAATCTCAAAATATAGAATTGATAATCTCCTCACTCTTGCGCGGGGTTATCGAGCAGGTTTTCCGAAAAATGCACCGATTTTGAGCTTGGATCCGCAAATAGCATCTGTTGCTTCTAAAACAACTTCTGTTGAAGCGGCAGAGGAAGTGGATGAAGCGGATGACACTGATGATCGTCTCACCATGGAAAGTGCTCATGCACTTTTAAAAAGCCTAGGCTGGTCAACCGAGATAATCAATGAGAATGACCATATGGCAAGCTATCAATTGGCTGATCGTGAAGTAGACATTCTTTATAACGACGAAATTGCCAAAGATTACCCACAATTTGATAGCGCTTTTATGATTAGTACTGGCATTCTTTCCACCGCTTGTAAATTCATTGATCCTACCCACACGGAAGATATTCCAGATATACAGCTTAATTTTGAAGCAAAGGGGTTAGAAATCTTTGAACCAGAAGTTACTGCGGATCGCTTAAAGCAAGCACTTGATGACGCGCTAAAATGGGCGGTAACAGACATTGACCTTTCTGAAAGACTTCGCTCTGATTATGGCGCTGCTCCTTGGGAAAAAAGCACCACGTCTGAAGCAAACGATGCACATTATGCTTTACTTCATCTTGGCGCTCTTGCTTTGTTGGGTGATGCTGAAACCTTACAATCTTATCAGAAAAGCTTTACGGCAGGTGATCACCTAGGCTTTGACGAAAGCATCAACAAAACCCACCTTGAACGTGCATTAGCTTTAGCCAAAGAAGTAGCAAAGGTGAAGCAAGTGAGTTACGCTTTGATTAAACAGGTGGCAGAAAAGCTTGATGATCACTCAGAGCTTTCTAGCGAGGAATAACCTCGCTCTTGGAAGGAGAGTTTATTTAAGTCTATTTAGAACAAAGAATAAATTGATTATTTTGAAAAAATCGAGGGGATTATGAATCATGAAATGGATAAAGAAAAAAAGTATGGGGGCAGCTGAGCCGGTGGAATTTAAAAGTCAAAAAGTTTATCAGGAAGATGAACTGTTTGAGCCCGAAACAGTTTCTTCTTGGAAAGAAGAAGGACAGATAGTAACGGGTACAAATGTGGAAAGAATGGTATCAGGAAGAGCACCTATTGGAGTCGATTTTAGACCTATTATGTTACATCCTGTGACACAAGAACAAGATAGTCCTCTCGTTGAGGTTCTCTACTCATTTTATCAAGGCAGGAGTTTGGTTGCTCCTATGAATCCAAAGACAAATTTTATCAGAAAAGTTATTTGTTGGATTTCAAAAAAAATTCCTAAGTAGGAAAAAAGAAAGAGTAATTATTGCAAATATTGAAATAATATCCCTAAAAGGCGCTCTCTAAACTTTAATGATCACCTCCTTTAATTCCATCATATATTGTAAATGCGAGATGATTGTACAGAGACAGATGAGAAAAGAGCTCCGTCAAGAACATATCTCTTATGATTTTATCAATCTCATCTCAATTCCATTGGCTATAGTAGAAAAAGATTGATCATTAGGAGCACTCATTATGAGTAAAAACACGCTGTGACTTATGGAGAAAAATTTATGAAAAGTTATACTTTATCAGATGTTGCACAATATGTTGATATGCATAGTCATGTTATTAATTTTGGTACTCAAGATAATGCCCCTGATGATGTACGGATTAAAACAGCTGAGAACACTCTTGGTTTACAATTTACCTCTTCCTATAAGAATTTTTTAAAAAATTATGGAGGAGGAGAAATTGGAGGTGAAGAAATATTCAGTATTTATGAAATCTGTGCAGGTATTCCTGCTGGTGATATTGTTTACCGAAATTTGCTCGATAGAAGAGATGGCTTTACGGACCCCAAACAACTTGTTATCTGCACAACTGATTTTGGTGAAACCTTTTATTTTGATTATAAGCAGTTTCGCGATGGTGAATGCCCACTCTATCTCAAGTATACATCTGAAGATTCTGAATATTACGCAAGTAATTTTTATGAATTTCTCTGCAAAAGAATTAAAGAGTATGCAGGGGAAGATTCATGAAAACTTATACCTTAGATGATGTTATACAACTAGTTGATAAATAGAATAATTGCGATTTATTGCTTGTTATGAAAACATCTAAAAAGAGATTGATCATTATAAAGATTAGAAAAATCCCTTTTAATAGACCGTGTCAGAGTTGTCAGTTCTTTTTAGAGCCTATATTATTTTTTTAATGAGAGAAAATTAAAATCAATATATTTCAATAGGTTATAATTTTAATGATGCAACCTTTATTAAAAGACAACCCATAAATTCAATTCATAATATATATTTGTCAGTTATGTGTCAGTAAATTGAACTGACAAAATAGATTATTTTAGTGAGTGATTAAAACGTGCTTTATGAAAAGCATATAATCCTTTAAAGCCTTTCAAAAGATAGTTTGTAACTCATAAGAAATGCTATCAAGATCCTTATGGTTGTTAGTTTTGAAGATTTTGAGTATTTTGAGAGTTCCTTTTACTCCCCTTTATATATTTTTTTCAATAAAAAAATAAAAGTTATTATATTTCAATATATTAGCATTTTAGAGATACAGTCTATATTAAGATGCAACCTATAAATACAACCCATGGTATATTTTTGAAGGTATTTTGAGGGTTTGAGAAACATTCAAAACCTATAAGTAATATAAGAAAATGAATATACATAACCCTCTTTAAACAAAGCTTTTGAAAAGGATAAAGCTATCATTTTAGATTACGGTATAACCTCTTAAAGGCAATGTAAAAGAAGCGTATTCACTTTAAGATAGGGTTTCTTAAAAATCTTAAAGCAATCAAAATAAGAGTATCTAAAAGTGCAAGTTTCTTCTTTTTAGAATAACGCATATAAACACTCCTTTTAAGATTGTATGTAATCAACTTAACAAGAGAGGTATAGACTATGGTTATAAGACCTTATACCCCTTATGAGTTTATCATACCCATTATGTGAGCATGCTTTATAAGTTATTCAGTTTCTTTAATTTCTAATTT
>NZ_JBHIRI010000030.1:0-7288 GCF_042197005.1 Bartonella sp. AA78NXGY
AAGAAGGCAAGGAGCAACTATGAATAAGAAGAATCGTAAGGGTCTATCGGTTCGTGCGTTTGCGAAGAAGATGGGTGTTTCACATAATGCAGTGGTTTCTCGGATAAAGACAGGTAAATTTGATGCGGCTCTTTTTGAAGATGGTTCTGTCAATGAAGCGCTTGCAACAGCTATCTGGAATGAGAATCCAACAAAGCGCCCTACTCCATTTTTAGCACCGGATGGTCAACCGCTGACAAAGATCAAACAAGCCTCCACAGATGGAGCCAATGAATACAAGATAAAACTAGAGCGGATGCAAGTTGCGCTAGCAAAAGAAAAGATTGCTCTGGAAAAGTTACGCGAAACCACTGTTGATCGTGAAGAAGTGAGAAAAGAAGCATGGAACTTTGGAAGAGCGCATCGAGATACAATGCTCAATTTTGCCTATCGCTTTGGTACTGAAATTGCGGCGCAAGTGGGATGTGATGCTGCGAGCCTTATTGGAGCTATCGATCATCATATGCGCAAAGCTTTAGTGGAAAATGTCGTCCCTGTTTCTTTTCACGATCCCAACATTTTAGAAGAGAATCCAGAACATGATAAGTGATGCTTTGCCCTCGTCCTCTGATGCTGGGCTCTTTTTTTGCTATGCGAATGAAGGACGCCGTCCTGACCCGCCTTATACTGTTTCCCAGTGGGCTGATAAAAATCGTTATTTGAGCACAGTTACGAGTGCTGAGCCTGGATTATGGAGGACTATACGTACCCCCTATTTACGAGAGATCATGGATAATCTTTCTGTTTATGATCCGACTGAAACAACGGTTGTGATGAAGGGGGCTCAGATTGGAATGTCGGAAGCAGCGTTGAACTTTTGTGGTTATGCCATTCATCATAGTCCAGGACCTGCCCTTTATGTAATGCCGACAGTTGAGACCGCTAAGAAACTGTCAAAGTCTCGTCTTGATCCGATGATTTCAGCTAGCCCTGCTTTAAGTGAACGCATTGCTCCTGCTCGTGCAAGAGACAGTGGAAATACAATGTTTTCAAAGGAATTTTATGGGGGGACATTGATGATTACAGGAGCAAATAGTGCTGCTGGATTGCGTTCTTCTCCTATTCGCTATTTGGTTTTGGATGAAGTCGATGCTTACCCATTGAATGTCGATAATGAAGGCGATCCTGTAACAATTGCGGAAAAACGAACCTCTGCTTTTATTCAACGTAAAATTTTTAAATTGTCCACGCCGACACACCGTGACACAAGCCGTGTAGCCAAGGATTTTGTGCTAGGTGATCAAAGATATTACAATGTCCCTTGTGATGCATGTGGTGTTCTACAACCCATTGTTTGGTCACAAATTAAGTGGCCAAAAGGCGCCCCCGAAAAAGCTGTTTTTGTTTGTGCGCATTGTGGTCATGAACATGCCGAACATCGTAAGTCCGCCTTAATGGCAGAAGAAAACGGTGCTTGTTGGATCGCAACACAGGAGTCAAGTAAGCCTCGTCTGCGTTCTTACCATATTTCAGCGCTTTATTCGCCATGGCTGACTTGGGGCGATTGTGCGCGCGAATTTTTAAGAGCCAAAGAAGACCCTGCTCTTTTGCAAGTTTTTATTAATACAGTGCTTGGAGAGCCATGGGAGGACAGAACAGGCGAAGTTGTTGATCCTGATAGCCTCTATGCAAAACGCGAAGATTATCCCCTTGCACCAGAACAATCCGTCGTGTTGACAGCTGGTATTGATGTGCAAAATGACCGCTTGGAACTTGAAGTGGTGGGATGGGGGCGTAGTGAAGAAAGTTGGCATATTGATTATCAAGTGATCCTTGGTGATCCCTCTTCTTTTGAAGTATGGGACCAATTGGATGAATATCTTGCAAAACGCTGGCCACATCCAGGCTATAAAGAGGGGATTAGGATAACAGCTGCTTGTATTGATACCGGTGGTGGACATACACAGGCAGTTTATAATTATGTACGCCCGCGTGAAGGGCGGCGTATCTGGGGCATTAAGGGGCAAGCGGGATGGCGTGCGGTATGGCCACGCCGACCAAGCAAAAACAATAAAGGACAGATTAATCTCTATATTGTTGGTGTTGACGCGGCAAAAGATATTATCACGGCACGGTTTAAAAAATCGGGACCTGAAGCATCAGGTGCTGGTGCAACACACTTTCACAAAAGCCTTGATCGGGAATATTTTGACCAACTGACCGCTGAAAGAAAAGTCATCAAATATTTTAAAGGCTTCAAGCGTATTGAATGGCAAAAAAGTGAAAAGGCAAGAAATGAAGCCTTGGACTGTAGGGTCTATGCTTATGCGGCTTTACAAGGTCTGATTTCGGCGGGAATAAACCTTAATCGAGAAGTTGATATCTTAGAAGAGCGTTTGGAAAAACTTAAAATTGAAGGTTCTGTAGAGCAACCAACATCTGGGATTTCTTCATTCACTTCTCCAAGAAGATCTCAGATAGCAAAACCTCAAAGGAAACAATCCAGAACAGTGATGAATCCTTATATGCGAGGGGATTGGAGGTAATTTGTGGGTGAAACTTTAGAACCAATTAACAGCAAAATTGACAGACTGGAAAGTTTAAAAAGGCGGCGTGAACAAATTGAAGAGGCTCTTTATTCGGGTGCGCAATCAGTGCGTCACGGCGATAAGCAAGTCAGCAATCGTTCTGTTGAGGAACTTCGCAGAGCGCTTGAGATGCTGAACATACAAATAGCCAACCTTGAAGGGCGCAAGCGTTCACGCGTTTTCTATTTTAATATATCACGAGGCTATTAATGGCTGGTTTTTTCAATAAACTCACAGGCTTTTTTACAATTTCTCGTCAACACAATCCGCCTTTTGAAGCTGCAAGTAAAAGCCGCCGTATGGGTGGTTTTGACCCCGCAAAAAAACATATCAATAAAGCGATTGAAGAATGTGGTGATACCATTGTTGCTCGTTCAAGATGGCTTTATGATAATGAATCTCTTTATGGGTCTGCAACGGAAGAATGGGTCTCTGCGGCTGTTAGTGATGGGATTAAACCTTATCCTCGTATTGAAGGTTTTCAAGAAGAAAAGAAAAAGCTTTTAGACTTATGGTGGCAATGGGTTGATGAGGCGGACTATGATGAAGATGCCAATTTTTATGGACTTCAAGCAACCATTGCACGAGAAGTCTTTCTAACTGGTGAATGTTTTGTAAGACTACATTATGTTGACCTCTACGGGCGCTCTGGTGTGCCGCTTCAATTACAAGTTTATCCCACCGAAATGTTAGACCTTACTTACAATGGACCGGCTGATATTGAAGGCAATTACATTCGTATGGGGATTGAATTTAATGCCAGTGGCAAGCGCGTTGCTTATCATTTCTGGGAACATCACCCCTATGATGATGTCCCTGCAAATATGGCATTTGAGAGCCAAGAGCGCGTGCGTGTCCCTGCTGAAATGGTCATTCATATCAAAGAGCGCCGTATTGCCGGACAATTGCGCGGTTCTCCAAAAATAACGCGCGCTATGACAAAGATCTTTCAACTCGAATCCTATGACGACGCAGAACTCGATAGAAAAAGGACGGCGGCTCTTTTCGCGGCGTTTGTCAAGGACAATTCACCAAACGTCGAAAAATTATCCGATAATCGTGATAAAAACAACGTTGAAGAAGAATACAAAGCACCTGTCATTGCGCCCGGTGCATCTCTTTATTTAGGAGAGAATAAAGAAGTTACATTCTCAAATCCTGTTGAGGTTGGTGGCTCTTATGAGGCTTTTCAATTTCGCAATATCTTGAAAATTTGTGCAGCACTTAATATGCCTTATGCCGTTGTGACTGGAGACGTTACGCGGGGGAATTTTTCAAATGTACGCACCTCCATCATTCAGTTTAGACGGCACGTCAAACAATGGCGTGAACATATTATTGCCTTTCAGTTTAACCGCATTGTTTGGGAGCGTTTTGTTGAAATGGCAGTGCTTGCTGGATGCGTCAATTTGCCAGGGTGGGAAGAAAATTCCTTGCCATGGCTTCAATGTGAAAGCTTTGCACCCCCGCTTGAAATGATTGATCCAAACAAGGATATCTCAGCGGAAAAAGAAGAAATTCGTGCAGGCTTGAAAACACGACGCATGGCACTTGCCGAGCGTGGCTTTGATATCGACAGCATTCATGCCGAACTGCAAGAAGAGCACACAGACGCTCGTGCGCGCGGCTTATCTTTTGACACGGATATGGCAGCGACCTCTGATAGCAATCAAGTAATTGATACCGCAGATTCAGAACCTTCTGAAACTTATGAAAGTAACCAAGGCAGTGAGGCACATAAAAATGGTGAATAATCTTGATATGCCGTTTTTGGCATCACGGCTTTTTGGGGTTCCTCATATGCTTGCCTCGACAAAGCTTGATATCATTTTGAATGCTCTTGCACCACGCCTTTTTGAGGGAGAAAAGTTTCCCATTGGGGCTTTTGCGCAAGGGGATACAACGGCTTTAAGACCCCCTGAAACTTATGTAGTACAAAACAATGTTGCCATAATACCGGTTCATGGCACGCTTGTGCGCCGTGGTGCATGGCTTGGGGCTTTATCGGGGCTAACCTCTTATGAAGGTTTAAGCGCTTCTTTTCGTGAAGCCATTGCACAACCTGATGTTCGCGCTGTTTTACTTGATATTGATAGCGGCGGTGGAGAAGCCGGTGGTGTGTTTGATTTGGTTGAAGAGTTTCAAACACTCTCAAAACAATACGACAAGCCCATTTGGGCACATGCCAATGAGTTTGCTTGTTCTGCAGCTTATGCCATTGCTTGTGCGGCTTCTCAAATATGGGTAGCTCGCACAGGGGTTGTGGGCTCGATTGGGGTTGTTTGTGCCCATCTTGACCAATCTCGTGCGGATGAAAAACACGGGCATAAATGGACCTTTGTCTTTGAAGGTGATCACAAAACCCATGGCAACCCTCATGAACCCTTGAGCGATACAGCACAGATAAAAATGCAAGCCGATTGCGCCCTGCTCTACGAGATGTTTGTCGATTTGGTGGCGCAAAACAGACGCTTAAATGCTGCTGCAATTCGTGACACAAAAGCAGAAACTTTTATAGGCACCCAAGCGATCACGCTTGGATTAGCAGATGCGCAGGGCACCCTTGCGCAAGCTTTGGAAGCCTTAACGGATTCCATATCACAAAACCCAACATCAACAGAAAAAGAAGGACAAAACACATGGCACGCACACAATACCGCGCTGAAGAAGATGATGACGAAAAGATCGTCGACATCATCAATGACGAGGAAGAGGACGAAGACGATAGTGACATCGACAAAAACGCCGAAGACTTCGACGATGAAGAAGAAAACGAAGATGAAGATGAAGACAATGAGGACAAGCAGGAAAACATAAAAGCTGCTCTTGAAAAAGAAAGAAAGCGCGCAAAAGCACTAACAACCCTTGAAAGGCAAGCAAAGCACTTAGGCGTTTCTTTTGACGCAGCAAAAGCTATTCAAAACGGTATGAGTGTCGAGAAAGCACGCCAGTGTGTGTTGACGGCTGCTAGCTCTCAAAGCGCGTCTTTAAAAGTCTCGCCTTATACCCCTCATAGTGATGGGACGAGCAAGGCAAAGATTTATGCAAAATGGGAAGCAGCTTGGAGGGCAGTGAAATGACGAATATTATTTATGACGACGTACGCAATGGCGCTTATCTTGGACCCTACGACCCCGATATGTCAAATGAAGAAGTGCTGTTTGCATCAGGAGCATTCATTGAAGCTGGAACTGTCATGGGGAAAATTACAGCATCACAAAAATATACCCCCCTTAATCCAGCAGCAGCAGATGGCAGTCAAATCCCTGCGGGGATTTCTTTTGCCACTATTGACGCAACAGAAGCAGATCAACGTGCCGTGATTACAGCACGCTTATGCACTGTAAAAGCTTCTGAACTGCTATGGCCAGATGCCATCACGGATGAGCAAAAGAAAGCAGCCATTCAGTCTTTAGAAGACCATAACAACATTCTATTGCGATAGGAGAATGCACACATGGATATGAATTTTTTTAAACATGATGCTTTCTCAAGCATCACAATGATGAAAGCCATTGAAAACTATGAGTTTCAACCTGGTCTTGTAAGCTCTCTTAATCTTTTTGAGGAAGTTGAAACCAGTACCACAGTGGTTGGTATTGAACGGCGTGATAATACATTTTCGCTTATTCAAACCAGTGAACGTGGCGCACCTTTGACAGAAGGTGATAGAGAGGGTCGTAATCTTCGGTTTTTCAAAACAACACGGATTGCCAAAAGTGATACCGTAAAATCAGAAGAAATCCAGAACCGTCGTGAATTTGGCGCAGAAGATCAGTTAGAGACAGCAATGAAATATATTGCCAAGAAACAAAAGAAACTGATTTCTGAAATCGAATTGACATGGGAAAATATGCAACTTGGCGCTGTTCAAGGGGTGGTTCTTGATGCCGATGGCTCTGTTATTGTCGATTGGTACAAAGAATGGGAAATCGCACCACCAAAGCCGATTGATTTTAAATTAAATAATGAGACAACCAATGTTGCGGACCATGTTGATCAAGTCATTATGAGGATGATTGAAGCTTCAAAAGGAGCATTTTCTGATCGTTCGCGGATTATTGGGCTTTGTGGTAATGAATTCTTTTCCAAGTTGAAAAACCATAAAACAATTCGTGAGACCTATTTAAACACAGCCTTAGCACAGACACTCAATAGCGCCGGAGGTGTTGCAACACCAAGTTCGATTGGCTCTGGGAGCTTTGGTAGTTTTGACTTTGCAGGTGTCACTTTCATTAATTACCGGAGTATTCACAACTATAATGTGAGTGCGAAGGCTGGAACAAAGCGCGCTATAGGCATTAAGCCGGATGAATGCCAATTCTTTCCTGTTGATGCGCCTGGTGTCTTCCAAAAAACCTTTGCTCCTGGTGAAAGCTTGGATTTTGCCAACACGGTTGGAAAACCTCTCTACACCATGTTGATCGTTGATAACGACCGTAATGCATGGGTAAAACCGGAGGTCTACAGCTATCCGCTTTACATTTGCACACGCCCAGAAATGCTGTTTAAAGCAGTGATTGGAGCGAAATAACATGCGATGGCACGGGCTGCTAAACCAAATGGTTAAAGATGTGCGCAACACTTTTGGGCAGCCCATCATCTACACGCGAAAAGACAATCAGCAATCTTTTCGTATCACAGCGATTTACGGCATTAAACATTCGGAATCGGACGCCGGTGGCAGAATCCCCACCACAATTCCAAGAAAGGAACTTGAT
>NZ_JBHIRI010000032.1:0-7024 GCF_042197005.1 Bartonella sp. AA78NXGY
TAGGGGCATGCCTACTAATCATCATGCACCTTCGGAAGCAAAATGGGTAGGGGAAGAACGTATAAGCTACGTAATGCTACGCACTTAAAGGGCGCGCAAGGACTAAATCTAAACTCAGATTCTCTTGGATTTTAATATCATCCCTCCCTTTGTTCTATGTGTACCTGTATATCTTCATCCTCAAAACAATCTGCCAACTTTTTGTAACAAAAAACTGCACACAATTCCTTGAACTCCAAACTATCTATATCACTAAATACTAAGGGGGATTTTTACCTAGAAAGCTTTTTGGGGTAGCGAGCCTATGCCTATGATCTGTGGGGGCAGTGCTTTACGGCTCAGATAGAGAAATAACAGCTTTTTACACTATCCTAACATACATAATGGCTATGGTATGTAAGAATAGTGCCGTTTTTTATACGGAGCTGCCTTATTATAAGATTAAGTAGGGTAGGGGAAGAACGTATAGGTATGTAATTTACGCGCATAAAGGCTTTGAAGGGATTAAATCTAAACTCAGATTTTCTTGGTTCTTATGTCATCTCTCCCTTTGTCCTATGTGTAGCCTGTATAGCCAAATCCTCAAAACAATCCGCTAACTTTTTGTAACAAAAAAACTGCTCACAATTCCTTGACCTCCAAACTATCTATATTCCTGACTACTAAGGCGGATTTTTACCTAGCAAGCTTTTTGGGGTAGCAAGCCTATGCCTATGATCATTGTAATGATGCAAACCTTTTGCAAACAGTGTTTTAAGAGGGTAAAGTGTTATGTTGATAGCAGAAAGCCTGTAAAGAGAAAATGGCTATGGTATGTAAGAATAGTGCCGTTTTTTATACGGAGCTGTCTTATTATAAAATTAAGTAGGGTAGGGAAAGAACGTATAGGTATGTAATTTACGCGCATAAAGGCTTTGTAGGAATTAGATCTAAACTCAGATTTTCTCTCTTTAGGGAGTTAAGACTTGTATTTTTATCATAATGACTAGCTTCTCCATCATAATATTTCTTCACGAGAGCTTTCCAAAAATAGTACACTAGCTAGTTTGTTCTTAAAAAAAATAATCAAGGCAATACTTTTGCACCATCCTCATTCGCCATCCTTAAGGGCGGCTTTTGCATTTACAGAAATTGCCCACTGACTTTAGAAGCGGAGCCTAGAAACGTGGGGAAGAGGAACACCATAGAGCGGTGTGACTACTCATGTTGTCATGCTATAGAAATATTTGGTTTTGTAGGGTATAAGCAGCGGCCACCCCCTTTAATGCTTTTTAGGCATTAAAAATGGCACGAAAAAATGCTGGTAATCGTGATATGGTTTTTTATTATGGCTGATCCATGAGCTCTAAAATATAAATTGAGAGAGAATGGGCGGCATTAAAAGTTAAACGCGCATGGCGAGGCTTGAGATTGATTAGTTCAAAATCCTTTTCTGAGCGGCCATGCGCTGCACTTTTCTTGTTTCTTAAATTCATAGTACCACTAACGATTCTGGATAGACCGGTTGCGATCATTCTTAAGTCATTTTTATCTAGATCTTGATTTTTTAAGTTTTTTTGCTTTATATCGTCAGTATGAATCTTAGCCTTCTTAGCGACTTCTTTCCATAAAGCGTACAGCTTATTATGGGCATTTTCTTCGTATAGGATAGAATGGTGGTCGAGATAAGCTTTGCAAGAGGCTTCCAACAGATTTGCTGCAAATAGAACTGCCTCCCTTGGATCTTTTTCTATATTTTCTAATGCCCTATTTATTTCGATTTCTACTGCTGAAAGTTCTTTCTCTGCAATAAGTTTTTTTAGCTCTTCCATCGAGAGGAGACCAGCTTTTTGCAATTCTTGTGTGAAGGTCACCTCATTCTTGATAATATATCCTCCACGCTGATATTCCAATCCATCTTTCTTTAACGTTTCTAAAACTTTACGTTGATCTTCTTTAAGCTCTTGTAGCATTTGATCTTCTGGTATGTCTTGAAATATGAATCCGACTAACTTATGAAACTCGCTGTCCAAAAAATCACCAAGCAGGGGACCAAGGACTTCAAGCGGTTTATTGCATTCTACATTGATTGTATCTAGTCGTTTCTTAATCTTGACTTCATCATCATCACTTCGATACTCATGAGGAGCAGATGGTGTATAAAAAAATAAGGCATCCAAATTCTTTGGCCAATAGTACTTTGGTAATATTTGAGAGAGTATCCTAATTGTTGCAGGAGGGATTTTGTTTTTCTGAGATATTTTTTGCGGAGACGATAATTGCATTTTATGGCTTTATAATATCAAAAAGTGGTATGTTGAGTGGTTTTTAGAGTATGATTTTATTGCCTGACCTTTTATAGAAGGTCGCGCAACAATTTTGTGGCTTATATAAGATTTGTGAAAGATAAATGCCATATTGTGTTTTATTTTTCTCCTTTCATTGTTATAACAGTGAAGGGGGTGAATAATGCGTGATAATTGGAAAAATATAGAATGAGAACAGAAGTATAATTTTGTATTATCGTAACTGCAATAGCATTCTTTATTGGCAGATTGTTTATTGGAGAGAAGGAAGCAGGCAATGCGCATAATCCCTGAACGGAAGGTTTTGTGACAAGAATTTCAATAATGGCATGTTACTAAATGTTGTGTGTGTTCTTTGCTTGTCAGAAAAAGTAGATGGCGCTCTTTATTTGCATAACCGGTATAGAGTAATGCGGGAGGCTAGTTTAAAATCTCGTTTATTCCGTTAAAGCTTACTGTTTTCTATAAAAAGACTGTTTTCATTATATCCGCTGTGAAGCTCGCATACTTGGTAGATGGAAATATACGCGTTTATCGTGTCTGTAAGGGAGCTTGAAGCAATGAGGTTATGTGTAAAAGAGTTCTGAAAAGCTTCTTTTGTCCGTAAATTTTATAAGGAAAATCTAAAGGCAGGAAAATGTTAGAGAAATCTCAGAGCACACTGTAAAAGTAAAAAAACAGCCTTTTTAGGGATGATTTGCTGTCTGTTATTGTGCATCATGATTTTCAATGTTTTTAAAATTTCCCTCTCAATGAGAGAGGGATTTTTTATTAAAGTGGGGGAAATTTCTTATAACAGTTAACAATGAAATGGAGAGAAGATGCTGCTTTACCAGCTGTTTTTGTCGCTTCAGTTTCATTTGGACCTATTGCGGTTACGGAAGCATAGTGATTCAATGACTTTGAAAAGGGGCGAATAACATTATCAAGTTTGCAATACAGTGCGATTTTTCACATCGCGGTGTGTGGTAAAAGATGATTAGCATTTATAGGGGCGTGCGCGGGGGCGGGTTCTATATTCTATGCTGGGTCGGTAGGGCGTCTGTTAGCGCATTTATGGGACTATTCCGCATTGAAATGCGTGCTTAATTTCGTGGATCTTTGCAAAGGTCTGATCAGAAAATCCCATATTTCAAGAGGTTTTTAGAGGGATTTAAAAGCACAGAGGTATCATAAAATTACAAACACCGTACGTTGCTGGAGGTGATCAATTTTAGAGCTTAAGGAGCTTATCGGTTTAGTGTTTTTTCATAAAAATGATGAAGGCTGTGGTCAAGGTCTCAGTGTGTTGGTTTCTCGAAAAGTGGTAAATGCTGTATGATTTTATAAGCTATTGCAAATGTTATGGATAGGGTGTTCAAATAAAGCATATCATAAATCAAAATTCTTCTCTTTAGGCGATAAGAGGAGGGCTAGGCAAAACAGTAAAAATGTAGCGATAGAGAATATGAAGAATACGATATATGTTTGGTTTAAGGACAGGGATTCTTCTGTCAGCGAATGGATCAAAAAGCCAGCGAATATACCCCCTAAGGCACCACCTATTTGCTGTAATATGCGTGTGATAACGGCTGTATCTTTGACGTATAAACTGTTGACATATTGGATGGGGGCGGAAAGGCAGACAATGGTGGCGATGCCAAGTCCTATGCCTCTTAGCAAGAATCCAAGTCCATCCATGCTTATATTATAGCCGAAGCATAATAACCCAAAGCTTGATATCACTAAACCAATTCCTATCATGAAAAAGGGAGATTTTTCTTTCCATTTTTGGTAAATAAATTTCCTGCCAATCCACGCACCCACTCCTTGCAGAGCAAGGAGGGCACCGATGATGAGAAGGCTCTTTTCATAGTTTCCTCCCATGGCAACGGCTAGTGGGAAATAAACGAGGAAGCTATAAAAAAGAAATGAAGCAACGAGCCCCATGATCATGAGCAATGTATAGCGCGCATTTTGAAATCCGCTAAAGACGATTAATTTGTTTTTTGCTTTCTGATTAGAAACAATGAATAATATGAGAGATATCACGGCTATAAGCGCTAGGATAAAGAGGGTGTTGTGGTTATTGATATTTCTGGCTTCTGTGAGATAAAAAAACGAAAGAAGGGAGATGGAAAACGCTAAAAAAGCAAATAAGTTAAATTTTGTTTTTGTTGTTTCGTTGCTCTTTAAATGTTTAGCTCCAAGGGTGAGTGCCAATAAAATAAGCGGAATATTGATAAAAAATAACAAACGCCAAGACACATACTGAGCAAGCGAGGCGCCTACCAGCGGACCAAAGGCAGGAGCGAAAACTGTTGGTACGGCTATGGTGCCCATGGCTTGGCGCACTCGTGTCTGTCCAAATTGTAAGGCAATGATGGTTTGGCTAAGGGGCAGCAAAAGACCGGTCCCAAAACCTTGAACGATACGGGCAGATATAATAGTTGGAAAATTATAGCTTAATCCTACCCCCAGTGATCCAAGCATAAAAATGAAGCTTGCAAGAAGCCAAGTGCTTTTGATACCTATTCTTCCTTGCACAAAAGCGGCCATTAGCAGCCCTGGAACGGTGGCGAGAAAATAGGATGTTACAACCCATTGTATATTATTTTCTCCGACTGAAAAATAATGCGCAAGGTTAGGAAGGATGACATTGACAATGCTCCCGTCCAGCAGAGGAAGTATGCTGGAAATAATGACGGTATATATGACATACCTTTCTGTTTTTGTATAGGAATCTCTCTTTTGCATTATTATGCCCCCTGTTGATATTCTTTAAAATATTGTCCCCGCCCCATTCCCAGACTTTTAAAAATTAACATGTGTTTGTGATGGCTGTGGTTTTGATATTGGGATAAATGTGATTGGGAGCGCTGATGGTCCCCTTGTGTACAACCCTTCTTCCTCCAAAATGAAGCCATCAGTTAAGCTGATTTTGATGAGTTTATCGAGGAGTCTATTTGCTGTCAACTCAATCTACATGAGAGCAAAAGCAGAACCTACACGAGACGTGCACGCCTGCTCCATTTGCATTTATTATTTAACATGGAAAATGTGAAAATCTTTATAAATCAAATTATTGACTTAAAAATCCAATGTTTGTTTATATATCATTTTTTATGCTTAAATGATTGTTTGGGTATCAAATGTATTCTCAATAGTTTATAATTTTCTTTTCTTAAATGTGCAGCTCTTTCTGAAAAATGTTCGATAATTTCTTGATTGTTTAATAAAAATTAAAATTGGTTATAAGGAAGAGCTTGTAAATTATAGAGTAGGAAAAAGGTGCATTTTATAAAAAACAGGGGAGGGTTGTTTCCATAACCCAAACATTTTTTCAAGTTGTTGTGGTATCTTTTTGAATTGCTTGATCGATAAAAGTTTTATAATTATCAGAAACAATATATTGGGTATTTTCTCCCAAAGCTTTGAAATGTTCATGACCGCAATGGATTTTTGCTTTTTCCAGAACGCGCAACATGTCTTCGAAAATACTTCTTTTGCTTTCCACAACAAAATACAGTTTTTCTTGCCCATTTTGCTCGAATAATACAGTCCAATCGGGAGTATATGATCCAAGAGATGTATCAATTTTAAACCATTTAGGCAGTTTCGCATAAACTTTAATCTTATCGTTTTTTTCAAATGATTGTGCAAAATTGAACTCAATATCTGAATCATAAATACATGATCATAAGTTGATTTATCAGTTTTTGTCATATTCTTTTATAAAACAATTTGCTTTTATATTTATTAAAATGCATTTTCTATTTTATTTTTTCATATAATTAGCCAATGAAGTTTTTGCTCTAATATCGCAATTTGTAAAAGACTATTTTGGTCATTCAATATGAAACTTTTTATGTCGGTTTCTTGTATTGAAAGCAATGGTACGATTTTTGATATCTGTATAAAATATTTACAAAAAAAAATTTAATAACGCATGATTATAGAATTTTGTTCTTTGTTTGAAGCATGTACAGTTAAACCATTGTTTATTCATAGATTTTATGTTCATTATTTATTTGATACATTTAATCTAGAATGTAAATTTTGTTCGTATCCTCAAACTAAAATACTGGTATTGAAGTGGTGAGAGTGTTGCTTTGTTGAGAATAGATAATTTGGTAGGTTGGTATTCCCTTTGTATCAGAGAATTCAACTTATTCTCTCATATTGTGTGTGGATGAAATGTTAACCGCATAATGCTCCCTCTTACATGAGATGTAAGATTGATATGTTTTCCACATTGAGAAAAGTTGTTGATCGTAGAGAAATATTTTTTTGCGAAATTCGTTTGGCTTAAATGGAAAAAATAGAGCAAGAGTCGCATATTTGTTATGCTGTAATGGCATATATATATAATCGATGGAGTCAACACTTCATTTAAGAAGTTTTTTAAAGGAAAAACATAAAAAAATAGAATTATTGAAAAAAATCTTTTATTTTGCAGCTTGTTTCTCACGATTATAAAAGCTTCACGTGGATTTTGAAAATTCTTGTTGTGTTGAAAAGCATACAAAAATCAAGAAAATTTTGCAAAAAAGCTGCACTATGCGTGCAGCTTTTTATGTATTTGCTTTAAAGGTAGACAGGTAGACGTTTTAAAGCATGAAAGTGTCCTTACGGCTTCTATAACCGTAGTAGCCAAAAACACTGGAAATAATGGCGCCTATGAGACTTCCTAAAAAGCCCCACCACCCCATATTGGAGGCTGTTTTTGTGGCTTTAGTTGCAGTGTTTTTTGCTCCCTT
>NZ_JBHIRI010000033.1:0-6900 GCF_042197005.1 Bartonella sp. AA78NXGY
GCTGAAGCCACATCTGTATAGCTCTCCTCACTCTCAGTTCCATCAGATTTTACTGTTTTAACCGTGAACTTAGGTTTACTCCATTTACCATCCTCATACTTAGCTCCTCCACCTAAAGATTGTGCAACTTTATCACCTAGAGCATGAAGCTGATTACCCGTTACAGCATCCGTTGACGTTCTACTAATGTCTCCATTTTTAAGAGACGTAATCTTGCTACTTGTATTCTCTTCACCATGCGTCGCTACAAAGGCATTCGCCGTTTGGCTCCAGATTAAAGAATCACTCTTTTCACCAGCAATTTCTTTGCTAATCTCATTTTTAATATTCGTGATAGAATCACCAACACCGGCAAAGGCAGACGCGACACTGTCATAAGTCGAATCAGTAACATCACCATCAGGATTAAATCGCTTAACCTTGAATGTAGGAGCATTCCACGTGCCATTCTCATACTTAGCATTACCACCTAAAGATTTTGCAACCCCAGTGCCTAACGTATAAAGCTGGGAACCATTAACGGCATCGGTTGACGTTTTTGAGAGCTCACCAGGAGAAACATCCAAAAGACGCCGTGTCTCACCTTTACTATTCCGAATAGTTATTTGAGTTAATGGTGAGGTAGGAGCAACAGTTACCATACTTGCATCATCCGCTCGGGCTAGTTCACGAGATAAGCTTCTTAAAAGAGAAAAGCTACCTGTGTTCTTATGCTGATCATCACTTTGAGATGGATTATCTTGTTTTTCCCCAATAGCATGGGGTTCCTTTATCTCAACAATCTGGTGATTTAAAGCTGCCAAAGCACTATTAGTGCCAGAAAATGCATCCGCAACACTTTTATAACCTTCTACATTCTTATAACCTTCCGTACCTGCAAATGCAGTATCAAAAGCAGCTTTAGTCTGAAACTTAATATTAAGACTTAAGTTCTTGGGAGCATCCTCCCCCTCCACAAATGCAGAGCCACTATCTCTATACAATTTACTGCCAACTACATAGGCTGGCGGTATACCTTTAAGCGCATTTGTACCACCACTAAAGTCGTTTGATATGTTATTTAAAATCTGAGTAGCAGCAGCAACAGGAGAAACATTTGATAAAAATATAATCACTGAAGCCAATGAAAACGCTTTAATAAAAAGCCGTCGATAAAACGAGCAAGAATCTTTACAATCATTCACCACTAGCGCTTTTGGTGTGGTATATAATTTTTTCATAACAAATTCTCCAAATAGGAAAGACATATTTAGAACATTAAAAAGTCATATTTCAGTGTTAGGAGTGATTAACGACGTGATTTTTTTGTTCTTTATAAAGTTTGAGTTTGCCGCAGAGGCGAACAGAAGTAATTAGAAGTCTAGCAAGGTTGCAATTAATCTTGATAAACGATGTGGTTAATGGGTTTTTTATTTTTTCCGCCTTTAAGAAGGGTGCTTTTTTTGCAACAAAACTCCTGGATGAGGGTGAAAAACAGGTATGAAGAAGACATACTTGCACCCTATTGTTAGGTCTGCGGTTTATAATTTTAAAAGTAAAAGAGTTCATTTTATATGATTAAGAAGCTGTAAGGTATTATTAGGGGAAGAGTTTAAGTTGTTGGCTGAATGATTTAGAGTACTTGTTGTGAAATTATTACGCTTTTATCGCAGGGATAAGCGGCATACTCTTAAGCTTTAGAGTAAAATAAGGATGATTGTGTGTGTTGTTCATAATCAACTGCCCCCCCTTGCGAGCATTTTTCTGTTTTTGCCAAAATGAGTCTTACTAAAGAATATTTTGTGATGTTATAGACTATTGAGTGAAATAGCAAGAAGAAAATGAATTTAATTATTTTTACAGAATGAGTCTTTCCGATTTATATAACCGTGAAATATCCTTATAACTTTAAAACTCATAGATTCCATGCACTATAGACTTGTCTAGAGATTCTGTTTCATAGTTTTATTTAAGTGTCCCATTTTGATCAAAATGAGTCTTACTAATAATTGCTGCTGTTGCGTGCCTCATGATTGCTACTGCTATGTACAGAGCAAATAAATAAAATAATAAAATAGGATTTTTAAATTTTTAAACGTATCCCCCAATGGATATTTTCTATCAATGAAATTATAGAACGTACAGTTTTAAAATACTGCGCAATTACGCACTGAGAGTACTACTCTGTATTTGTAAAATTTTTGTTAAAGTGCTTTACTTCTTACTAAAATCAATCTCACTAAGATTATTACTATAAAATACATTGGTATAAGACTTTAATTATTATAAGACTTTATAAATACTACTCTATGGCCTTCTCTGTAAAATATTACTTCTCTATAATATAAAATTTCGCCCCTGTCTAAGAAGACAAGGGCGAAACTTCGCTTAAATTGTAGTTTTTCATATTCTCTGGTGTTATTTTAATTTCAGAGTTATTCCACCACCTACACCCCACTGACCGCCAGCACTGGTTGCTGATAGATTAGAACGAATCTTGCCATCTTCAGATGTATAACCTGCACCAATCGCAAAGGCAGATTGTCCACGCCAAAAACCGCCACCAAATGAAACACTCACAGATCCTGGGTCATCGAAGTAACGTAAGTTAGAGACTGCCAAACCAATCGCTGCTGCTTGCCTTGCCTCTTTGCGCACATTCGTAATATCATAACTTAGTGCGTCAAACTTCATATCGGTATAGGATTTTGCCTCGTTAACACCATTATTGACTTGATCGTCCGTGTACTTTTTCGCACTTTCAAGAGTAATCTTCATCTGCTCCGCGGTATGATCGTATAACTGACCACCATTCACTGCGTCCTTAGAGCCATGTTCAATTTTTCCATCTTTAACATTAGTAATCAAAACAGGCTCACTGTCATCGACACCTTTTAGAGTGATGCTATTGATTTTCTTTCCGCTATCATCGGTATCATAGCTAACCGCAACATTCACCTTGTTTTCAACTTCTGTTACCCTGTCTGTAACGCTGTCTACCTTTTTTTCAACGCCTGTTACCCTGTTACTCATCTGTGAAAACTGATTGTCAGTCACCTCATAAGTTGACTTTTCTAAAATTTCACTAGGAGCAACAGTTACCGTGGTTGAATTATCCGCCTCATCTATGGCGCTTTCTTCCTCATCTATGGCAAGAGGTAAGCTTCTTAGAAAACGTGCGCTTCTCATAAAAGGAAAGCCTTTTGAAATAACATCCGAAGGATCACCATTTTGTGGTTTACCCTCTGTTTCACCAATACCGTTCATAACCCGCTCATTTAAACCTGCCAAAGCACTATTAACGCCAGCAAATGCATCTGCAACATTAGTATATTTTTTCTCAGTTTCCTTACCATTCTTATCAAAGGCTTTAACTGTGAAAGTCGGAGCACTCCAATTTCCACCTTTATATCCAGAACCACCACCGAAATAAGTAGCAATCTGGTTGTTTATCGAATAGAGCTGAGAACCAGTTATAGCATCAGTCGACGTTTCTGAAATCTCACCAGCAGCAATATCAAAAAGACGCCGGCTTTCACCTTCACTACTCATAAAACTTACTTGTTTTAATGGTGATTTAGGAGCAACAGTTATCGTAGTTGGAACCTTCACATTACCTAAAGCACTAGGTAAGCTTCTCATAAAAGGAAAGCCTTCTGAAATAATATCATTCAAATCACCGTCTTGATGGATGTGTTCCCTTTCTTCAATACCAGGCTTATTCTTTATCTTAACAATCTCCTCATTCAAACTTGTGAAAGCACTATTAACGCCAGAAAACGCATCTGCAACATTAGTATAGTTTTTCTCAGTTGCATTACCATCCTTATCAAAGGCTTTAACTGTAAATGTAGGATGTGACCATTTTCCATCTTTATAGCCAGCACCACCGCCAAAATAACTTGCAAATGTCTGAGCCATCAAATAAATTTGACCACCATTTACTGCTTCGGTCGATGTTGCCGTAAATGCACCCCCTTTAACACCAGAGATAACTCGTGGAAAATTAATACCGTTTGCAATATCTATTCTATCACCACCCTTGTCTCCACCAATCGTAATAAGCCCAGCGCTATTTTGCTTAACAAAACTATCACCTGTCACACTTTCGATCTTTTGATTAAGATTCGTAAAAGAACTACTTACACCAGAAAGCGCATCCCCAACATTCTTATAGTTCTTTTCAGTCCCACTACCATTTTTATCAAAAACCTTAACTGTAAAAGTAGGAGCATTCCAGTTTCCATCTTTATCATATCCAGCATTATCACTAAAATAGCTAGCAACTACATTGCTCATGGCATAAAATTGAGAGCCATTTATCGCATCAGTCGATGTTGCTGTAATCGAACCAGCCTTAACACCCGCAAGAGTCCGTGCCACATTATCAACATTTGCTATATTTACCTGGACCCCTCTTACTTTTCCACCAATGGTAATAAGTCCGGCATCATCTTGCTTAACAAGATCATCACCTGTCCCATTAATGACTATATTCTCAATCTTTTTATCAAGATTTGTGAAAGAACCACTTACGCCAGTAAAGGCATCCGCAACATTAGTATACTTCTTTTCAGCTCCATTACCATCCTTATCAAAGACCTTAACTGTAAAAGTAGGAGCACTCCAGTTTCCATCTTTATAGCCAGCACCACCGCCAAAATAGCCTGCGACTACATTGCTCATGGAATAAAGTTGAGAACCATTTATCGCATCAGTGGACGCTGCTGTAATCGAACCAGCCTTAACACCCGAAAGAGTCCGAACTGCATTATCAACGTTTGCAATGCTTACCTTAGTTCCACTTACTTCTCCACCAATGCTAATAAGTCCTGTATCATCTTGCTTAACAAGACTATTACTTGCTACCTTAATATTTTCAATCTTTGCATCAAGATTCGTGAAAGAACTACTTACGCCAGTAAAGGCATCCGCAACATTCTTATAATCCTTTTCAGCTCCATTACCATTTTTATCAAAGACCTTAACTGTAAAAGTAGGAGCTATCCAGTTTCCTTTTCTATCGTATCCAGCACCACCGCCAAAAGAGATCGCAGTACTGATGCCTTGGGAAAAAAGCTGAGAACCATTGACTGCATCATACGAGATTGGCGAAACCCAACCATCAGCAACACCAGTAAGAGTCCTCAATCCATGAGAGCTATTTGCGATAGTTATTCTATTACCACCTACGTCCGCACCAATTGTAATAAGCCCTGAGCTATCTTGCTTAACAAGCTTATCATACCTGGTTTCAGCGACATAATTCTCCAAACCATACAGCGCAGAGCCAACATCTCTATATATTTTACCGTTAATTATATAGGTTGGCGCAATACTTTTACGTATATTTGTACCTCCGCCAAAATACTGTGCTACATTACCCCAAAGATCACAAGCAAAAACAGGAGAAGCATTTGATAAAAAGACAGCTACTGACACTAATGAAAGCGTTTTAATAAAAGGTAATCGATAAGACGAGCAAGAATTTTTTAAATTACTCACTGCTAGCGTGTGTGGTGTGGTATATATTTTTTTCATAATAAATCCTCTAAGTAAAAAAAGATATTTAAAACATCAAAAAGACATATTCCGGTGCTACTAAGCTCCAGAGATTGTTTTTTCTTGTTTTATAAAAGATTAGGGTTGTCATAATGCGGAAGAGGACTATCTAAGATATCAATGAGATAGAAGTCGACGTTGATCGATAGTCCAATTAATGTGGTTTTTATTTATCCCCCTTTAAGGAGGGGTGTTTTTCTTCAGCAGAGCCTTTAAATTTAAAGGTGAAGAAAGGTGAAAAAAGTGTAGAAAAAACATATTTGTGTACTATTATTAGGGGTTGTGTGTTTAAGAGGCAATAAAATGTTTATTGCGCAAGGGAGTTAAGTTGTTGTTGAGTAATTTAGAGCGTTTTTTGTAGGGTTATTGCGCTTTTTTCGTGAAAATAAGCGAGATATCCCTGAGTTTTATATTTGAATCTCTTAAAGCTCTTTGAAATTAGATGATTGTGATTTTGTAATTTTGCCATAGCTTACCGCACCCCGCTTTGCGAGAAGATTTCTAGTTTCTTTTAATTAATTTTTCGAACTCTATACAGATTATTAAAAAATAGCAAGGAAAAAATGAGACTTTTTATTTCTTTAAGAACACCCCTCGTGGATATTTCTATTATAAAATTATAAACTGTATAGTTTTCAAATATTGTGCGGTTACACGTACTCTGTTAATTTATATGAAAACATACCTCTGCATTTGTAGTTTTTTTGTTAAAATGTTTCACTGTAACTAAAATTAGTCCCACTAAGATTATTATTACAGAATACATTATTATAAAACTTTACAAGTATACTACTCTATGAATTTCTGTGTAAAATATCACTTCTTATAAAATTTTTACCCTTGTCTGATGAGACAAGAAGGCAGAACTCTCTTAAAAATAAATATCGATTACTCAAATAATTCCTTTTGGAGGTGATAAATGATTTTTTCATATAAAATTTCACAAAAAATATATTTTTACTCGAAATACGCCCTTATCTTCTATTGCTATTCATTTATGATGAAAATAACTTTCCTTCTCTTTAAATGGCACATGTAACGCATTTGATAAGAGAAGGAAAATTTATTTCGAATTTTCTATTGTTAATTCAGTGTTACCCTAAATCCAGCACCTACACCCCAATGTCCCCCAGCACTCGTTGCAGATACGTTAGAGCGAAATCTTCCATTTTCAGACATATAACCAGCTCCAATAGCAAGTGCAGATTGACTGCGCCATACACCCGTACCAAGTGAAAAACTTAATTTTCCCGGTGTATCGTCATAGCTCAAATTAGATACTGCTAGACCAATAGCAGCAGCTTGTCTTGCTTCTTTCCGAACATCCTGAATAGCATAATTCAATGTCTCAAACTTCAT
>NZ_JBHIRI010000034.1:0-6311 GCF_042197005.1 Bartonella sp. AA78NXGY
CACAATCACACATCACGGCACGCCAAGATGTGCAGATTACTGCTGACAATGATGTGAATTTACAAGCAGCCATTGTTTCGGCGGATCGTGATGTGAACATTGATGCCGGCAATAATATCACCCTATCAGAAAGCTATGATACCTCTAACGCAAAAGAAAAGCATGAAAAGTCTTTTGCTGGTGTGACAGGCTCTGTCAATGTGGGCATTCTTGGTGCTGTACAAGATGTAAAGGATGCAGCCAAACGTTTTGGTCATGGGGATACAAAACACAAAATCGGCAATGGTCTTATTGCTGGTCTAAAAGGCTATGATCTCTATAGCAAAGGCAAAGGTCTTTATAATGAGATGAAGGGTGGAAACCTTAAACAGTCTATTCGTGATATTGCTGATGTTTCTGCTAGCGTAACCGTGGGCTTTAAGACAGAGAAGGCAGAAGCCTCTGTTCAGACCTCTACTGCGGTGACAGGTACAATAGAAGCAGGACGCGCTGTTAATATGCAAGCCCACAAAGGCAGCATCCATGGTGTTGGAGCCGATATTATTGCCGGTACAAACCCGATGCAAAGCAATGATGAACAGAGCGGGAATATCACCATGGGAGCAGGTAAAGATATCATCTTTGAAAGTGCGCAAAACACGCAGAGCACAGAAAACCACACGCAAAGCGCTTCAATGAATGTTGGGTATAGTTATGGTACCGGTGGTACAGGGTGGATGGGGAATGCTTCTTTTGGTAAAGGCAAGGGTTCCAGTGAGGAAGTGCATCACAAAAACAGCCATATTGTTGGCACTGGCACTGTTCATACCAGCAGTGGGGCAAACACCACATTGGCAGGCGCCGTGGCTTCTGGAGAGCGTGTAGAAATGGAAGTAGGGGGTGATTTTACCGTTGTCAGCCGCAGTGATACGGGACAAAGTTCCAGCAAGCAAAACTCTTTTTCCATTGGTTATAATAGCCGAGAAAAGGATGGTACAGCCACAACCAATATTTCCTTGAACAAGGATAAATCCTCTAGCGATTATCATAGTGTTGTGGAGCAATCAGGCATCAAAGCGGGTGATGGCGGCTTTAAGATCAACGTTAAAGATAAAACAACGCTGACCGGAGGACTTATTTCCAGCACTGCGCCGGCAGATAAAAACAGCCTAACCACAGGAAGCATCAGCACCAGTGATATCAGCAACGGTGCGCATGCTCAAGCCAGCAGTCAAGGGTTAAGCATTTCTGCGGGTGGTCCGATGTATCAGGGCAAATATGGTGTCGGGAAAAACATTGCTAAAAATGTCTTAGATCATTCAAAAGCTAAAGATTCAGAGGAAGGATACACCAAATCCGCCATTAGCGATGGCACCATTGTCATTACTGATGAAGCAGGGCAGAAGGCATTGACAGGGCAAGATGTGGAACAAGCCATAGCCTCCCTTAATCGTGATACTGCCACCGCCCATAAGGGTGTACAACAGCTCGATGCAGGCAAGCTGGAACAAATCGTCCATGAAAACCGTGAAATGGCAACCCAACTTTTAGAAGAAGGATTTAAATACAGTAATGACTCCTATAAAACCATGTTTATCAAAGAGCACCCCATCGCTGTGGTCGACCGTGATGAAAAGGGTAATATAATCTATGAAATAGATGCAAATGGACAGTATATCAAAGACGCTCGTGGACAAAAAATACCTCACGCACATTATTTAACGGATGAAGAAAAGCAGCATTTACAAGAGGGTGCTGATGGCAAGGTGCATGTGTCCTTTAATGGCATCTTTACTCCACCAGAGGAAGCCGCTGTTTATGCGGTTCAACATGCGGAGAATAAAAATGAACCGCTTTATTTTGTTGTGTTCCCAGAAGCTGATTCTGCTATCTCAGAACTTCTAGTCGCGGGCTATCAGAAGTTTATGGAAAATAACTTTTGGGGTTTGACCAATTCAACACAAGAAGCAAAAGATTTGATGTATAGCTATGGTCTTACAGGATTAGAACTTTATGGACATAGTCGCGGGACAATGACATTGGGGAATATGCTGAATTCTTTCAAACAAGAAGGTGTGCACGGTATAGCCGACAACACGAATATCAATTTCTATGGACCAGCCTTTAATGTTTTAGTTGCATCCGGTCTGTTAGGTTATGTGAGTGATGGCAAACAAACCACTATTGGCTTTGATGGGAATAGATATGACTTTGTCAGCAGAATTATTGGTGGCAATGGCTATACCTACGGGACACTCCCTGCTGGCAGTAACGTTTGGACAGAATGGTTGAGAGTGGCTACAAATCCCATAAGTTCCCATACTTGCCTTGGAGATGCGAGCGATATGTGCCAAAAGACTTATGGCACATCTCATCGTGAACAAGTTCCTTCAAGTAAATCATGGAGTAAAAAATGAAAAAACCTTTAAAATTATTGAGTACATTAACTCTATTAATCATCACTGGTTGTCAATTTAATAAAACTCCTACCTCCTCTATAGGAGCCTGGGAGAAATCGGGAGCAGATTTTACTGAGGTAGCAAAAGCATTATTAGAATGTGGCATGCCAACCCCTTATGATGTATTTCCAGAAAACAGAAAGCAGAGCATCAATGCAAAAGCAACAATTTATGCTTGCATGGTTCAATCAGGTTTCCGTGATAAAGTGGGGGGAGGGACTTGGTGCGAGAATCATAAAGCCGAAAACCTTCCCATATGTCGTCCAGGTGCTGTGATCCCGAGGCCCAGTGTCAAGAAGCGCTTAAACAGCCCTTATTGTAAAAAATATAAAAATGCACCTGAATGCAAGCCTTAAGTCTTGCTTGTGATGATCAACAATCCGCCATCCTTGCCTTCACTTGGAATGGCGCGATTGTTTCCTCAACCAATCATTTCAATATTGTTCACCGTTGTTTTAAACAGCGGTGACAGAAAATATCAACAGGCTTATGAGCTCTGTTTTATTGTAAATAAATCCATTGAAAGAGGGGAAGAATGAAGAAAATCTTAAAACTGTTGAGTTGTATAGCTCTGTTAAGTATCACTGGATGTGTTAACTCAATTCCCTCACTTTCTCCAGCATTATGGAGAAATAAAATACTTTTAGAATGTGGAGTACCGGACCTTAATAAGGTTGTGGCGCTAGATTTGAATCAATTTGCCAGTATTGAAATGTGTATGGCGCAATCAGGTTTTCGCCCTAGCTTTACAATACAAGATTGGTGTGAGAACCATAAATCAGACAACCTTCCCATATGTCGTCTTGGTGCTGTCATGCCTCAGCGAAGTGTTGAGAGACGCTTAAATAGCTCTTATTGTAAAAAGCATTCAGAACAACTTGAATGCAAACCTTAAGTCTTGCTTCAGCAGAGAAAGCCTTGAATTTACACCAAATAAAGCTCCAGGTTGATGAGCTTGAGAAAGCCTTGTCCATCCTTATGTGACAAGGTTTTCTTTTTATGCCGCGTCGTTATAACGTTGCTGTTTTGCTTGCTCGATGACATTCAAAAGATCTGATTGTAACCAACGCGATAAAAAACCAAATTTTAAAGGTTTTGGTAAAGAGCCATTGGTAACATGACGGCGGAAAGTTGAGACACTCATATGAAGCAATTTTGCACTTTCACGGTCTGTTAAAAGAATATCATTTTCTGTCATATTAAAATCCTTTCACTATAAAAATGGTAACAAATCATAACCATTTATTAACCACATTTTGGTTCATTTTTGAAGGTATTTTATTTATATAAAACAATATTTTATCATACAATTTCTGATGTGATAATTTATGACTCTTATTGAGAGAGAATGAGAGAGAAGAGAGCTAAAGTTATCCACAGATCATGGGGTAAATTACCCCATATCTTAAGATTGACCCGTGACATAAGCCGCCCATTTCTCCATATAGACACGGCGCTGTTCTAGATAGTCAGTACGACGATAGGAGCGCTCTACTTGTCCTCCTACTGTATGACTTAGAATAGTTTCAGCGACCTCATAGGGAGCATCGGTTGTTTCTGCTAGCCAATCGCGTAAACTAGAGCGAAAACCATGCGGGCAGGCTTCAAGTTTATTGTCTCTCATATATTGAGCCATACACTTCTCAGCGAGGGGACCGCGACCTTTAGCAGAAAAAAAGAAATCATTACGAGAAAGCAATCGTGCTTGTTTTAAAATGTCTAATGCTTCAGTTGATAAAGGCACGCGAAATTCTTTTGTTGTATCACGCTTGCCTTTCATATTTTCAGCAGGTATGGTCCATATATCCCCATCAATTTGATCTTTATGAATATGACGTAAAGGATTGGTACGAACACCTGTCAGAATAAGCAAACGCAAAGCCAGTTGTGTTATGGTTGATGCTTCACAGAGTGTTTTATAAAAAGCCGGAACCTCTCTCCAATCCATCGCTGGTCTATTAGTGACCTTATGGCGTTGTTTTCCTAAGAGAGCTTTTGCTTTTTCTACAGCTTGTAAATCAACATCTACACCTAATGCAGCCGCATGTTTGAGACAAAGATTAAGACGTATCAATGCTGTTCGAGCAATTACAGCTTTTGTATGCCAAATGGGAGCAAGGGTATTGCGTATCTCTGTTTGCGTAATCTCTGAAACGGGTAAACAGCCTAATTTAGGGAGAATATGAAGGCGTAAAGGTGTAAACCATTTACCATTTTTACCATCACCTTTTAATTCAGCTTTACGAGTTTCAAAAGTATCTAGTGCAATATCTTTTAAGTAATGGAGATTGCTTATTGCCTCACGCTTTTGTTTATTACGTTCTTTAATAGGGTCACGCCCTTCACGTAAAACAGCCCGCCACCCAGTTGCCAATTCACGGGCTTGTTTTAAAGAGACATCTCTTAAAGCACCCAAGCCCATTTCGCGACGCCGCCCATGAATGGTATAACGATAAAGCCATTGAGCACCACCATCTTTACGTTTGTGAAGAAGCAAGCCGGCACCATCATTATATTTACCAGCTCCCAATGTTGCGACAGCCCTTGCATTAAGACGATTCATAAGAACCATTTTTACTCCTTTCTTGTACAATTTTTACCCACACATCAACCCCGCTTGTGACGTGCAAGTAAGTGGTTTTGATTGATTCAAGATAAACAGATTTGAAATGAGAGAATCCTACGTTATTCGGGACTCTCATTCAACATACAAAACAGTGAATTATCATTATAAATCAATGCATTGAACGCTTGTTCAACGGCATTTTCAAATTGTCTTAAGTCTTGGCAAAGAAGTTCTTCTGCTTGTTTTTCAGTGATTGCCATACCTTTATGAACAAAAGGTTTTCCAGCATTGTTTGTATGTCCATAACCAATGGTCCACACCCCAATGGCGTCTTTATAGGCATTGAGACGTAAACCTTCCCATTGTTTAATCAGTGCTAGCCCTTCTGGTGATATTGTTCTCATGTATTGCTCCTATAAAAAAGCCCCACAAAAGGTGGAGAAGATTGATAGATTAAAATTGTAATTATTGTGTTTTATTAAAAATTTCGTTTCATGTAACTTTTTTCTATGTTATACGTTACATGAAACATAATGGAGATTTTGTTATGGCTACAATGCACGTCAATGAACGCGTTCAAAAACATCGCAACGCACAAAGAAAAGCAGGTTTGCGTTTAATGCAAATTTGGGTACCAGATACTCGCCAACCAAACTTTGCAGAAGAGTGCCGACGCCAATGTCGCTTAGTCGCAAAAATGGATAAAACAGATACATCTATGCAGTTGTTGATGGATCAATCTTTAATGGATATTGATGGCTGGACAGAATGATGCGTGGATTTCTCGTCACAATAGCGATGCAAGGCGATTTTGGTAAACCAAGACCTGCGTTAATCATTCAAGCTAATCAATTCAGTGAACATACAAGTGTAACAGTTTTACCCATTACTAGCACACTTGTTGATGCGCCATTACTCCGCATTACGATTCAGCCAAACGCTAAAAATGGTTTGCAAAAACCTTCGCAAGTCATGATTGATAAGATTATGACGGTAAGATGTGAAAAAGTTAGTCCAGCTTTCGGTTCCATTCATGCAGATAAAATGGTAGAAATTGAACGCTGTTTAGCTGTATTTTTAGGAATAGTAAAATAAAAATAGTATTTCTTTTTATCATCATAAAATAGCTTTGTTTATCTATCTTCCTCATCCATATGGATAACGCCTTCGCCTTCGTCGCATGCGTTTGGTGGAGCGTTTGGGTCAAGGGTATCATCTTTGTCTGGTGTTGTGTTTGCAACGTTTCCAGCCGCATCTTCTTGTGATGCATCAAAAAGTTCGCACTCTATTTTTGTGGTGTAACCACC
>NZ_JBHIRI010000035.1:0-5929 GCF_042197005.1 Bartonella sp. AA78NXGY
TCAATGCGCAACTGTCTCACAATTTCTCCCTTCATGGTGATGTAAGTTATCAACAAAAGCTTCAGAAAACTGGTATAAGTGGTGCAAGCTTTTCAGGTGGCATGCGCTACCAGTTTTAAATCAAGGCTGTAAAAATAGCCTATTCATTCTATTCAATTTAACAAAAAGGGCAGCACAGTATGCTGCCTTTTTATCTCTCCCCTATTCTTTTCTACCAATACACACCGCCAACATTTTTCTTTAAGAAAATTAGTTAAAAAACTCAAGACAATAAAATATCGCGCTTTTAACTAGTAAAAATATCCCTTGAAAAAAACTAAAAGTCGATTGAAAAATCAATGAGCGCTATTTTATCGTAACCGTGTTAAAGAAAAACATGAAAGCTATGGTATCATCTTTGGTTTCATGATGTTGGAAGAGATCCCTATCAGGCTCAAGTATACAGTTTTTTGAAATTTTCTTGCCTATTTCTTTTCTTTAAGCATAAGCAACAAGTTTTATGCAAACATAACACATATCTTGAATAGAAAAACTTATAATACTTACATAATATTAACATAATGTATTCATTTAATACTAAATGAATTTAAATATAATACATTATATGCTAAATGTATAAGTTAATTTATACTTTACACAAAAATAAAAATATCCTATTCACGTTCCATCTCTAAAATATCCATCCATTTGATATCCTTCTTATAAGCGGGGGAAGAGTGTGTGGCTCTTATAAGTTAGGAAAATCTTGATGTGTAAAAAATCCCTTTTATGCTGCACAGCTGTCATAGCTGTCATGCTATTCAACACCCATCTCAATGTATATGCTGAAACTCTTGAAGTTTCCGGCGAGAAAAAAGAAGTATCTAACACAACGTATGAGATTATTAATGCGAAAGACAACGGGAAAATCACCGGCACACATTTAACTGTGGTTGGGAATAAAGACACGGATATTTATGCTGTAACAGCTGAAGGTTTTGGCAGTGCGATTACATTACTGCAAGACACAGCCATTAAAGGAACTGATTTTGACATTCGTCTTGGTCTTAATGCAAAAGATGGTGCTACAATCAAAATGACTGGAGGCATTATTACGATTTCTGAAATTGGCGCTTTCTTCGAAAACAGTATGAATGATAAAAATAAGCTGGAAGGTGTAACAATATCAAGCGGTAAAGATGGCCACTTCATGGACAAGGGAATAAATGCCGACAACAAAAGCAAAGTTACTTTAGAAAACGTAACAGTTACGCAAGCAAACACCAGTATATTTGCAAATGATCATTCTGAAGTAACGATTTTAGGAGGAGAATTTGATGGAGAACTCAAAGGAATATCTGCTACGGAAGGCAGCGCTATTACTTTAACCTATAGTGAATTAGCCGATAATAAAAAAGGCAGTGTTCAAGTTACATCATCTCATGGTGACGGACTCTATGCAAATGGTGCACAATCCACAATCACAATGATAGGAGGATCAGTCACTGGAGAAAATACAGCATTACTTGCAGAAAATGGCGGACATATTGACGTCACAGATGTTACTTTAAAAAAAGATGGCACCGGAATCGGTGCAATAGCTAATGATGTTGACAGCACAATTGAACTACACGGAAATACGGTAATTAATGACGCTGTAATTGGGCTTTATGCAACAAACGGTAGCACAATCACAATGACTGGAGGAACCATTACGGCTTTTGAAACTGGTGCGTTCTTCAATGAGAGTAAAAGCGATAAAAACAAATTAGAAAATGTAACCATTACTTATGCAAATACCAGCATAAGTGATCAAGACAAGCTAGAAAGTGTGAAAACATCGGACAATGAATTAGACCCTAGATGGGAAAGTGAATTAGAAAATGAAAAAGAAGAGTTTTTATACACAGGAATAACGGCCTTTGCCGGAAGTCATCTCACTTTAGAAAATGTAACCATTACGCAAGCAGACACCAGCATATCGGCAGAAGATGGTTCACAAGTAACGATATTAGGAGGAGCATTTGATGGAGAACACACAGGGCTATACGTAATGAACGGCAGCTTCATTACTTTAGCCAATAGTAAAGAAGGCAGCGTTCAAGTTACATCATCTGATGGTGATGGACTCTATGCAGACGGTTTATTCTCTACAATCATAATGATGGGAGGGACAGTGACTGCGGGAAATAGAGCATTATTTGCACAAAAAGGTGGATATATTAAGGTCACAGATGTTGCTCTAACAACGATGGACGGAAACGGATACGGGGCAGCTTCCACCGATCCTTACAGCTTTATTGAATTGGATGGAGAGACAACGATTACTAATGCTATAAATGGACTTGATGCGGAAAACAGTGGTGTCATCATAATGACGGGAGGAGCTGTAACTGCAAAAAGCGCAGCATTGTTTACCATGAACGGTGGATATATTAAGATCACAGATGTTGCTCTAACAACGATGGACGGAAACGGATACGGTGCAGCTTCCACCGATCCTGAAAGCTTAATTGAATTGGATGGGAAGACAACAATTAATAATGCTCTCATCGGACTTTATACAGAAAATAGTGGCACTATCTCAATGGCGGGTGGAACTGTAACTGGGAAAAGCGCGGCAGTACTTACAAAAAGCGGTGGACATATTAAGGTCACAGATGTTGCTCTAACAACAATGGATGGCAACGGATACGGTGCAGCTACCAGCGATCCTAACAGCTTGATTGAATTGCATGGAAAGACAACAATTAATAATGCTTTCATCGGACTTTATACAGAAAATAGTGGTACTATCACAATGGCGGATGGAACTGTAACCGCAACAAACATGGCACTGTTTGCAGCAAACGGTGGACATATTAAGGTCACAGATGTTGCTCTAACAACAATGGATGGCAACGGATACGGTGCAGCTACCACTGATCCTGACAGCTTGATTGAATTATATGGAAAGACAATAATTGATAATGCTTTCATCGGGCTTAATACAGAAAATAGTGGTACTATCACAATGGCGGGTGGAACTGTAACCGCAACAAACATGGCATTGCTTGCAAAAAGCGGAGGACATATTAAGCTCACAGATGTTGCTCTAACAACGATGTATGGCAACGGATACGGAGCAGCTACCTCCGATCCTGAAAGCTTGATTGAATTGCATGGAAAGACAACGATTAATAATGCTTTCATCGGACTTTATACAGAAAATAGTGGTACTATCACAATGGCAGGTGGAACTGTAACCGCAACAAACATGGCATTGCTTGCAAAAAGCGGGGGACATATTAAGCTCACAGATGTTGCTCTAACAACGATGTATGGTAACGGATACGGAGCAGCTACCTCCGATCCTGAAAGCTTGATTGAATTGGATGGAAAGACAACGATTAATAATGCTTTCATCGGGCTCAATGCAGAAAACAGTGGTGCAATCACAATGACGGGAGGAACTGTAACCGCTGCAAACATGGCATTGCTTGCAAAAAGCGGTGGGCATATTAAAGTCACAGATGTTGCTCTAACAACAATAAATGGTAACTATGGCGCAGCGACCACCGATCCTGATAGCTTGATCGAATTGCATGGAAAGACAACAATTAATAATGCTTTCATCGGGCTTAATGCAGAAAACAGTGGTGCAATCACAATGACGGGAGGAACTGTAACCGCTGCAAACATGGCAGTGTTTGCAAAAAACGGTGGGCATATTAAGGTCACAGATGTTGCTCTAACAACGATGTATGGTAACGGATACGGTGCAGCTACCACCGATCCTAATAGCTTGATTGAATTGTATGGGAAGACAACTATTGATAATGCTGTAACCGGACTTGATGCAGAAAATAGTGGCACAATCATAATGACTGGGGGAACAGTAACTGCGAAAACCATGGCATTGTTTGCAATGAACGGTGGACATATTAAGGTCACAGACGTTGCTCTAACAACAATGGATGGCAACGGATACGGTGCAGCTGCCAGCAATCCTTACAGCTTAATTGAATTGCATGGAAATACAGCGATTAGCAATACTTTCATCGGACTTTATGCAGAAAACGGTGGCACGATTAAAATGAATGGAGGGACCGTAGCAGCAAAAGGATCAGCATTTGTTGTAAAAAATAGCGGATATATTGATGTAACAAATGTTTCTGCAACAGCAGAAAACAGTGGCATAATATTTGATAAATCCGATGACGATAACGCCTTAGAAATCAACTTGACAAATACAAAAATTCGCACTGAAAATAGTATTGGAATTAACGCAGACCAATCAATCGGTATAGCCAATCTCAAAAATTCAGAAATCAGTGCCGATATTTTATTAGCAGCAAAAGCTTCAACTAAAGAAAATAATTTTGCTTTTACACTAAATGCTAATCACTCGGTATTAAAGGGAAGAGCAAAAATTGCAGAAAACAGAACCGTACGCTTTGATTTGACAAACAAGACAACATGGATATTGAAAACCAGTACAAAAGAAACCGATGATGATGGAAAACTGCTTGCTATTGCTCAAAGGTCACGTTCTGATATTTCTGTGCTCAATCTTAATGATAGTTCTATTGTTTTTAATGGACCGGTAGAAGATCATTATCATACATTGCATGTAGGATCTGGAATACCAACCATTCTAGCAGTCTATAATGCCTTTGGTGAGGCAGAAATTCATTTCAACGCTATATGGACTGATGGTGTTGCAATAGATGCACAAAAAACCGATAGGCTTCTCATTCACGGTGATGTAGCAGGCACCACAACAGTTTATGTCAAAAGTGTTTCAGGGGATAAAGAGAGTGTAGAAAATGCTTCTCCTCCTTCAAATATAGGTGGACTTTCACTTATTCAAGTTTCTGGAGAAGCAAAAGAAGACTCCTTTAAATTGAAAAATGGCTATACCACCATAGGAGGAACTCCTTATAAATATACGCTAACTTCCTATGGACCAGTATCAAGTTATGGCAAGGCCAATGCTAACCAAAACTTATTCGATGAAAAGGATAAAGATTTCTGGGACTTCCGCTTGCAGCCTGAATTTCTTGACCCCGATTCAAAAGTAAGAGCAGTTGTACCACAAATGGCAAGCTATTTGGTTATGCCAAATGCCCTCTTTTATACTGGATTGGCCGATATGGCCAAGCAAAATGCACTTTTAGCCAATATGAGAACAACAGTCTTGGGAGAGCAGAAAAATCTAAAAAACAGTTTCTTCCTCTCTACCTATGGGGGTACAGGAACCTTATCCTCGAAACGCGGTCCCCTTAAATATGGTTATGGTGCTGATATTCGCTATGCTGCTCTCCAAGCCGGTGTCACATTAGCGGCATTAGAAGGACAAAATACCACGACACATTTCGGTCTTATAGGTACCTATGGGCAGCTGTCTTTCACTCCAAAAGAGATGCAGGATGCAAGTAAAAGCACCCTAGATAAATGGTCTCTCACTGCCTATGGTAGTGTACAACATGACAGTGGTTTCTATATCGATACGCTTTTATCCTATGGGATAATAAAGGGCGATATCACCAATGCTATCATTGGTAAAACCGCGAAATTGAACAATGTAAAGATGTTGAGTATTTCCACCACCGTTGGCAAACAATTTTCTACCGGAATGGAAGGTTTAACCTTCGAGCCCCAAATACAACTTGCTTATCAACATTTGATGTTTGATACCATTGAAGATGCTGATAATTTAAAAATTGATATGAACAATCCTTCTCAATGGTTGATCCGTGTTGGTGGACGTTTAACCAAAACCATTATGACCACTGAAAATGGTCCTGCCATTTCCTTCTATGGAAAAGCAAACTTGATCAAAACCTTTGGTGATAATGGTACCATCCAGATTGGCAGAGATTTTGACCTTGATCCTATGGGACCTGCAATTGAAGGCGGCGTTGGCATCAATGCGCAACTGTCTCACAATTTCTCCCTTCATGGTGAT
>NZ_JBHIRI010000036.1:0-5914 GCF_042197005.1 Bartonella sp. AA78NXGY
CCCTCCATTCGCCACCTTCATAGCTAGCTCCCCCTCCTAAATACATCGCTAGCGTCTGATGCAAGGAATAAAGCTGATTGCCCGTAATCGCCTCTGTCGAACCTTCAGAAATATCGCCATCTAAAACTGACTTCAGTTTGCTCTTACTTCTTTTATCTCCCTTCCCATGAAGCGCTACAAACGCACTGTCTTCATCACTCCACAACAACGCATTCTGCTCAATATTGTCTGAAATCTCATTATGAAGCTTTGTAAAGGAATTGCTTACACCAGCAAACGCTTCCGCAATATTAGGGTAGCTATGCTCTTCTGGACTACCATCATCATTAAATGTCGTAACTTTGAAAGTAGGTGCTACCCATTGACCATCTTCATAGTGAGCTCCACCACCAAAATAAGTCGCCAGCGTCTGATTCAAGGAATAAAGCTGAGAACCATTCACTGCTTCCGTCGAGCCTTCAGAAAGTGTGCCCGCTTTCACGCCAGAGAGACTACGTGCATCACCATTCATGTTTGAAATTGTGATTGCACTACCCTCTTTTTCATCACCTATCTTGATTACCTTCGTAGCATCATCCTGCTTAACAAGACTATCTCCTACAACTTTATTAATCTCATTCTGAAGCTCTTTATGAATATTCATGAATGAATCACCAACACCAGCAAACGCTTTGGCAACATCATCATAACTTTGCTCTTCAACGGCACTGCCATCTTCTTTGACAATCTTAACTTTGAAACTTGGAGCACTCCATTGACCTTCCTTATATTCAGCGCCACCACCTAAATAAGTTGCAACAGTCTTATTCGTATCAAAAAGCTGAGAACCATTGACCACCTCACTTGAGGCTTCCGAAAGCGTTCCTGCTTTCACACCGGAAAGAGTCCGTGCGGCACCATCAATATTCGAAAGCTTAACTTCTGTACCACTCTTTTCACCCCCTACACTAATAACATGTGTCTTTTCATCTTGTTTAACAAGACTATCTCCCACAACTTGGTTAATCTCATTCTTAAGCTCTTTGTGAATATTCGTGAATGAATTCCCTACACCAGCAAATGCTTTAGCAACATCATCATAACTTTGCTCTTCAACAGCACTGCCATCTTCTTTGACGATCTTAACTTTGAAGCTTGGAGCACTCCAATGACCTTCTTTATATTCAGCGCCACCACCAAAGGATTTAGCTATATTCGTAGCTGTTGTTTCAAGATTGTTAGATACACTGCTTACATTTTGATTGGTCGCAAAAAGCTGAGAACCATTGACCGCATCACTTGAGCTTGCAGAAACCTCTCCATTGGAAAGAAATGTAATCTTACTCTTGCTTTCCTTCTCTCCATGCGTCGCTACAAACGCCTCTGCGGCCTTATCCCACAACAGCGCATCGCCTTGAACTTCCTGAGTAATATTCGTGATGTTTTCAGTAAGTTCATTAAACTTATTCGTTAGGTTGTTATTCACATTCTTGAAATTCGTATCAATACCTTCAATGGCTAAACCAACATCACCATAGGATTTTTCTACTACCTCGCCTTTTGCATCAACACTGGATAATTTATAGGTTGGATCCGTGAAAGTACCATCTTTAAAGCTTGTACCTCCACCTAAGTATTTCGCAATATCCTGAGAAACCTTAGAAATCTGACCGCCATTAACCGCATCATGCGAATTCTCACTAATCTGACCTTCGGCAACATTATGCAAACCTACAGGTGTAGAACCCTTACCTTTACCCAAAGTCACACTCGCATAATTAGTGCTGCTATTATCATCACCTTGTTTATCATAGTGAACAACAGCCGATTCATCAGACTGAAGATTATTAGAAAGCTCCTTCAGACTTTTATCAAGCTGACCTTTGTTAACTGCTTCATTATCCCTTGTCGCTGTCTTAATACCTGAAAGTATTCTATCTTGGCTTTCCTTATCCGCAATACTGATGCTCGCACCTTCTTTTTCACCACCAAGCTTGATTACATTTGTCGTGTCATCAAACTTAACAAGACTATCTCCTACAACTTTATTAATTTCATTCTTAAGCTCCTTGTGAATATTCGTGAATGAAGCCCCTACACCAGTAAACGCTTTGGCAACATCATCATAACTTTGCTCTTCAACGGCACTGCCATCTTCTTTGACAATCTTAACTTTGAAACTTGGAGCCGTCCAAGCGCCACCTGCATAACTAGCATCACCACCTAAAGACTGCGCAACACTGTTACCTAGAGCATATAGCTGATTTCCTGTTACAGCATCGCTTGAGTCTTTAGTGATATCCCCATTTGCAAGCGACGTTATCTTGCTGTTCGTCTTGCTTTCCTTGTACCCATGCTTGGCTACAAACGCCTCTGCGTCCTTATTCCACAACAGCGCATCGCCTTGGACAGATTCTGTGATATTCGTGACTTTGTCATTAAAGTCTTTAACCACATTCGTGAAAGAATTACCAACACCTGAAAGAGCTTCTGAAACACTATCGTACTCAGCTTCTTCTGATGTGCCATCTTCTTTAAGGTGTGTAACTTTAAATCTAGGCAACAACCATTGATTTTTCTCATACTTAGCATCACCGTTTAAGTACGATGCAAGATCTTTTCCTAAGGAATAAAGTTGGGAGCCATTTACTGCATCTGTAGATTCTTTCGTAATATCTCCTGCCGCAAGGAACTTAATCTTGCTATTTGTCTTTGCACCGTCTTTTCCTCCATGCAAGGCTACAAAGGATTTTTCACCCTCGCTCCATGATAAAGAATCTTGTGCAACTCCTTCTGAGACTTCCTTAATACGCTGATTCACATTTTTGATATTCTCATCAAGTCCTTCAAATGCTAAACCAACATTGGTAAAGGCTTTTTGTGTTACCTCACCATCTTCAGAAACGCGAGATAAGTTATAAGTAGGGTTAGTAAAGCTACCGTCTTTAAATGCCGCATCGCCACCAAGGAATTTAGCTACATTCTGAGAAATCGTGTTGATCTGACTACCATTAATCGCATCATGTGAACCCTCACCAATGGCACCATCTTTTACATTATGAAGTGCAACTGGTCCTGCATCCTTACCTTTGCCTAAAGTCACACTCGTGTAATCAATGCCGCCATTATCACCCTCTTTTTTATCGTAATGAACAACAGCCGAGTCATCTGATTGAAGACTGTTAGAAAGCTTCTCTAATCTTTTATCAAGCTGACCTTTGTTAACAGCTTCATTATCCTTTGTTGCTTCACCAACACCTGAAAGTGTCCGATCCGTACCAGTCTTGTTGGCTATGTTGATTTCACTGCCTTCTACTTCTTTACCAATAGTGATAACCTTCGTATTATCATCCTGCTTAGCAAGGCTATCACTGACAACATTGGTCACATCATTATGAACATTCGTGATAGAACTCGCAACTCCAGCAAATGCTTCCGCTACACTCTTATAGCTTTCTTCACTTTCTTTACCTTCCGCATCAACTTTCTTGATCACAAAACTTGGAGCTTTCCATTGTCCATCTTTATCATAACCAGCTCCTCCACCAAAATACTCAGCAAATGTCTGATTCATTGAATAAAGTTGATTACCAGCGACAGCATCCGTTGATTTAGCGCTAACCTCACCATTTGCAAGGAACGTAATTCTACTGTTTTCTTGTGTCCTTACAGCTCTGCCTTGTTCTTCTTGCTTCTTCTCATGACGCGCGACAAAGGCATTGGCTTCATCATTCCATAACAAAGAATCTTGCGCTACTCCTTCTGAGACTTCCTTAATACGCTGATTCACATTCTTGATATTCTCATCAAGACCAGTAAATGCACTACCAACATTATCAAAAGAGCCATTTGTTATATTACCAGCTGTATCAACCTTGGATAACTTGTAGGTTGGTCCTGTAAACGTACCCTCAACAAATTTTGCATCGCCACCAAGGAATTTAGCTACATTCTGAGAAATCGTGTTGATCTGACTACCATTAATCGCATCATGTGAACCCTCACCAATGGCACCATCTTTTACATTATGAAGTGCAACTGGTCCTGCATCCTTACCTTTGCCTAAAGTCACACTCGTGTAATCAATGCCGCCATTATCACCCTCTTTTTTATCGTAATGAACAACAGCCGAGTCATCTGATTGAAGACTGTTAGAAAGCTTCTCTAATCTTTTATCAAGCTGACCTTTGTTAACAGCTTCATTATCCTTTGTTGCTTCACCAACACCTGAAAGTGTCCGATCCCCTTTGTCTTTATTTGCGATATTGAGTTCTGTACCTTCTACTTCTTTACCAATAGTGATAACCTTCGTATTATCATCCTGCTTAGCAAGGCTATCACTGACAACATTGGTCACATCATTATGAACATTCGTGATAGAACTCGCAACTCCAGCAAATGCTTCCGATACACTATTGTAAACCTTTTCCTCACCAGCACTACCATCAGAATTGACAGTTTTAAGCTTGAAGGTAGGTGCAACCCATTCTCCCTTTTCATTATAACCTGCTCCTCCACCAAAATACTCAGCAAATGTCTGATTCATTGAATAAAGTTGGTTGCCAGTGATCGCTTCTGTTGAACCTTTAGAAATTTCTCCATCTAAAAGAAACTTCAATTTTCTATTGTTTCTGTCCTTACCTTCCCCATGAAGAGCTACAAAGGCGTTATCACCCTTGCTCCACGATAAAGAATCTTGCGCAACACCTGCAGAAACTTCCTTAATTCGTGCATTCACATTCTTGATATTATCATCAAGTCCTTCAAAAGCTGAACCAACATTGGTAAAAGGCTTGGCTGTTATCTTACCATCTTTATCAATCTCCGATAAACTATAGGTCGGCCCTGTAAACACACCATTATTAAAAGCTGCATTACCCCCTAAATAAGTAACAACCTTATTATTCGTTTCAAAAAGCTGACCACCCGTAACAGCATCTGTTGATTTAGCGCTAATCTCACCATTTGCAAGGAACGTAATTCTACTGTTTTCTTGTGTCCTGACAGCTCTGCCTTTTTCTTCCTTACTCTTTTCATGACGCGCTACAAAGGCATCGGCTTCCTTGCTCCATAACAAAGAATCCTGTGCTACTCCTTCAGAAACCTCTTTAATCCTTGCATTCACATTCTTGATATTCTCATCAAGACCAGTAAATGCACTATCAACATTATCAAAAGAGCCATTTGTTATATCACCAGCTGTATCAACCTTGGATAACTTGTAGGTTGGTCCTGTAAACGTACCCTCAACAAATTTTGCATCACCACCAAGGAATTTAGCTACATTCTGAGAAATCGCGTTGATCTGACTACCATTAATCGCATCATGTGAACCCTCACCAATGGCACCATCTTTTACATTATGAAGTGCAACTGGTCCTGCATCCTTACCTTTGCCTAAAGTCACACTCGTGTAATCAATGCCGCCATTATCACCCTCTTTTTTATCGTAATGAACAACAGCCGAGTCATCTGACTGAAGGCTGGTAGAAAGATCCTTCAAACCTTTATCAAGCTGACCTTTGTTAACAGCTTCATTATCCTTTGTTGCTTCACCAACACCTGAAAGTGTCCGATCCGAACCAGTCTTGTTGGCTATGTTGATTTCACTACCTTCTACTTCTTTACCAATAGTGATAACTTTTGTCTTTTCATCCTGCTTGGCAAGGCTATCACTGACTACATTGGTCACATCATTGTGAACATTCGTGATAGAACTTGCAACACCTGCAAGTGCTTCCGCTACACTATTGTAAACCTTTTCCTCACCAGTGCTACCATCATCATTGACAGTTTTAAGTTTGAATGTGGGTGCAACCCATTTTCCATTTTCATAGCCAGCACCTCCACCAAAATAGGTCGCAACTGTTTGATTGATTGAATAAAGCTGATTGCCCGTGATCGCTTCTGTCGAACCTTTAGAAATTTCTCCATC
>NZ_JBHIRI010000037.1:0-5645 GCF_042197005.1 Bartonella sp. AA78NXGY
ACACGGCAAATCACCGGTATTGACTTTCATCTTTGCAAAATCGGTAATGAGAACCATGATTTGGTGATTGATTTGGTGACCACAGAAAACGGCTATCCTACCGCCGATATTCAAGCGCAAAGCTTTTATTCTATGAAGGGCGCAAAGCTAGGTTGGGCAGAAGCACGCTATGATGTACCACTCCTTGTGATGGATGACCGCTTAACGGCTTTTGTCATTAAAACCGATGATGCTGATCATTCTGTCTCACTAGCAAAGCTTGGGGATTTTGATGCAGAACACCAGAGATATGTCTCAAGTCACCCTTACGTGACCGGTCCACGCTTTTCTTCTGTTAACGCACAAAGTTGGACAGCCCATCAAGATGAGGCTTTAGCCTTTCGGGTGCTCGCTGCCCGCTATAGGCAAACAGAAAAGATTGTCGATTTAGGCACTTTTGATCTTGTGGACTGCTCTGATTTACAAATACGCGCAGCCATTGAGTTGCCTTCAAGCGATTGTTCTGTCATCTTTGAAATTGAAAGAAACAACGGCACGGTTTATCAACTCCTTCCCTTTCAATTGCTCAGTCTTACTGAATATATCAGTGAAAAGATCAAGCTTCGCGCTATTCTTAAAGGAACAGAGAAACTCTCACCGGTGTTATTTGCGCCTGTTCAATTGATCGCGGGAAAGATCCATAAGGAAGCGACCTATGTCACGCGTGCTTTTGCCTTTGGTGAAAAGGCAAGGTTAACGAGCTATATCAAAACCTTTTTACCGGGTGGTGCAACCTTTTCACTGGAGATGCAACTAGATGATGGTGGTTTCACCCCTTTGAAACTTGACGAAACAGAACAACTCGCTGAACCACTTTGGACAGAACGAAAATTTGTGAGCAGTGACAAAACAGCCAAACAAGCGCGCCTCAAACTCACTCTTACCGGTGGACCAGCAGCGCGGTCCATGGTGAGTGATTTTGGCGCTGGCATATTGTGATGGGAGAACAGAGATGACCAAAACCAAAAAACTCGACATGGAATTGCCTAAAGAGGGGCGTTTTATCAGTTCTGAATTCCCAATCTTGCGGGAAAACTTGACCAAAATTGATCAAGCTCTTTTGGCTGTTGAGGAAAAGGTAAACGAAAAAGCACCTTCAAAACACACGCATACAATAAGTGATATCGCAGATCTTGAAGCAGCCCTTAAGGGCAAGATGGCAGCGGATAAAACCTTCTCATTTGCTGATTTAAGCGATATCGAGGGTGCAAAAGATGCCGCAAATAATTATGTTCTCTATAAATCAAGCAACAATAACTTCACTTTTGGCAGTGCTGTCTCACTGTTAGGCGCACATCAACATAAAACCGAAGATATCGTGGGGCTTGATGATTTTAGAGCCAAGATCAATGAAGATCTCACAAGCTATGGTCGCTTAGCCAGCCCAAATGAATGGCAGAATTATAATAAATTTACCAGCAAAATCACTATGAGTGGTGGCTTAGAACTTTTGGGTAATTCGTCGTTTAGCCTTATTCATAATGGTGAAACGGTGACAAGTTTAAGCACAAATGGAAGTACCTTGAAAGGACCTTTGAGAGTTGATGGTGATGTTGTTTATACGAAGGCGCAAGTGGATGCCGCCATTTTGGCACAAATAAAGAGTCTTAAAAAAGATTTGATCGATAAAATCACAAATTGGCCGGCTCTTGCTGATGCTGAATTGCTCTATACACAGGATGGGAAAATTCAGTGGCCCATCTGGGTCACCGATAAAACTAAAGTTGAGATCCAAGCTTGGGGTGGTGGAGGTAGTGGTGGTAGAGCGTTTGGGATAGGATTAGGAGGAGGTGGCGGCGGTGGCGGTTGTTCAGTCTGGTATGGCTATAAAGCCAGTTTAAATGGTCATGAAGATATCATCATTGGTAAAGGAGGGGCTTCTATTGCAAAGAATTTTGTAAGCGGTAAGCCTGGAGAAACAACAACCATTGGCAAAAATTTTATTACCGCTACCGGAGGAAAGGGTGGTGGGGGAGCTGACGCCCGTATCTCTCACTCGATTACTGGGAGTACGACTTCCTTCTATTCAGGCGATGGCGGTGCTGGAGGAACAGGTGGAAACTTTGGTTTAGCAACGGATGAACATCCAGGAATTGCCAAAGGCGGAAATGGTTATGCTGGAACGAATGGAATTACGAGTAAAACAAGCGGTAATGGAGGCGATGCTGGAGGTGATACATCACGTGGTGGCTCTGGAGGAGTCGGCAAAGGTTCCTATAGTTCGGGAAAAGCAGGGCGTGGTTTTGGGGGCGGAGGTGCTGGCTCTCATGGAGATTCCTCTCCAAGCGGCGCTGGAGCTGATGGCGCTGTCCTCATAAGATTATGGAAAGATTAAATACAAAACTAAAAATAGCACAAGTCAAATGGATAGCTGTTGTATAAGCTGGCTTGTATGATTTTAAGCCCTTTAAAGAGCTTTTTGACTGACAGTGTCAGTTTTATGAAAGGCAGCTCTTGTTGTTATTGTTTCTCTATTGATTTGGAGAGCAAAATGGCAACAAAAGTAAATACTCTCTATCGCACTATAGCAAAATCATTCTTTATCTTTAGAAGAAGCCCCGAAATCACGGCGTGCTCCCTCTTCTATTCCAAAAGTTTTGTAAAGAGATTAACGGCTCTTAGCAAGCCGCTCTGATAACCTATCGCTATGAGAAATCTAGCGGATAACCCACAGCAATTATCCTAAAAACTCAAAAACAAGGAGAACGGAACAAAAAATAGAGGCTGGGCTGGTTGTCCAGCCAACGGGACTTAGTTTTGCGAACAACCCCGCCCGATGTAACACAACTTAACATCGCAGCCACTTCTTATCACTTGGAAACAGTGAGAAGATGGCTACTATAGATGAAAGAGTGTTAAAAAATGATGGATATACTTTGTAAAGAAAAATTAAAATCTATTGATCCTATAGAACCAGCTGCCGCTTATGTTGGTGGCAAAATAAAGTTGGCAAAAACCATTATCAAAATCATTGAAGGCATTCCCCATCGCACTTATGCCGAACCTTTTGTTGGCATGGGAGGAATATTCTTTAGGCGGAAATTGATTCCCTTATATGAAGTCATCAATGATCGCTCAGGCGATGTGGTGAATTTTTTTCGGGTGTTGCAACGCCATTATCACCCTTTTATGGATCTGTTGGAGTTCCAGATTAGCAGCCGTGAGGCGTTTCAACGTTTTACGTTACAAGATCCAAAGACGCTTACGGATTTAGAGCGAGCTTTGCGGTTTTTATATCTACAGCGGTTGAGTTTTGGTGGGCAGGTGGCAAAGCGTACCTTTGGAGTTGATCCCCACCGTGGTGCACGGTTTAACTCTTTCAAACTTGAAGGGTTCTTAAAGCTTATTTACCGGCGTTTATCAGGTGTCACTATTGAACATTTAGATTGGTTTGATTTTATCAGGCGTTATGACCGGCCAACGACCTTGTTTTACCTTGATCCACCTTATTGGGGCGTTGAGAATTGCTATGGCAAGGATTTGTTTAAGCGAGAGGATTACCAGACGATGTCCACACTGCTTGCACAATTAAAGGGAAAGTTTGTTCTGTCTCTCAATGATGTGCCAGAGATCCGAAAAACCTTTAGCCAATTTAAACTAAAAGAAGTGAATACATCTTATACATGTGGTTCAAATAATCCAATGCCGGCTCAAGAGCTTATTATCTCAAATTGCGATTTCTAAAACGAGAAATAATACATATTAAAGGGTCTTTAAATGATCTTTGAAGACCTTTTGAAACCCCTTAAAAATCTTTCAAAAAAATAAATTAGTATAAAACCTAAGCTATCAGACTTTCTAGTGGAATATTGAACTGTTGGTGCAAGTTTTTAATCATGCGCAGTGTTAATTTTCTTTTACCACTCAAGATTTCATAAACACGATTTAAATGACCAATCGCAGGAACGAGATCTTTAGCACTTAAGTTCATTTGTTCCATTCTAAATTTAATAGCTTCAATCGGGTGAGGAGGAGAAACAGGATAGTGTTCTGCTTCATACGCTTCAATCAACAACACAAGAACCTCCATTTGATCAAATTCTGGAGTATTCTCTTTAGGTTGATTGTCAAACATTGCAGACACAATTTCTAAAGCTTCTTGATACTCTCTCTCTGTACGAATTGGTTTGATATTCATTTCTTAAATTCCTTTAGTTCTACAGTGTTGGCATCAATCGCATCATACTGTTTATGCGTCCCTATAAACTTTATGTAAAGCCAACCTGCTGGATAAAAGATTGAAACAACTAAACGATAATCATTGCCTCTAATATTAAAAACAACACGATTATTCTTTAATATGCTTGCATTTTTATATTTCTCTTTAATGTCATGAGGAGAACGCCATTGTGCGTTTTTAGCTTCATCTACCCATGCTTTTAATGGTTGTTCAGCATCAGGATATCGAGTCCAAAAAGTTTGAAGTGTGGAGATTTTAACAATTTTCATAAGTGTATCCTGATTTTTATCAATCTTAGTACCATTTTGGGACTAAGTCAAGATATTTATAAAAAGAAAGTGCTTGTTGAAAACAAACCTTTCTCAAGAGCAGCTTTTTACCTCTCATTTTTCCCATTCATTTTAATTCACCACTCATTTAAAGGAGCATAAAGTATGGCAACAGGTTTTCTACACGGTGTTGAAGTTGTCGAGGTTGACGACGGCACCCGCCCCCTTCGCGCGGTACAATCGGCAGTTATCGGGATTGTTGGCACGGCGCCCGATGCAGATGAACAAGCATTTCCTCTTAATACACCCGTTTTGGTAACAGGCTCTCTTTCACAAGCCGCTAAACTGGATAAAACAGGCAAGCGTCAAGGCACCCTACCTAATGCCCTTGATCTCATTTTCAAGCAAGTGGGTGCCATTGTTGTTGTCGTGCGCGTGAACGAGGGTGACAATGAAAATGCAACACTCACCAATGTTCTTGGCGGTGTAAACGCAAATGGTGCTTATGAAGGTGTTCATGCTTTGATTGGAGCGCAATCCATTGTAGGACAAACACCACGCATTCTCATCGCTCCAGGCTTTACACATCAACGCCCTTCCAGTGTGAATATTGAAGAGAATGGAACTGATGCAACTGCCAACCCCGTCGCAGCAGAACTCATTGGCATTGCAGAGCGTCTGCGTGCTATTGTGGTGCTTGATGCACCAAACACGACAGATGAAGCAGCCCTTAGCACAGCAAAGGATTTTGATTCAAAACGCGCCATTATCATTGACCCTTTTGTAAAGGTGAATCGTGATGGAAAAATCATAGAACAGCCAGCAAGTACAGCGGTTGCAGGTGTCATTGCTAAAACTGATTTTACACACGGTTTTTGGCATTCTCCTTCAAACAAAGTGATAAATGGCATTGTTGGTATTGCACGCCCCATTGATTTTTCCATTGGTGATCGATCAAGCCGCGCCAACCTTCTCAATGAACAAAACATCACAACCATTATCCGCGAAAACGGCTATCGCCTTTGGGGTAATCGCACCCTCTCAAGCGATACAAAGTTTGCTTTCTTATCGGTGGTGAGAACCGCAGATATGATCAATGATGCCATTTTGCGCGGGCATCTATGGGCTGTCGACCGCAATATCAAAAAGACCTACAT
>NZ_JBHIRI010000038.1:0-5444 GCF_042197005.1 Bartonella sp. AA78NXGY
GGATAAGGCTCTACATCTTCATAGTTTACGTGCAAATGACCGAGTTCACGCCCAGCTGTTACAAACTTCCAAAAATCTTCAGCGCTTTTTACACAAGGGATGCGAGGCAATTCTTTAGAGAGGTTATCAGCATAACGAGCACGATAATCTTCCGAATGTAACAATCCGTAGACGTAATAGAACAAATTATCTTTAGTGATTTTTTCATTCGGATAAGCCGCTTGAAAATGGGCTAATCCTTCATCAGTAATGGCATCACGCCTCTGTAAACCAACTGTTTTACTTTCTTCTGTAGAATTCGCAAATAAATGAGATTGTTTTTCATTTTTGTCTCTTGAAACCGGAGCATCTTCATAGAAATATCGTGGAAAGCATTGACTAGCATTCATCACACCTAAATCAGGCAAATTCTTAGTCATAAGTGCAGAAAAGCCAACCATTGCTCCTATGCCTGTAACTTGTATGATTTTATTTTCAACCGCTTTCTCCATTGGGAATATACGCGGCGTTTGGTAAACTCTCTCATTGAAAGTACGATTATAATAAAGCCACTGTCGTGTAAAAGGGCGATATAAACTTTGCGTGAGGCATGCATCTTCGAATTTAAGAATTTTTCCTCTTACCAATTCTTGTTTAACATTATGGCTCCAGCTAATCTTGCTCTCATCTGCATTGATGAAATTGTTTACAGCATTTGCACGTATTTTATGATCAGCATGTGGATAGGCATCATTAAAACGTTCTACTTCGCTATTATAGAAAGTAATCATATTATCATATTATTTTCTAAAATCTTATAGCTTGAGTTATATGCCCAAGCATCACGGTTTGTTTTTAGACCACAGGAATAAATTTTAAAGAGCTTTTTATCATGTCCTTTTTTAACACCTATAGCTAAAAATTTTTTAAAACTGTCATCACGTTGCTTTATCCAATCCCCATGCTTATCCGGTGTAATTATTTGCCAACCTTGTTTACTCCGTGTAATACCATCAATGCTTTCAAGGGATTCAATCATTGTAAGCTTTTCTTGCCTCGTGAGATAGTCTCCAATATCACGAAAATATATCTTACCACGCTGTTGTGCATTTGGATTTTTTACGAGAATAGAGATAGCTATGGGAGCACGAGATCCTTCACCAAAAATTCCACCACTTTCTTTCTTACGTTGTTCTCCAGAAGTCCGAGCATTTCCCCGTAAATGGAAAATATAAAGGCTGCTAAATTCCTCAACGAGGCATTTTCGTAAACTATCCATAGAGTGCCCACTAACAAAGCTTGCGTTTGTGACAAAACCAATAATACCATGGTCTTTTATACGGTCACTTGCCCAGCGGATAGCACGGATATAACTGTCATAAAGTGCTCGTATATTCGTTACTTTCGATTGAGCAGCATAAGTTTCACTGATCCGTTTATCTAAAATAGGATAAGAAGTATTCTTTGCATTATCGTTTTCGCTCTTTTGCCCCACGGAATAAGGAGGATTGCCGAAGATAACTTCAATATTGAGGTTTTTCTGAAGTTCTAAATATTCACTGTTTTCCTCTAATAAACCTTTCATCAAATCTTGTTTTTCCAGCATCCGGAATGTATCGGTTAAACCAATATGTTTGAAAGGAATATACTCTCCTTTCTTCAAACTATGATAAGTCGATTCAATGTTAATGGCTGCTATGTAATAAGCCAGTAAAACAATCTCATTGGCATGGATATCATGACGGAACTTATATTCCATATCCTCTGGTTTTATGAGATTTGATTGTAAAAGCCTTGTGATAAAGGTACCCGTTCCAGTGAAAGGGTCAAGAATAGAAACTCCACGTGACCCCAAGCTTTTTCCAAACTCATTACGCAACACATCATCAACAGAATGAATGATAAAATCGACAACCTCAACGGGGGTATAAACAATGCCAAGCCTATCCGTTGTCTTCTTAAAAGCTTTGGTAAAAAAATCTTCGTAAAGTTTGATAATAAGATTTTGTCTTGCCTGTGGTTCGGTAATGCCAGAGGCACGGAACTTTACGCTGTCATAAAACTCTTGTAATTCTTTGGATTCTTCCTCAATATTGGTTTTATCGAGTTCTGTTAAGATTTTTTCCATTGCTTGCGAAATGGCATTATTTTGTACAAATTCATTGCCTTCAAACAAGGCTTCAAACACGGGACGCGTCACAAGATGTTGCGCTAACATCTCAATCGCTTCTTCTTGCTTTATCTCACTGTTTAAGTTGTTTTTTAATTCTTTATAAAACGCATCAAAGGCATGATAAGCTTCGCTTGTTTGATCAGAAAGCATAGTTTGAAGGCGTGTGATATGGTTTTGTGCAATCTCAGCAACATTGCCAGCCCAAATGCCCCAATAATCACTCATAGTAGATTTTTTAACAATCAGTGTTTTGAGAGCATTGGGAAACTCAACAAAAAAGGGCAATCTTCCTTGTCCTTCATATGTTTGGTGCGGTTCATGAGCTTGTGTCCCAATACAAAGTCCGGATTTTTCTGATTTTTCGTGGAGCGGGATTTCGTCAATAACCGTGGTGACATTCTCTAATTCGGTCTTTTTAGAAACTGTAACAATGTCGATGATAGAGCTTACGTCTTGTCCTAAGACCATCTGGTTAAGGGTTTTACTAAAATTCTCATCATGGGCAAGCAAAGCATTGAGAACTTGCCAGACAACACTGTATCTCTTATTGTTTTTTAATGCCTCTTCTGGTGAAACACCAGCAGGAACACCAACCGGCAAAATGATATAGCCCATCTTTTTGCCTTTTGCACGACGCATCACACGTCCCACTGCTTGTATCACATCCACTTGGCTTTTACGCGGGTGTAAAAACATAACCGCATCAAGGGAAGGAACATCAACACCTTCTGAAAGGCAGCGTACATTGGTTAATATACGGCAGACATTCTCACCCGCATCTTCTTTCAACCAATCAAGTTTTATCGTACGGTTTTTGGCACCAGATTTTCCATTAATATGATCTACTTGACAGTTAAGAGGGGGAATATTTTTATGGTTTTCATGAAGATTACGTAAATCTTTCTTAACTTCTTCATCGTTGAATGTTCTACATATGCGTTCAGAAGTATCAATATCTCTACAAAAAGCCAAAGCCCGATGCATGGGTCTTGTATCATCCCCAAGATCAATTTTCAGATCCATTTTGGTAAGAGCTTGATAACAACCCATGATCTTTGTTCTATCATCAAGAATAAGTTCATAATTCTCATCTGTCATCAGATGCTGGATAGATTTACTCACTTCTCCTTCATCAACACCTAAAACGATAATCTTGTAAGGCGTTAAAAGTCCATTTTTTACAGCATGGGAGAAACTATAAGAATAAAGGATTTTTCCATAAAGCTCTTCATCATCCATAGAAGCCAGAACGGCATCAATCTCATTAGCTTGTTTTTTGGCATTATCACTAAAGATACGAGGTGTTGCTGTCATATACAGACGTTTCTTGCCCCGAATAAGGCTATTATTATGAACCTTGATAAACTCAGATTCACTCTTGTCTGTTCCTAATACAGCTCCAGTGGTACGGTGTGCTTCATCACAAATGATCAGATCAAATTCCGGTAAAGCATATTTCTTTTGCGCATCCGAAATCACTTGGATCGAATGGTAGGTAGCAAAGACCACTGTCATGGCATCAGGAGAAGTCTTATTGGCTTTTTCTCCAAGCTTTTGAGAATCTGTTGTTGCTGGTAGAGCGAGATCCGAGACATCGAGTTCGGCAGCATCATCTTGGGCTTTACGACGCTTGCCAACTTGTGTATCAGAACACACCGCAAAGGAACGCAAGGGTATTGCTGTATCTGCTGTCCATTCTCTTATTGTTTGTGACATTAAAGAAAGAGAGGGGACAAGGAATAAAACATGTTTACCTTGACCAGCAAGAGCTTCTGCTATCTTCAGACTGGTAAAGGTCTTTCCCGTTCCACACGCCATAATCAGCTTGCCGCGGTCTGCTTCTTGTAAACCGTCACAAACAGCTTTAAGCGCTTCTTGTTGATGATCTAAAAGCTTTTTTGGTTCTTTTTTCTTAAGAGTAGCTTCCCCTTTGCTTTCAAAGGTTGACCAATCTATTTGACTGTTTTCCAGATCAAAAAGATTAATCCGTTGAATGCGGACTCCTTGTCCTTCACAGGTGAGATCGGCATTGTTACTCCAATTACCTTCGGTGCTATCAACCAGAATACGGCGTGTGAAGATCTTTTTTCCCGAGGCAGCAATAAAGCTATCAATATCTTCTTTCTTGATCTGATGATTTGCACTATAAAACTTACATTGAATAGCGGCATATCCTTCTTCATCACGAATTTTAGCAACCAGATCAATGCCGATATCACGCCCATCTTCCCCATGCTCTTTTGCCCATTCACAATAGGTTTGAACCTTTTCATATTCTTGGCATTGTAGAGGGTCTTGCGTCAAATAAGCAATTACAAACTTTTCAAAAGAAGTTCCTCTATCGCGCGCACTTTCTGTATGATCACGGTAGGATTGTAACAGAGAGCGTAATGTCAGTGGTTTGTTATGAGATTGAAGCATTTATAATAAAACCCCACCGCTTTATAAGCGTTGATCTATCGATGTCAAAAAACTTTAAATAGAATCCGCTAGATCTATTTAAAACAAATAGCAATAATAAAATAAAAAAAGACCCACAACCTGCTTAAAAAGAAATTTTATTAAAGGCTACTTATCCACAGCCTATGACATGAGGTAAGATCAGCAAAATAGTGAAATTTGCTGTTCGTTTTATGGAAAAAAGACAAATTTGATATGTGCTTTTAAGATATCAGAATGTATGTTTTGATAGGCTTTTATTGCTTGCTTTGTAAGAAAGATAAAAAGCATATACCCCCCCTATACCCCCAAAACCCCTACAAAACCTATGCTATAAGTTGAATTTACAGGTTGTAATGTTGATATAGATTGTTTTTTGAAAAGTTGATAAAAATTAACATATTGAAATATAATGACTTTTATTTTGATTTTTAAAATATATAAAGAGGGGAATAAAAAGCACCTCCAAAACCCCCAAAACCTCCAAAACCAATAGATGGGAAATGTTTTGAAGGTTTCATTTTATGAATACATAAGTTATATGTTTTATTGGAATTTAAAATTCATTCATTGAAATGTTTTATGACTTTTCACTAAGGGGTGCCATTCATAGCGTATGGTAGGTCGACCGCCTTGGGAGTTATTGTCTCCAGAGATTTCACGAATATAATTGCAACGGCATAAAAGCTCTAAAGCTTGCTTCACAGCTTCATTGTCTTTTAAACATTTCCAATCACGTTTATAAACATCCCGTGCAGTAAAAACATTAGGTAAATAATCACAGCGCTTGACAAGCAAGTTTGCACTTTCTGTTGCTAATGTATCATGCGCCGCATAAAGACGTTTGGCATGA
>NZ_JBHIRI010000039.1:0-5409 GCF_042197005.1 Bartonella sp. AA78NXGY
TCATGCCAAACGTCTTTATGCGGCGCATGATACATTAGCAACAGAAAGTGCAAACTTGCTTGTCAAGCGCTGTGATTGTTTACCCGATGTTTTTACAGCAAGGGATGTTTATAAACGTGATTGGAAATATTTAACAGACAATCAAACCGTTAAGCAAGCTTTAGAGCTTTTATGTCGTTGTAACTATATTCGTGAAATCTCTGGAGAGAATAACTCCCAAGGCGGTCGACCTACCATACGTTATGAATGGCACCCTTTAGTGAAAAGTCATAAGACATCACACTGAGGCAATTTGGAAATCTTATAAAACATTAAACAATATAACAGTGAACCTTTAAAGCACTCCCCATCATTAGTTTTGGGGGGGTATGGGGGTTTTGGGGGGTCTTTTTACCCCCCCCTTTATATATTTTTTTAGTCAAAAATAAAAGTTATTATATTTCAATAAGTTAATCTTTTAAATAAACAACCTATATTAAACATAACACATAAATACAATTTTTAATATATATCTAAGAGGGTTTTGTAGGTGTTTTGGGGGGGTTAAAAACAGACAAAACCTATCAAAATACTCATTCTGATATTTTAAAGAACGTAGTACATTTATCTTGATGAATACGTGAAATGAATAGCAAATTTCACTACTTTGCTGATCTTATTCCATGTCATGGGCTGTTGATAAGCAGCCTTAAAGACCCATTTTGAAAAAAATATCGGCTTTTTTAGCAGTTTTTTCCCATTTTTATCGTTATTTGCTTTAAGTGCATTTAATTGAATTCGTTTTGATTCTTTTAATGAATATTAATCATCTCATAAGGCAAGGGATTTTTATTACAATATGCTTCAATCTATTAAGTCTGATAATGAACAATTCACTTTACGCTCCCTTTTACAATCCTATCGTGAACAGGCAACATCAAATGCTCTACGGGGGAAAGTGTTTGAAGATTTTGTGACAAAATATCTTATGTATGACCCTCTCCACTATGGGCGATATGAAAAAGTTGAGAGCTATTATGAATGGGCTAAAGAGCGTGAAGGTTGGAATAAAAATGATATCGGCATTGATCTGGTGGCAAAGCTTCGTCATCAAGAGGGATATGTGGCTATTCAATGTAAGTTTTATAAAGCTGACCATCAGATCAGTAAAAAAGATATTGATAGCTTTATCGCTGCCTCTGGAAAAGACATCTTTAAATATCGACTTCTCGTTGACAGCACAGAAGTGGAATTAAGTGACAATGTGAATGCCATGATTAAAGGACAAGCGATACCCGTTTATCGTATTGACCTTCGTCATATGGAAAACAGTCGTATAGACTGGCAAATATTTGCAACGAAAAAAGAAGTTGTTCTGAAATCAACAAAAGAGCCTCGTCCCCATCAAGAAGAAGCCATCAAGAAAGTCTGTGAAGGTTTAAAAGAAGCAGACCGTGGCAAGCTGATTATGGCATGTGGTACGGGGAAGACTTTCACCAGTTTGAAGATAGCAGAAACCCTTGCTGGGAAAGGCAAGCGTGTTTTGTTTCTGGTACCTTCTCTGGCTTTAGTCTCGCAAACAATCCGTGAATGGACAGCCGATGCACAAGTCCCGTTGCGTTCCTTTGCCGTGTGTTCTGATACGAAAGTAGGCAAGCGTCGTAAAAATCAAGATGATATTGTTGGCATGGAAACATCAGATCTTGTTCTCCCTGCTACCACGGATGCTCAAGCCCTTGCTAAAGAAGCTTGTGAATCCCTAGCAGATGCAATGACCGTGGTCTTTTCAACTTATCATTCTATCCAAGTGATTTCGGATGCACAAAAAGAGCATGGTTTACCCGAATTTGATCTGATCATCTGTGATGAAGCCCATAGAACAACTGGGGCTTCATTGGGAACTGAAGACAATGAATCTGAATTTATCAAGGTTCACGATAACAGCATTATTCGTGGTAAAAAACGTCTCTACATGACAGCAACGCCGCGTATCTTTAGTGACACTGCTAAAAGGCGGGCGGATGAGATCAATGCTGTTTTGGCATCTATGGACGATGAAACCCTTTATGGCAAACAACTTCATCATTATACCTTCGCGGAAGCTGTCGATAATGAACTTTTAACTCCTTACAAGATTGTGGTCTTGGGTATTAATGAAACCTATATCACACCAGCCATACAGGAGATTATTGCCAATGAAAACCGTGAAATTGATTTAGATGATGCGGCAAAAATTATTGGCTGTTATAGAGCACTTACCAAAATAGATAAGCAAGCGGCTGTTGATGATGATGATACAGAGCCCATGCAATGTGCTTTAGCTTTTTGCAAAGACATTAACACCTCTCAATATATAACAAAGCTCTTTAATAAAATTATCAAATCTCATATTGATGATTTCCTTCAAACCGTTCCCTTTCTAAACTGTGAAGTAAGACATATTGACGGAACGCAAAGCGTCAAAAAACGCAATGAGGAATTGGATTGGCTTAAAGAAGATGCGGGGCAAAACGTTTGTCGGATCTTAAGCAATGTTCGGTGTCTTTCAGAAGGGATTGATGTCCCTGCTCTTGATGCCATCATGTTTTTACACCCGCGCAATAGCCAAGTGGATGTGATACAGGCAGTAGGGCGTGTGATGCGTCGTGCTCCAAATAAAAAAACGGGCTATATCATTTTACCCATTATCATTCCTTCACACTTAGAAGCCAAAAAGGCTTTAAAAAACAATAAGAGATACCGTGTTGTTTGGCAAGTTTTGCATGCTTTACATTCTCATGACGAAAGGCTTGCTCGGACAATTAATCAGATGTCTTTAGGACAAGATAGCAGCCATACGATTGAAATTATAGAGATTAAACGAGCCAATGAATTAAAAGAGCTTACCACAACGGTTGATGAGATCTCGATACCATCCAAAACAGAAAGTTCTGGACGTGTCATTGGAACAGCAGAAAGCAAATCTCAATCGGTATCTGGAGGACAAGGAGACCTATTCCGCCGTTCTGAATTTTTTGATTTTGTCAAAGCCATTTTTCTGGATAGTTTTAAAATCACGGATTATTGGGGCATTTGGGCGAACAATGTTGCTGAGATTGCTCAAAACCATATCAATCATCTTAAAGATATGATTTCCGATGAAAAGAGTGAAGCCTTTCACGCCTTTGATGCATTCCATAAGGAATTAAAGAACAACGTCAACAGTGAAATCAAGCAAGAGGAAGCGATTGAGATGTTAGCGCAACATCTTGTCACGCGTCCCGTGTTTGAAGCTTTATTTGACGGTAATGAATTTGTACAGAACAATGCCATTTCGCAAGCAATGGACAAGATCTTAACGGAACTGGATAAAACAAATATCGAAGAGAAAACGAAAGATCTTGATAAATTTTACAAAAGTGTCATGTTCTGTACAGCAGGCATTACGGAAACTCATGCAAAACAGAATCTTATTATCAAACTTTATGAAAGTTTTTTTGCCAAGGCATTTAAGAAAACCACGGATAAGCTTGGAATTGTTTACACGCCCGTTGAGATTGTTGATTTTATCATTCATTCTGTTGATGATGTGTTGCGCAATGAATTTGGCAAAAGCTTAGGGTCACGGGGTGTCTCTATTCTCGATCCTTTCACCGGAACGGGTACTTTTATCACGCGGCTATTACAATCCAATCTCATCAAACCAGAGGATATGGAATATAAATTCCGTCATGATATTCATGCCAATGAGATTGTTTTACTGGCTTATTACATAGCAGCGATTAACATTGAATCGACCTATCATAGTTTGATGAAAGGGAATTATATCCCATTCAAGCATATTGGTTTGGCTGATACGTTTCGGATGCTTGAAAAACAAGATTTGATGAAAGGTTTACTAGAGGAAAACAGTGAATATTTAGAGCATCAAAAGAAACTGGATATTAAAGTTATCTTTGGTAACCCTCCTTATTCGGTAGGACAAAAGAATGAAAACGATAATAATCCCAATATATCTTATCCCATATTAGATGATCGTATTCGTGAGACTTATATAGCTAAATCGAAAGCAACTAGTACGCAAAAGTTATATGATAGTTATATCCGCGCTATCCGCTGGGCTAGTGACCGTATTGATAATGCTGGGGTAATCGGCTTTGTCACAAATGCCGGTTTTATTACTGGACATTCTATGGATGGTTTACGCAAATGCCTCGTTGAAGAATTTAGCAGCCTTTATATTTTCCATTTACGGGGGAATGCACGGACTTCTGGAGAACAACGTAAAAAGGAAAGTGGTGGCATTTTTGGTGAAGGATCTCGAGCTCCCATAGCTATCTCTATTTTGGTTAAAAATCCAGAATCTCAACAGCGTGGTAAGATATATTTTCGTGATATTGGAGATTATCTCACGAGAAAAGAAAAGCTTATAATAATAGAGTCTCTTGGTAGCATTGATGGTATTACACGGAGCAAACAAGGTTGGCAAATAATTACACCAGATAAGTACAGTGATTGGCTTGATCAACGTGATGACAGTTTCAAAACATTCTTAGCTATGGGTGTCAAAAAGGGGCATGATAAAAAGCTCTTTGAAACTTATTCTCTTGGTGTTTCAACCAATCGTGATGCTTGGACGTATAACTCAAGCCGTGAATCTGTAAAGAAAAATATGAATAACATGACTGCCTTCTATAATAATGAGGTAAAACGTTTAAATAATACCTATTCACATGCTGATCGTACAGCACGTGCAAAGGTCGTGAATGATTTCGTCAATTCCGATGTAAGAAAGATTAGTTGGAGCAGTACTCTTAAGAGAGAATTATTAAGAGGTAAATTTTCCGAATTTGAAGATAAATGCCTTATTCAAAGCCTATACCGTCCTTTTACACAACAATGGCTTTATTACAATAGCGTCTTTAATGAAGCAGTTTATCAAATGCCGCGTATATTCCCGATAAGACAAGCGGTTGATAATAAGGTGATACAAATTACAGGTATAGGAGCAAAGAAAGACTTTTCTGTATTGATGACTAAAGCTTTGCCTAATTTAGATTCAATAGAAAAAGGTCAATGTTTTCCACGCTATATTTACGAAGATACTACGGTTTCAAAAAGTAAAAGTGAGAAACAATCCCATTTATTTACGCATTCTACGGAGAAAAACACAACAGCTGGTTTACAGAGGCGTAATGCTATTACTGATGAGGGGCTAGAACATTTTAAAGCCGCTTATCCTAATGAAACTATCACTAAAGATGATTTGTTCTATTATGTTTATGGGATTTTACATTCAGAAGATTACCGTGCTCGTTATGCTGATAATTTATGCAAAGAATTACCTCGCATTCCTTGCGTAAAGAGTGCTGATGATTTTTGGAAGTTTGTAACAGCTGGGCGTGAACTCGGTCATTTGCACGTAAACTATGAAGATGTAGAGCCTTATCC
>NZ_JBHIRI010000040.1:0-5360 GCF_042197005.1 Bartonella sp. AA78NXGY
AAGATATCGTAACTGGTCAAGCAATTGGGATATCAAAAACATTTATGCCAACTTGTGGAGAGCTTTTAACTTATTGCCAGACACTAGAAAATACCCTTCTTTCAAAAGCCGAAACTGTACGTAGAGCAATTGAAAACACACGTGAGAAAACACTCAAAGAAAAAACAGCGAAAGAGCATTTTAGACCACTAACGCTTGTTCACAAGCAAGAGCTTGAAGAGACTTTAAATGGCATTGGTGGGATAATGAAACGCTTTGGTCCACAGCAAACTAGTGAAAAGTGCTGATCATTTTACAATTAGGTATGTGTTTAAATCGACAAAAAGGCACCACACAAAGCGATTTAAAGATTTTATGATGAAAAACACATCTGTAATACAAAACGCTCTGTACGGTCAAATTTAAGGTAAATTAACCTATTGGTAAAAATAGGAATTAAAACATGGAAATATTAAAACGAAGATTCTTTAAAAAACGTAAACAGCCTATGCAAAAAGAGTTTGTTGCAACAGCTGTTGGTTATGTTCCTTGGGGAGACGGAGCAGAGGAGTATTTTTACAACCTCTACGAATATGAAGACGGCACAAGAGAGTGTGAAAAGTTTGATGGCGGACAGTATTATACCACACCAGAAAATGCAGATTTTAGTACCAAAGCGCAGGTGAAAGCATGGGTTTACGGTGGTGCTATTCCGAAAAGCATTCTGAATTACGAACCTCTTATAGACGAGATCAATAAAGAGATCAAAAAATTATCGAAAACCGCAGGAAATAAATATGTTTACAGATAAACAGCTAAGAGCCTTGTTTGGCATTATAACTTTTATATTTTTATGTTTTTTAGGAATTAAAAAAAATCCCTACTTTATTCAAAGTATTTTGATATTTGCATCTTTTGGTTTGATAATAGTAACAAATATTTTTGTAATTTTATGCAATTCTAATATTCCTTTTGAATTGCAAAATAATCCAAAATATAAACATGATGATTCAACGGGTTGGGTGATCCTAACACATGATTTACAACAATATATGCACAGACTCTTAAAGATAATAATTTTAGCGCTTGTCGTTTTAATTTTTCCAAATAGTTATGAAGAGGCTGTTTCTTTGCCTGTCACTTCTAAGCACGTGGAACACCAGTTTTCTTTTTCATTGGATACCGTATTTGGGTATTTAGACATTGTACTTTGGTACTATTTTTTATGCTGTGTATTGTTTCTTATGTTTCGTACACGCAATTTAATAAACATATCCATCTACATACTACAGTCTTGTACTAAAAAGCCATAGTAAAATCTCCGATTTATAAGACTTTTTTGGTTAATCGGTATTGTATCTTCTTAACATCGATTGATGAAATCAACAAAACATCAAAAAACACCTAAAAAGGCACGTAACGATGACTCATATCTGCTCACCATTAAGATATCCAGGCGGCAAGGCTATACTTTATGGAAAAGTCAAAGAAATTTTTGAAAAAAACACAATATCACGTCTCAAAGCAGCTTGATTGCATGAATAGGAGCTTTAATCACATGCTTACACCATTTGGCAAAACTTTACGCAAAATTCGCCTTGATCGCTTTGAACGGTTCTTAGATATGGCTGATAAACTAGGCATATCTGTAGCATTTTTATCTTCTGTTGAGATTGGCAAGAAATCTGTTCCAGTAGGAATGGAAGAAAAGATCATAAAGCTGTACGCTTTAGATCAAAACATGGCTTCTCTTTTAAGAAAAGAGGCTGATATTTGCCGAAAGAATTTTATAATGAATTCTTCTGATCCACTTAACCATGAAATGGCTAACACGTTTTGTAGAACTTTTAAACACCTTTCACAACAAGAGCTAACAGAGTTTAAGGAATTTATGGTGAAAATGGAAAAGAAACGCTGCTTGCAAAATAAAATCCCTTGATCTCCTTATCTTATACGTACACCACAAAACGTAATGTTATATGTTAATAATTAATAATATATCATTGAAATAATTGAAAAAATAATAAAATTATGCTAAGATTTTTTACATATTTAAATACAAATTTAAGGTAACTAAAATATGCTAAATAAAGTGACGTTAATCGGGCGCCTTGGTGCCAATCCCGAAAGCAAAACAATGAATTCTGGAGCAGAAATAGTCAATTTTAGTATAGCGACTTCTGAGAGCTATACAGATAAAAAAACCAATCAAAAAGTAGAGAAAACAGAATGGCATTCCGTGGTGATTTTTAATCCACATTTGGCAAAAATTGCACTTCAGTATCTAAACAAAGGTTCAAAGGTTTACATAGAAGGAAAATTACAGACACGCAAATGGCAAGATAAAAATGGGCATGACCGTTACACAACAGAGATTGTCTTACCACAATTCAAAGGTGAATTGTATTTGCTTGATGCAAAGAAAGATCAATCGGCATCCCCTACCCCTTCACCTATTACTTCTCAAAATTATGCTATCGCTTCAGGGGCTCAAGATTATAGAACGGCTCTTAACGATAGCGTCCCATTCTGATTGAAAAAAAATATGACAAAAAGAAAAAAACGTGCAAAACGCGGTCGTCCTCGGATTAAAGGATGTATCAGAGAACCAAATGGACGTATCTCACGAGCAAAAACACCGCATGAACCCATGGATAAATTGGCAATTGAAATGCGTGCCAAACGCTTCTGTTTGACCATAGAAGAGGCTAAAAATCCGCTTTCCGCTACTTATATCGGACGGCTTTATCTGCAAGGTGTAATTAATCAAGATCAGTATGATGCTGCACAAAAATATCTTGAAGTGAGAAATAATTATCTCTGTGCAAAAGCCTTACCAAATGCAATTTATGATGACTTTACTCCATCTTTAAATGAAGAGGCAAAAAAACAATGGATTGAAAAAACTACTCATTACTATGAAGCAATGAAAGAGGTGCTAAAAGAAGCACAATGCCTTTATAGACAGCACAACCTTTATGCCGCGCTACAGTATCTTGTTAGTGAAGATCAATCACTGCCACATCTTGTCGGTTCGCTGTATGTTGCTCTGAATGCACTTCATAAACATTTTATACAAAACCGCTAAATTTTAAGCAGCATTTTGAACATTGATAGTGATCTCTTTTCCAAGAGCAATGAGAGTGGATTCTAAAGCATCTAATTTTGTTGCGTGGTTTAAATCCAATAATCGGTCAATTTGTATTGGGTGAAGTTTTAAAAGACGCACGAGATCAGCTTTGCGTAAATTCTTTTCAACCATAGCGTTGTGTATTGCAATTTTTAAAATAACTAATGAAGATACTTCAACAAAAGGATAGGCAGCATCACGAGCTCCAAAAGGGACCACTTCTCGATCTTGGAAACGCCCCATAATAACTGTTAAAAGGGCATTTTTAGCGTGTTCCAAAGCCTCTTTTTCGTCGTTACCATAGGTAATAAATTCTTGAAAGTCTTTGGAAACGACAAGAAGAGTATCATTGTCATCTTTGATAAACTTAAGTGCATATTTCATTTACATCTCCATATTCAGACTTACCTTAGGTCAAGATCTTTAAGAATCTTTTGAACTAATCCCGTTCCTAATTCTTTCCGCGTACCATGCATAGGTAAAACGGATTTTTTAGAACCACGTTTTACAAGCAAATGGCCACCTTTCCCTGAGGTAAAACTGCAACCATGTTTCGTAAGATATCTTTTTAATTCTTGACTGTTCATAAATATAATATAACATCTAAAATGTTTAAATACAACATAAATGTTGTTATTTGTATAAAATTAAAGATTGGCTTTTAAAATACTAAGTTTTGATCAAAAAAATTAAAAATACACAATATCGTGATTTTTCTATTGACAATACGTGAAAAATCGTATTTAGTGGCAGTACGGCACTGGTTGTATTGCGTCTAAAATTCAAAAATATCCCCTAAAATTTGATAAAATCTTAAGCTTTCAAGAGGGCTTAAAGTACTGTTTTTATTGATAAAACAGACTAATCTATTTTGCACATATCAAACGCCATTCAGTAACCAATGATGTCATTAATTCATTGCCTCAAAAGGAGCGAAGATGAAAGCAATCATCACCAAGCCAATGTGTGTTGTTGGCGATAATAAAAGCACTGTTCGTTTTGAAACTTCAACTCCCAATAATCCATTTGTTGAAGTTTCTAATCAAGTCTACGCACGTCTCAAGCGCGCCAATGCTGCAAAACTTTTTGTTGACGTCAAGACAACAGCAAAAACAGATAAGGCAATTGAACAAATTAAACAGATAGAACAAGAAGCCGTACAAACATCGTCTGAACCAGTGACAGAGGAAATTCCACTCGAACAGCCAAAAGCATCTAAAGCTTCCAAGTCACCTACCCCAAAAAAGGCTTAGAAGTTGAAGTTAATCATCCACCAAAAATGGTATCTTCAACAGGCAAAAGATACCTTCACAAGCCTTCAAGCCCCTCGCCTTAATTGGGCTCTGCGTAATGCTCTAAACACTACAGCAAAACAAGTTGAACGCTTCACTGAAAAGCAAGTTGCAGACATCTCATCAGCCCAAATAAAGCGTATAAGAAGAGGTGTTTATATTAAAGAAAAGGCAACAGCAAGGTTTCTTGAGACAGATATCATTGGTTCTGGAACACCGATACCTCTTAAATTTTTTAAAGCAAACGAAACAAAACGCGGCGTAACTTACACACTGTTTGGAAAGAAAGAAATATTACCCCATGCTTTTATCAAAGGTGGGAGTTTTCCAAAGCGCGTTGAATTAAAAAAGCTGAATGGGAATGTGTTTCAAAGAGCCGATGGAGATCAATTCCCCATTGCAAAACAAAAAGGACCCTCCATTGCTGGGGTGATGTCCAAGCCAGAGATTGCAAGTACTATTGTAAAAGAAGCCAATGAAAGATTAATTGCCAACATACAGTACCAACTTGCTCGTCAAGAATATGCCGCCAATAAGAAAGCTAAATAATGTTCTTAAGCTATGTCAACACGCTACTCACTTTAATTGTAATTTTTAAAGCAGATTATCATTTGCGCTTTGGTTTTTTCCAGAAAAAATACAATAAAATCAATGCAAAAGGTACTTCCCAGCGGGTTGGGTCTGTTGCGGGGCGGACGAGCGCGAACTATCGCTAGCGACAGAATTTTCAATTTGACTGTACATTGTACACATAACTCATTGATAAATAACGAATTTAATGTGTTAAGTATTTCCTTATCGTATTAAATCTTGTTTTTCAGTTGGTACCGTAAATCTCTCTTTATCCTAATACGCCGTAACCACCTCCTTCTTAGGACAGAAAAGAAGGCAAGGAGCAACTATGAATAAGAAGAATCGTAAGGGTCTATCGGTTCGTGCGTTTGCGAAGAAGATGGGTG
>NZ_JBHIRI010000041.1:0-4436 GCF_042197005.1 Bartonella sp. AA78NXGY
CTTTGGAGTGAAAGACAGCCGCCCATAGGTGCCTACAAGACCGAAATGTGTTGTGGTATTTTGTCCTTCTAATGCCGAGAATGCAACACCGGCTTGTAGAGCAGCATAGCGGATATCAGCACCATAACCATATTTGAGAGGCCCACGCTTGGAAGATAAGGTTCCTGTGTTTCCGTAAGTATAGAGGAAGAAACCGGTTTGTTTTTCTTCTTCTTTTCCTAAGACAGATGTTCTGATATTGGCTAAGAGTGCGTTTTGTTTAGCCATATCGGTTAATCCACTATAGAAGAGAGCATTTGGCATGACCAAATAGCTTGCTGTTTGTGGTACAAGGGCAACAGTAGGGATATTTGTTTCAGGATCAGGATTTGAACCAGAATTGGAGCCAAGCAGTTCGGGTTGTAAACGGAAATCCCAGAAATTTTCATTCTTTTCATCAAAGAGGTTTTGCGCAATATCGGCTTTGCCTTGGCTTGAGTCTGGTCCATAGGCACGTAGTGTATACATATCCGGTAAGCCACCTCTTGTGGTATAGCCATTTACCAGTTTGAAAGAGTTTTCCTCTGCTTTTCCAGAAACTTGAATAAGTGAAAGACCACGGACATTGGCAGCAGCAGAGGTATTTGCTTCGATATTGTTCTCTTCTAAGCGCCCCGTGACATAAACTGATGTGTTGCCAGAGACATCCCCATGGATTAAAAGCCTATCGGTTTTTTGGTCATTTATTGCAGCTCCATCACTCCATTGTGCGTTGAAGTAAATTTTTGCGTCACCAGAGGCATTGTAGACGGCTTGCGTGTCTGGTTTACCAGAACCTATATACAAAGTTTGGTAATGCTGTTTTTCTGTTGGCTTGCTAAACATAATGGAGCTGTTATCGAGATTAAGCGTAGAAATATCGGAACGAGATCTTTGAGCAATATCAAGTAGTTTTCCATCAGCATCTTTTTCATTGTTACTGATCTTCAACGTCCATTTTGTGTCGTTTTTCAGATCAAAGCGTGTTTGCCCATTTTCGTCATTTCTTACACCGCCTTGTAAGACAGAATGGTCTGCGGTTAAAGTAAACATTTCAACAGGTTTTGTCTTCTGCTTTATGTTTTTGAATAACGTATCTGCAAGGATTTTTGAATTTTTGAGATTAATTTTTCCCATTGATTCATCGGTATTTATTCCAATACCATTTTCAACGATCAGATCTGTATTGGTCAAATTAACTTCACTGTTTTGCCAATCTTGTGGATTACTATTACTTAGGCCATTTAACTTATTTTTAGACAAATCTGTAAAATTCACCCCAGCAACCCCTGCTGTTGCAGAAGTATTTGCGAGATCAATATGTCCATTTCTGTTTATCTTTAGTGCAATTAGTGTTGCATCTATTTTGTTTTCAGCGCCATTGATCATCTTAATCGTGCTATTGGATGCGACAAGTCCAAAATCAACTTTTTCAATCGTTGTTTTTCCGTTTAATTCAATGACGCTATTTGCAGCAGCATTTACACCCATGCTGGGCAGTTCGATTCCCTCAATATTTGTTTTCTTCCCTTTTATCGTTAATTCTTCACTTGTGATTTTGCCTCCATCCGTTACATAAAGACCAAAGAGAGTCTTCGTAATCGTTGTTTTTCCTTTTAATTCAATGACGCTGTTTGGGCCCTCAGCTGATGCGCCTGTAACTGAGCTTTCGCCATTTTCTGTGAGTGCAACATCTTTAACATTAATATATCCACCCAAAGTTGCATATAATGAATTATTACTCCCAGTAACAGTTCCTCCTGTCATGAAAATTTTTGATTGCTCACCAATGGCACTCAGCGCATTATGCTCAGATGAAATGATTTTCGCACCATTGTTTAAAGTAATGCTGCTGCCGTTTTGAGCAATTATTGCTTCTCCTTTTGCCTCAAAAGATCCGCCGGTGATTGTTATTTGAGATTTGTTATCTGCTAAGATGCTGTTTTTTGCTTTCGTGACGGTTACATTATTTAAAGTGACAATACTTCCTTTGTCAGCACTTATTCCTTTATCCATAAGAAAGTCATCATTTCCGCTTGATATTTTTACATCTTTCAGCGTGTTTTCTTTGCTGGTGGTGTTAAGAAATGATGCACCTACTGCTTTGTCTCCTGTGACCTCAATCGATCCTCCGGTCATCTTGATTGTCGCATTATCACTTTCGGCTTTAACACCGATCGAAGCATTTTTAATTGTTGTGTTACCATTCAATTCAATAGTGCTGGAACCTCTTGCAAATGCACCGAATTTTGTTCCTTTACCATTTGCTGTGAGCACAACATCTTTAACATTAATATATCCACCAGCTTTTGTATATAATACACTATTGCTACCGGTAACAGTTCCCCCTGTCATAAAAATTTTTGATTGCTCACCAATGGCATTGAGCCCATCACCGTTAAGTGATGTGATTTTTGCCTTATTGTTTAAAGTAATGATACTACCGTTTCGAGCATTGATTGCTGTTTCGTTTGCCTCAAAAGATCCATCGATAACTGTTACTTGAGTTTGGTTATCTGCAAAGATGCTGTTTTTTGCTTTTTTAACAGTTATATTTTTCAAAGTGAGTTTACTTTTTTTTTCAGCTTTTATTGCGTTATAGGGTTCGCTGTTTTCACTTGTTATTGTGACATTTTCCATATTTCCGTTACCAGCATTTAGCTGAATAGCGGTTTTATCAACATTGATAGAACCTCCTGTCATTTTGAATGTAGCGTTATCCGATATATTAACGCCGTATTCATAGGAAGATTTAGTTCCAAGTGGAGCACCAATGATGGTATTGTCCGATAATTCAATCAAACTATCGGATCCTTTAACGGTGACAACGGTTGTAACAGATGGTGGTGTTGGGGAGGTACTCCCCAGCTTTAAATTCTTGCCGATGATTTTTCCACCCGTTTCTGCCCAAATATTCTCGTAGCTTTCTTTAGAGACTTCCATTTTATTTCCATCAGAAACTTTAAGTTCTTTAAGTTCTTCCGCTTGTGTGTTGTGGTAGGTCCCAAATAATAGAATTGCTGCAGTTGCTGTATGCGATAAAAGAGATTTTTTAGACATTTATGTTCTCCTCACTTAAAACTAAGCTACAAATATTTTTTCTGTTTGCCATATCTCCACTTGTTATAAGAAGAACAAACAATATAAGAAAATAAATAATGGTCTATAAAAATATTCTTCTTGCTCACTATTTTATAATTTACTTATAGTTTTATAATTTACTTATAGTCAAATTAAAAAATATAATAATTAATGTATATATTTATATTTAAGTCATATTATATTTATAGTTTTAGTTATTACGTATTAAATATATAATTAAAAATATTAAAATGATATTTAAAGACAATATTATAAGCAAATGATCGTTGTTTGTTTGTACTTTTTAATGGTATCACAGTACTGTCATATATTTTGATGCATTAAGGAGAATAAAGGGTGGGACAGCATCGTTGGGAACAGCCGTCAGCAAAAATTAAAAAAGTTTACTTAATTTTAGATCTGAGGTGTTTTATATTGGATGTAATGTGTTTTATAAATATGCTAAAGAGTACTGATTGATGCTTTTATAAATCTTAGTTTCTTCTTGAGTATTTTGATAAAGTGGTTGATGTCTTTGTTTTTTGGGTGTATTTAATTAAATTATCTGCGTAAAGAAATATTTTGCAGTATGTTTCCTGTGTAAAGAGGAAAATAATAGTAGCTTGTGCTTTTTATCTACTTACGACAGTAAAACTTTACATTTTCTTTTTGCTTTGAGAAAAAGGGGAAGGGGATTTTATGAAGCAAGCGCGATTTATCAATAAACATATATGATTTATCAATAAATACATATAAGGTGTTTTTTCTGAAAGTTTTACTTTCACTTGGAGATGAAGCGCTTTGCGACATTTTTGTTTATGAGAGATAAATGCCATTCAATATCTAAGACAGCGTAAGGGGCAGATTTCTCAAAATCACTGAATTTATTCTCACCCTTAAGCATAACCACCCGCTTTAGTGCATATTTTCATTCTTTTGCGCAAAGACTGCTACACGCATTTCACGCTCCCCAATTCCAGCAAATTGGCAAGACCTTCCACAGCTGTCTTTTCAGGATTATAACGAAAGCGCTTTTTTGCCTGTGTACGAGCAACTACTTCAATCTGGTATGCATCAAAAACAATACCTAGCCTTGTCAATCAATAAATCTTGATGGAGATGATCTTGGGAGGATAAAGAACAAAAGCTATTCGAGCGATCTTTTTATGAAAGGGTGTCAAGAATAAAAAAAGGCAGCATATCGTGCTGCCTTTTTATTAAATTGAATAGAATGAATAGGCTTGCTTTTACAGCTTTGTGTTAAAACTGATAGCGTATGCCGCCTGAGAAATTTGCTCCAGATATACCAGTTTTCTGAAGCTTTTGTTGATAACTTA
>NZ_JBHIRI010000042.1:0-4354 GCF_042197005.1 Bartonella sp. AA78NXGY
CCTGATACTATAGAGCCAGCTGCAAGTGATGTAAGCTTGCTGTTCTCTTTATTGTCCCCATGCGTCGCTACAAACGCACCTTTAGTCTTGCCCCATAACAATGCATCGCCTTGAACTGCTTGCGTAATATTACTTAGTTTTTCATCAAACTTTTTGACCTCATTAGACAGATGAGTGTTCACATTCTTGACACTCGTATCAAGACCCGCAAAGGCGCTACCAACATCGTTATGTGAATTAGTCGTTACTGTACCATCGTCAGAAACATTAGAGATTTTATAAGTCGGAACTGTAAAAACACCCTCTTTAAAGGATGCTTCTCCACCAAGAAACTTAGCTAAATCCTGAGAAATTGTATTGATCTGACTACCATTAATCGCATCATATGAACTCTCACCAATGACACCATCTTTGACATTATGAAGTGCAACTGGTCCTGCATCCTTACCTTTGCCTAAAGTCACACTGCTATAGTCAACTATTCCGTCTTCTTTTTTATCGTAGAGAACCACTGCTGAATCTTCTGACTGAAGGCTGCTGGAAAGATCCTTCAGACTTGCATCAAGCTGCGCTTTATTGACTGCCTCGTCCCCATTTTGCGCTGCCTTAACACCAGAAAGAATTCGAGCATCACCATCTCGATTTAAAATATTGATTTTATTGCCGCCTCTTTCCGCACCAATAGTAATAAGACCCATCCTATCCTGCTTGACAAGGCTTTCACCTTTCACATTGGCAATCTCATTATTAATCTCTTTGCTGATCTCATTTCTAATATTTGTGAAAGAATTACCAACTCCAGCCAAAGCATCCGCCACATTGCCATAGTCTATCTCTTCAGAGTTACCATCATCCTTAACTGTCTTAACCTTAAAACTTGGAGCTTTCCATTTGCCCTCTTTATCATAACCTGCACCTCCACCAAAATAGGTTGCAAGTTGTTCGTTCAGCGAATAAAGCTGTCCACCCGTGACAGCATCCGTTGAATCTTTAGAAACATCACCATCTAAAAGAAACGTAATTTTGCTGTTATCTTGAGTGGCTACAGCTCTGCCTTTTTCTTCTTTGCTCTTTTCATGACGTGCTACAAAGGCGTTGGCTTCATCATTCCATAACAAAGCATCACCTTTAACTTGCTGAGTAATATTCGTTATGTTTTTAGTAAGTTCGCTAAACTTATTTGTTACATTATCATTGACATTCTTGATATTGCTATCAAGCTGGCTTTTGTTAACAGCGTCATTATTGTTCTTTGCTTCCCCAACACCTGAAAGTGTCCGGTCTTCTTTCTTACTGTTGGCAATGTTGATTTCACTACCTTCTACTGCATCTCCAATAGTGAGACGACTCGTTGTCTTATCTTGCTGAACAAAGCTCTCGCTTTCCACTTTGGTAATCACATTATTAACCTGTTCAGTCAATTTATTCTGAACATTCGTGATAGAACTTCCAACACTGGCAAGTGCATCTGCTACATTCTGATAATTCTTGTCAAAAGAAGTACCATCCTCACCAAACTGCTTGATCTTGAAATCCGGTGCTTTCCATTTGCCCTCTTTATCATAACCTGCACCACCACCAAAATAGGTTGCAAGTTGTTCGTTCAGCGAATAAAGCTGACTACCCGTTACGGCATCTGTTGATGTAGCGCTAATCTCACCATTTGCAAGGAACGTAATTCTACTGTTTTCTTGTGTCCTGACAGCTTTGCCTTTTTCTTCTTGCTTCTTCTCATGACGTGCTACAAAGGCATTGGCTTCATCATTCCATAACAAAGCATCACCTTTAACTTGCTGAGTAATATTCGTTATGTTTTTAGTAAGTTCGCTAAACTTATTTGTTACATTATCATTGACATTCTTGATATTGCTATCAAGCTGGCTTTTGTTAACAGCGTCATTATTGTTCTTTGCTTCCCCAACACCTGAAAGTGTCCGGTCTTCTTTCTTACTGTTGGCAATGTTGATTTCACTACCTTCTACTGCATCTCCAATAGTGAGACGACTCGTTGTCTTATCTTGCTGAACAAAGCTCTCGCTTTCCACTTTGGTAATCACATTATTAACCTGTTCAGTCAATTTATTCTGAACATTCGTGATAGAACTTCCAACACCTGTAAGTGCATCAGCTACATTCGTATAGTTCTTGTCAAAAGAAGTACCATCCTCACTAAACTGCTTGATCTTGAAATCCGGTGCTTTCCATATGCCCACTTCATCATAACCAGCACCACCACCAAAATAGGTTGCAAGCGTGTTACCCATTGCATAAAGTTGACTACCAATGACAGCATCCGTTGAGCCGGGGCTGATCTCAGCCTTTTCTAGAAACGTAATTCTACTGTTTTCCTGTGTCCTTACAACTCTGCCTTTTTCTTCTTGCTTCTTCTCATGACGCGCTACAAAGGCATTGACCTCATCATTCCATAACAAAGAATCCTGTGCTACTCCTTCAGAAACTTCTTTAATCCGTGCATTCACATTCTTGATATTTGTATCAAGACCAGTAAATGCACTACCAACATCTTTAAAAGAGCCCTCTGTTATATTACCCTTTGTATCAATCTTGGATAAGTTATAAGTTGGTCCCGTCATAGCAGAACCAGCAACTCCTGCACCTCCACCAAAATATTTTGATGTATTGGCCATAGCCGTTTCCAGATTTCTCGCTGTGGACGAAAGACTCTCATTGGTTTTGCTTAACTGTGAAAAATTAACTGCATCGTTCGCTCCAGTGCCATCAGACACTCCTGTAATCTTTTTACCCCCAGCATCTATCCCAGAAATGATTATTTTCGGTCCACCTGTAATCACTAAGCCCGTTGCGTCTAAGGTACTGCTTCCTGCAGTTACTTTATTGACTGCGATTTCCTTAGCTAGATCAAATTTTATATTATTGTCATCTTTGCCTTTTGTAATCGTAAGATTTGTACTTCCAGCGGAAAAATCTACCGCGCTGTCCATGATAACGCTCTTACCATCCTTACCCCCAACAGATAGTTTCCAACCGCCATTTCTCACGACACTTTCTAAGTCTTTTAACTGTACAACATTTACTGCATCAGTAGGGTCACTACCAGCTGCTACACCTATAATCTGCCGCGTCACGCCCGTACTTTTGCTACCAACACTAACGGCACCCTGCGTACTTTTCCATTGCGCTTCAGTGCTTTTTGTCGCCCCCTGCAGCGAAGAAGCATATCCTGGAAGACCTAGAGCCCTATCAGCGATAACATTACTTCCTATAGCAACACCACCTTGTACAGAAACTATAGAACTGGCACCTATTGCGATACTGCTTGGAGCAAAAGCGTAAGACATGGAACCTATAGCAATACTATACAGCGCCTCCTTTGTTACAGATGCATTGTAACCAAGAACAATCCCCTTTTCTGCATAATTCTTCGCGCCATAACCAAGAGCCATTGCATAATCACCAGTTGCAAGTACTCTATTTTTTTCATCAATATTCTGTATTCCTTTAGGGTCATCAGTAGCTCCAACACCACCGATTGCAATGCTATAAACACCTTCCGTTTTTGCCCCCCGCCCTAAAACGACAGAACCATACGCGCCCTTAGGTGACTCTGCCATATAACCAATAACAGTACTCCAACCATCACCAGCTTTTGCTCTGTACCCGATAGCAACAGAACCGTATACACCTCTCCCATCAACACTACCAACCACATCGTCACCAATAAAAACACCCCACTTGCTGTTTGTATAATTAATCCCACTACCCAAAATAATATTGTTATTTTGAGAACGTTGCATTCCTGCAGTTCCGCCCCGCAAAAGGTCAGAAACATTAACAGGGATTGCATTCTCATTATTCCCTGCAAACTGTTGGGCTGTAGAGCTATCACGAACAAGCGACCGTGGACTAATGAGAGACTTTTTATATTGCTCGTCTGTACCTAGGGTTCTTACCAATAAATTTTTGCTATCTTCCGCAAGAACATTTACGATAGGACTCTTATCACCCTTACCAGAAAAGGTTTTGGTTAAAAAATTTGCATAATCTTCAGAAGCATTCAAACCAGCAACAGAGAGAAGGCTTTGTGGATAAGATACACCAGCACTTTTTACACCTTCAAGAAACGTGTTTCTAAAATCAGGATTTGCTGAAAAAACAGGCGTAACATTCGATAAGAATGTAGCCGCTATAGCCAACGAAAGAACTTTAACAAAAGAAAAACGAGAACGTTTTAATTCACTCGCAGCTTGTGGGGCATATAATTTTTTCATAACAAACTCTCCAATGAAAAAACTTAAAAACACCTCCAAAACATAAAAAAGACACATTTTAGCATTATTGATCCCTTTGGAATTTAGAGTAGAGGATCATTGCT
>NZ_JBHIRI010000043.1:0-4063 GCF_042197005.1 Bartonella sp. AA78NXGY
AATCACAGCGCTTGACAAGCAAGTTTGCACTTTCTGTTGCTAATGTATCATGCGCCGCATAAAGACGTTTGGCATGACTTAACAGATATTTTTCCCAACGCAACGCTGTTGTGATGGCATAGAGTCCAATTTCTAAACGACCAGTGTCAAGAAGTTCAAAAATCAACGCAAGACTTGCTATGGTCTTTGGCATTTTTAAAAGATGCGATTGTAAGCTTTCTGAGTAACTACCTCCTTTTGCCTCTTTATGAAGATGCTCGAACCATTCATAAAACTTCACTTGTGCTTCAGCAGAAAAACGCATGATCAGTGGTTGTTCGGGAGAACCTAAGCGTTTATCACGAAAAGAGCGAAATACCCCTTCATACTTTTGCCAGACCTCTTGATTGGGCGGTTTATCAACCAATTGCCACTCTTTATTGTCATCGGGCCAGACAATCATTTGAAAGCGTTGCAATAAACCGTCATCGTTTATTCCACGGTGTATGGCTTGAATGAGCGGAATAATGCGTGAAGGTTGAATGCCTCCAATCATGGATAAAGTGACATAAGGGATAAAAATGGTTCCACGCTCTATACGGTCATAAGTAAATTGATCATCGCCATTAAAAGCTGTTAAATAAAAGGCGCGGTCTGATTGATATTCCTTTCTTTCTAGATTGGCTAAAAAGCCAGCCAATTCATCACGCACCATTAAGAGACCACGGGGGTTTTCTTTTAAGAGTTCCCCAAGCTTTTCAACAGACACATCATTGACAATAGTGTCATCTTCATTTTTACGAGTAGAAACTAAGCGGTGTGCAAAGTGCATTATGCAATCATATTCGCAATATTAGAAAAATAATAATTTATCATTATTTACTGATACGGAGCGCAGTATTGTAGAAAATAATTTTCTTCAATTACAAAATAAATAAAAATACAGTTGATTAAGGAAATTTTTTCTTTGTATGGAGCACACGTAAAATACGCACAACGCCATTTGAAATATCATAAATCATGATATAATTTGGATGTACAATAAGTTCACGTGTATTTACAATTCGTCCTAAACGACCAAGGGTAGGAAATTGAACAAGTTTTTCTACTTTTTCAGATAAAAGTTGATCAAACTTTAAGGCAGCGGAAGGATTATCTTGTGATATGTATTCACGTATCTTTTTGCGGTCAACGTGTGCTACTTGTGTCCAAATTAGCTTCATAAAGTTGATCTATCTAGTTTACTTTGTGTCTTTAAGCGCCATTCTTTTGCTTCTGCTTCGATTTCTTCAGAAGACATTATATCACTTGCATTAGCAGAATTTATCCCTAATTGAACTTGTTCCCGAAACCATAAATCGTATGCACTTTTTTCTTTTTGTTCTTTTACGATATCGCGCATATAATCGCGCAATAATTGTGCACCAGATCTATCACACGCCTTTGCTGCTTTGGAAAATTCATTTTTTAATACATCATCGACGCGAAAGGTAAATGTTGTCTCAGCCATTTTACGACCACTTAATGTGTTACAAAGTAGTTCTAATGTAATGTATTTTTACTGTTTCTTCAATAGGTACTATTAGAATAGATATTTTATATCTATTTTGCATTTTCATAGGGTTGAAAGGGACGCCCATAAATCAACGGGCTCTGATAACAACCCAGACAAAAGAGCCAGACCGGTTTCAATGCCTTCACAAATGACCAGATGTTTTGGATTGGCTTGGCTTAAATGCACCCCACCACCCGTTACAGATCCCAACATGGCTTTTGCTGGTTTTTGATCTGTTTTGCAGCCATTGTCTTTTAAAAAGGTTCTATGAATGGCAAAGGAACCAGCCCCCTTAACAAGAGCAATCAACGCGGGCAATGTACCCCCAGAGGGGTGTAGACATTTGTCGTAAAAGCGTAAATCTGTAGGCAAATCACATGTAATATCCCGCATACGTAAATAGGTTTCTGCTAAAGTATTTTTGATTGGTTGGCTTTGTTGCCAAATTGCTCTTTCTGCTTTCCTTTTTGCTTGTTTGAGATCAGCACAAAACTGTTTTGAGAAAGAGAGCGTCTGATCATAAGCTTGTTTTCCAAGCAATCCAATTCTAATAAGCGCTTGTATGATCTCTCTAAAAGAGCAGCCAGCATAACAATAGAGTAAAAGACGCCCATCATTTCCATTAGAAATAGATAAACTAGGCAGCCTATCATCATGAGCAGGGCAACGGGCTGTTCCATAACGCCCATGCCAAACCCCGCGCAAGGCACGTGTGATACCTTGCGCATTCTTAAAAGAACACATCATTGTAAATCCTATAACGTTGCGTCACAGGACGGATTGTGCTATCTCTAGGGTGATGAGTTTGAGAAAGCCTTGTCCGTCCTTACGTGACAAGGTTTTTTTTATGCCGCGTCACTTTGACGTTGCTGTTTTGCTTGCTCGATGACATTGATAAGATCCGATTGTAACCAACGGGACAAAAAACCAAATTTTAAAGGTTTTGGGAGAGAGCCATTGGTAACATGACGGCGGAATGTTGAGACACTCATATGAAGCAATTTTGCACTTTCACGGTCTGTCAAAAGAATATCATTTTCTGTCATACTAAAATCCTTTCTATCAAAAAATGGTAACAAATCATAACTATTTATTAAGCACATTTTGGTTTATTTTTGAAGGTATTTTATTTATAGAAAACAATATTTTATCATATAAATTCTGATGTGATAATTTATGAGTCTAATTGAGAGCGAATGAGAGAGAAAGTTATCCACAGATCATGGGGTTATGCACCCCATATCTTAAGATTGACCAGTGACATAAGCCGCCCATTTATCCATATAGACACGGCGCTGTTCTAAATAATCAGTACGACGATAGGCACGCTCTACTTTGCCGCCAACTGTATGACTTAGAATAGTTTCAGCGACCTCATAGGGAGCATCGGTTGTTTCAGCAAGCCAATTGCGTAAACTAGAACGAAAACCATGCGGGCAGGCTTCAAGTTTATTGTCTCTCATATATTTTGCCATACAATTCTCAGCAAGGGGAGCACGACCGGAAAAAGACAGAATGAAATTACTTTTGGAAATACAACGGGCTTGTTTAATCACTTTTAGCGCTTCAGATGATAGAGGTACGCGAAATTCTGTTGTAGCGTCACGCAAACCTTTCATATTCTCAGCAGGAATAGTCCATACATCATCTTCAATCTGATCTTCACGAATATGACGCAAAGGGTTGGTACGAACGCCTGTCAGGATAAGCAAGCGCAAAGCCAGTTGTGTTATGTTTTGTGTTTTACAGAGTAACTGATAAAAGGCGGGAACATCTTTCCAATCCATTGCAGGTCTATTAGTGGTTTTATGACGTTGTTTACCTAAGAGCGCGCGTGCTTTTTCTGTTGCTTGTAAATCAACATCTAACCCTAATGCAGCCGCATGTTTGAGACAAAGATTAAGACGATTTAGTGCTTTCTCTGCTGTTGCAGCTTTTGTATGCCAGATAGGAGCAAGGGTATTGCGTATCTCTGTTTGTGTAATCTCTGAAACGGGCAGACAGCCCAATTTAGGGAGAATATGAAGGCGTAATGGTAAAAACCAATCACAAGCTTTACCATCTCTTTTTAATTCAGCTTTACGGCTTTCAAAAGCATCTAAAGCAATGTTTTTTAAATAATGAAGATTACGCATTGCCTCACGCTTTTGTTTATCGCGTTCTTTAATGGGGTCACGACCCTCATGTAAAACAGCACGCCATTGGTTTGCCAATTCACGGGCTTTTTTTAAAGAGACATGTCTTAAGGCGCCCAAGCCCATTTCACGGCGCCGACCGTGAATGGTATAACGATAAAGCCATTGAGCACCACCATCTTTACGCTTATGGAGGATCAAGCCGGCACCATCATTATATTTGCCAGCTCCCAATGTTGCGACAGCCCTTGCGTTAAGGCGATTCATAAGAACCATTTTCATTCCTTTCTTATACAGTTTTACCCACACGCCAGCCCCGCTTATGCCGTGCAAGCAAATGGGTTTGTTTGATTCAATATAAACAGACTTGAAATGAGAGAATCTTACGTTATTC
>NZ_JBHIRI010000044.1:0-3659 GCF_042197005.1 Bartonella sp. AA78NXGY
GTTTCAACTGTGTTGTTGAGATTGGGATTAGCGTAGAAAACCTCCTCAACTTCCCATGCTAATTGGTCAACAAAACGTGCGCCCTCTTCACATGTTGTATAGCATTCAACATCTAGCGTTAAAACACGCCGCCTTATTCCATAATCATAGCCATCTTCAATCGTTTCACTTTGTGTTGAGATATTAATTGCAGGCGTGTTCTCAACGGAAAAGTTGAAATCACGCATATTGAAAACATTGTCACCAGCTGCCGTCTTTGCTGCTTTAATCAACGCAACAAAACTTTCCCTTATCGTCTCTCTCGGATGCATGAGTGTTCCTGTTATTTAACATTTATCCTTTTCTTTATATTAGTATCGTGTTATGATACGTAAAAGAATGAATAAAGGTGATTTGGTGATTGAATCTTTTGCTGATAAGCGGTGTAAAGATCTTTTAGAAGGCAATCCGCCCAGAGGCTTTCCCACCACTCTAGTGCGTATAGCCCAAAGAAAATTGTTTATGCTCGATAAAGCAGTTGATCTTAAAGATTTGCGTAGTCCTCCGGGAAATCGTCTAGAAGCATTGAAAGGAGAGCGTAAAGGTCAATATTCTATCCGTATTAATGACCAGTTTCGTATTTGTTTTGAATGGCGCTCTAATGGCGCTTATGAAGTTGAAATCGTAGATTATCATTGATCTGTAGGAGGTCGAGATGAAAAATTATATAGCGATTCATCCCGGAGAAATTTTACGAGAGGAATATTTAAAAGAATATGCCCTCTCTGCTTATGCTCTTGCAAAAGCATTAAATGTTCCACGCACGAGAATAGAACGTATTGTTGCTGAAAATAGTCCAGTGACTCCCGATACTGCTCTCAGATTAGCCTATTTTTTTGATACTACTGCTGAATTTTGGCTTAACATGCAAGCTGCTTATGACGTTAGTATATTACAAACTGAAAAAGCAGACGAATTTGCCAAAATCAATAAATTTGAATGTAGGGTTTAACCACTCCCCATTTTAAGAACAGGGAGGGGAGTTTTGTTTTTAAGTTAAGCAACCTTTTTAATGGGGCTCTCGAAATTTGGTTCATAAGCGCGTAACAAAGAATCCATGCTATGCGGTAACTCTGAATCTCCAAAATCTGTAAGAATTGCTAAAATCTTCGTAATATTTGGAACCTCATTTTGAAGTTTTAAAATCAAAGCTTTTTCCACCATGCCCATAATCTCAATTATGGCAGTGCAATCCTCATCTCCAATGCTTTGATGATTAGAAAACTGAAACAATGCCATCCACAAATCGCATAGGAAGTTGGTATCTATCTTCATTGTACACCTCCATGGATTTGTTCTCTCAAACATGCCAATCCTCTCGATGTGATTTTTGTTGAAGGCAGTACCTTTTCTGTACCATCCGGTCTTTGAATGGTAATAGCAGGGCAATCCATGAATCCTTTCTTGATCTTGTCCTGATAAGGTAACAGAGGCGCCCCTGGAGCCCGTCGATAGACCCAATCATGTTTACGCAAGTAATCCGTTAAATCTTTTGGTCGTACCTCTAACATCTTTGCTGCTTCAATTAAGCCAAACAAACCATCAGAGCGTTTTAAACCTTCCAAAGCTTTTGCTTTTGGTGCTAATTCTGCAATAACATGATCTTTTTGCTCTATTTGACTTTGTAAGTGATTCAAAACACCAAGCAATGCTTCAGGTTTGGAGTAGTCAACTTGTGATGCAGCTATCTGTGGAGCAGCTACTTGCTTCAAAAGCCGTTCACATTTGATAAAGTATAAACGAGCCTCTCTACCTTTCTTATTATTCTCAAGCATAGAGAGCTCTTTGGCTACACTTAAAGTTAGATGATAATCTTTAGAGGGACGACCACCTTGGAGGTTTTCCCCAAAGTTGGTGAAAACTAAATAATCCTGATTTTCTAATAAATTATATTTGTTGATGCGATATTTAATCCAAGTAGAGAAATCTTTACCTACTTCTAAAAACGCATGCAAATCACGAGCGTTAACAGTTTGAACAGTTTCCTGATCAATAACCTGTTCTCTAATTTCTATAAGAGTATTCATAATGAATTCCTTATGGTTAGACGTTTGTTAATGACACTCAAAAAGAGTGCCGGGCGCTAACAAACACGGCCATAAGTCCGTCGTTACACTTTCCCCGCAAGGGTATTGTATAGCGTAACCACACCCGACAGATGTTATTATACGCATGTAGCATATAATGAGTCAAAGTCTTTAATGTATAGAAGACTGATTATTTCGGTAACCAATCCGCTTATGGTTCTAAGGTGTTTGTTAGGCACCTGATTCGATTATTCATACTCCTGTCACAATGTCAATAAGTAATATTACATTTTTCTAAAAATCGTTTTTACACAAGTAATCGATTAAATTCTTTAATTGTGATCCGAATATCCTTTCTTTTCCAATAAAATCAAACAAGCCAGTGATAGGTTTGAATTCACAATCGTTTGTTTTTTTGTGTTTAGTCTCTCACCCCAGTTGAAATAATTTCATTATCGTAAATTTCTGCTGTTCCGCAAACTCGCGCTTTTCCACAAACTTGCACACTGTCAAAAATTGATGCCTCGCCATAAACTCGTGCATTACCAGAAATTTGCGCTTCATTAGCAACCGATGCTTTACCGTAAACTCGTGCATTATCGAAAATCTGTGCATTGTCAGAGATATCTGCTTTATCAAAAACTTGTGCATTATTGCAAATTATAGCATTTCCCCAAACTGATGCCTCATCATAAATTTTTGTATTGTCATAAATTTTAGCATTTCCGGAAATAGATGTTTCACCGTAAATTATAGCATTTCCAGAAATGTGTGCATCTCCGAAAATAGATGCTTCACCATAAATCTTTGCATTGCCGAAAATTTTAGCATTTTTGGAAATAAATGCTTCACCATATACTTTAGCGTTTTCAAAAATACATGCCGAATTTGTAATGCATACCTCACCAGAAACTGATGCTTCATCATAAATTTTTACATCGTCAGAAACAGATGCTGTTCCGAAAACTTTAGCGCTGTCATAAACTTTAGCGCTTCCCCAAACTGAGGCCTCATCATAAATTTGCGCTTTACCAGAAATTTGCGCTTCACCAGAAACCGATGCTATACCATAAACTTTTGCATCATCCCTAATTGTAGCATTTTCAGAAACATATCCATTTCCGTAAACCTGTGCATTATCAAAAACCCAACAATTATCGTAAGGACTTAGGTTTCTTTCTTTTTCAATATATCCACCTAAATCACCTTTCTTAATTGTACCAAAATTTTTGATAGCTTTAATACGGTAAAGAATAAATTCGCCAACCTTAATTGCTTCATTTGTTAATTTGTATTTTTTTCTTCTAAATATAAACATGTACTAGATCATTTCTTTATAAGCATATCTTTACTTTAGCTCCCGCAAGATAAGCTTATACATACCGGATTCTGAAGCTTGTACATCTATCACAATGAAATGCTCCTGAGAAGAGGGAGCTTTGCTGTTTTCAGGGGAAATGATTACAACATTATCTTCAGGTTTTGGTGGTAATCCTCCGATATCATTGATACAAATATCAAGTTCCTTTCTTGGAATTGTGGTGGGGATTCTGCCACCGGCGTCCGATTCCGAATGTTTAATGCCGTAAATCG
>NZ_JBHIRI010000045.1:0-3332 GCF_042197005.1 Bartonella sp. AA78NXGY
AAAAAACCAAAAATGTCTTACCAAATAAAAACAATTACTGAAATTAATAACAACTATCCATTTTCACTTCTTCTTATGAAGTTCGCGGGGAAATGAATATTTGGGGGCTATCATAAGGAGAATACTAGTGTATAAAACATCCCTTTTATCATGCACAGCTGCAGCCGCTATCATCCTGTTCAACATCCAGTTCAGTGCACATGCTGAAACCCTCGTAGTTTCTGGGGGAAAACAACAAGAAGTATCCGATAAAACCTACGAAACTATTCACGCAAAAGACGGTGGCAAAATCATTGGCAAGAATTTAACGATAAACCACCCAGTCCATTACGATGTATACGCTGTAACAGCTGAAGGTGTTAACAGTGTAATTGAATTACAGGATAGTAGAATTATCCCAAAACTTGATTCTGAGATTTTCCGCGGTCTTGAAGCCAAAGACGGAGCTACAATCAAAATGATTGGAGGTTCCATTGCAGCTGCCTCTGTTGGCGCTTCTTTTAATAACACGAATAGCAGCGAAAACATGCTAAAAGACGTGGTGATATCAGACTTAGATAAAGATGGACTGCAATTACTCTCAGGAATAGTTACCAAGGGAAGCACGCTCACCTTAAAAAATGTAACTGTTATGCATGCCTTCTCTGCTCTAAAGGCAGATGATCACTCGACAATAACAATCTCTGGAGGATCATTTGATGGAAAAACTGATGGAATATATGCTTCAAATGGCAGCACGGTTACTATCGACAACAAGACTGATATTACATCATCCAGTGCTTATGGACTCCATGCTGATGGTTCAAAATCCAAGATCACAATGACTGGAGGAACAGTAAGCGGACGGGGTGTAAGCGCATTGTTTGCCGAAAACGGCGGACATATTGATGTCAATGGTATTACTATAACATCGACAGATGGCACCGAAGATGGTGCACGCGCCGATGACTCTGGAAGCATGATTGAATTACATAATACAACGATTAAGGATGTTTCAACAGGGCTTATGGCATACAAAAAAGCTACAATCAAGATGACTGGAGGTTCTATTACGGCTATTGCAATGGGTGCTCTCTTCGGCGACGAAAACAGCGAAGAAAATAAGCTAGAAAATGTGAAAATATCAAGTGGTAAAGACGATGACCAACAACTCTTAGGGGTAATGTCCACCCATAACAACAAACTTACTTTAAAAAATGTAACAGTTACTCAAGCCAATATAGGCATAGCCTCCGCTGTTAATTCTCAAATAAACGTATCAGGGGGAGAATTTAATGTAAAAACCTCAGGGGTATCTGCTGAGAGTGGCGGCACCATTATCATAAAAGACAATGCTAAAATTAACGCATCTGATGGTAGTGGACTCCATGCAAGCGGTCCACAATCCCAAATCACAATGACAGGCGGAACAGTATTTGGAAAACAAGCTGCATTGTATACAGAAAACGGTGGACATATCGATGTCAAGGATATTTCTGCAACAGCACAAATCGGTGGTTTGCAAATCATGTCTCTCTTCTACACAGATCAAAATTATCCGCAAAAACGTCAAAGCAATGAAATCAATGTGACTAATGCAGATATCCACGTAGAAAATGGTGCTGGAATTCTTATCGGAGCTTTCACTGACAACGATATCGAAAACAATGCAGACCTATCAATTGGTACAGCCAATATCAAAAATTCAGAAATCCATGCCGATGTTTTATTAGGAAAAGGCGTTTATTGGAAAGACAAAGAGCTTTGGGACTATGTCGGTGCAAACGCCATCTCCAATGGCACCTTCACCTTAAGCGCTGATCAGTCTACTTTAGAAGGCAGAGCGAATATTGCTAAAGACAGAAATGTACGTTTTGATCTGAAAAACAATACAAAATGGACGTTGAAAATTAGCAAAAACGAAAAAGATGCTGATAGCAATCTCCTTGATATCGCTCAAAGATCTCGTTCTGATGTTTCTGTGCTTAATCTCGATAACAGCTCCATTGTTTTTGAGAAACCAACAGAAGATCATTACCAAACCTTGCATATAGGTTCTGGTAAACCAGACACGCAAGAAGTCTACAATGCAACGGGTGATGCAAAGATTTACTTCAACACGGCTTGGAGTGATGGTGCTGCAATAAATGACCAAAAAACCGATAGGCTTTTGATCAATGGGAACGTCTCAGGCAACACATCAGTTTATGTCACGGGGCGCTTAGAAGAGAACAATATCGAAGCAAATACCTCTGCTGCTGCCAATGTCCGAGGTCTTTCACTTATTCAAGTTTCTGGAAAAGCAGAAGAAAACTCTTTCAAACTGGTAAATGGCTATACCACAAGAGGTGGCTTACCAGATATGTATACACTACGTGCCTATGGACCAGACTCAAGCCAAGGCAACGCCGATATTGCACAAAACCTCTTTGATGAAAAGAATGAAAATTTCTGGGATTTCCGTTTGCAACCCGAACTGCTTGACTCCAATTCTGGTTCAAATCCTGATCCTGAAACAAATATTCCTACCGTTGCCCCTGTACCACAAACAGCAAGCTATTTAGTCATGCCAAATGCTCTCTTCTACACGGGACTAACCGATATGGCTAAACAAAACGCACTCTTAGCCAATATCAGAACATCTGTCTTAGGAAAAGAAGAGGAAAAACAAACCGGTTTCTTCCTCTATACTTACGGAAACACAGGAACCTTATCTTCTGAACGCGGACCTCTCAAATATGGTTATGGTGCTGATATCCGCTATGCTGCTCTCCAAGCCGGTGTCACATTAGCAGCAATTGAAGGGCAAAATACCACAACACATTTCGGTCTTGTAGGCACCTATGGGCGGCTGTCTTTCACTCCAAAGGATATGGATGATGCAAGTAAGAGCACATTGGATAAATGGTCACTAACAGCTTATGGCAGCGTACAGCATAACAATGGTTTCTATATGGATACACTGCTATCCTATGGGATAATAAAAGGAGATATCGGCAATGCCATCAGAGGAAATACCGCAAAATTGAAAAACGCCAAAATGTTGAGTATCTCCACCACTGTTGGCAAAGAGTTTGCAACTGGAATGGAAGGCTTAACCTTCGAGCCACAAGCACAAATTGCCTATCAACATTTGATGTTTAATACCATTGAAGATGCTGATAATTTTACCGTTGATATGAAAAATCCTTCTCAATGGTTGATCCGTGTTGGTGGACGTTTGACAAAAACCATTTCCACTGAAAGCAACCGTCCAATGTCTTTCTATGGAAAAGTAAACTTGATCAAAACCTTTGGTGATAATGGTACCATCCAGATTGGCAGAGATTTTGACCTTGATCCTATGGGACCTG
>NZ_JBHIRI010000046.1:0-3080 GCF_042197005.1 Bartonella sp. AA78NXGY
TGTCACTTATCAGCATAGATTTAAGAAAATTGGTTTTTCTGGAACGAGTTTCTCTGCTGGATTGCGCCACCTTTTTTAGCGATACATAAACTATATAGTAACTTATATATAAGTATATAGTATTGTATTAAGTATTAAATTAAATATTTCATTTTATATTTATTGTATTTTGAGAAATTTATTAGCTTAATATAGATATTATTCTTCAATGAATAGAAGTAGGGGAATAGGAGGCGGCAAGAGTTATGATTTATGTATTTCATAAATATGTATTTTTATGCAACGTTACAACAGCTATTCTTTATTTTTTGCAGGTTACGTATGTTAATGCTGCAGGATCTTCAAGTGATGCAGGAGGGGCATTTTATAAATGCGATGATAGAAAAACACACTTTCTCGCAGATAAAATCTATTACTTAAAAAGTTCTCAAGAGACGTCTGCTCATATTGCACCTATTGCAGCTATATATGTAGAAAAAGCAGGCACTATTGTTAATGCCTCTCAGATAACAGTTTTTGGCGATGATCCAGATAAAATATCTGCGTATGGGGCGTATGTAAGAAATGGTGGAAAAATTAATTTAATAGCTTCAGATTTTAAGAATATACCTGCTCTTCGTGCTCAAAATGCCGTTATTAGCATGACAGTAGGGGAAATTAAGGGGACTTCACATGCTATTTATGCATGGGGGAGAGGAACGGATATTGCTTTAGTGAGTGTGAATATCAATATTGAGCCAGATAATTTGAATGTAAAAGGGATCGGTATTATGAGTGGTTTTGATGCAATGGTTAAAATGACAGACGGTACCGTTAATTTTAACCAGATTGGCTCATTTTCAACTCGATTTGGGGGGCATTATATTCTTGATACTATGGGGATTACGGGGCAAGGAAGGAGGGAGGAAACTTTAACAGATGGTGATGGAGCTATGGGGGTATTGCCAGAAGCTTTTGAGGTTTTTCAAGGTGGTGACGTTCATTTGAAAAACAATTTTATTCAGCTGAACCATATGCATGCATTCTTGATGAAAAACTTTTCAGGTTATGTAAATGATAATGGTAAGTTAATTCAAAAATATATTTCACCAGATGGCTTTAAGAATACAAATATTAAGATAGAAAAAAACAATATTTCTGTTCAGGGTGAGGGAGTATATGGACTGTGCTTTAATGTTTTAGCTCCAGAAGAACTTGCTAAAATGTTGAGGCAACGAGATGATGAAAAAATTTTAGAAACCAAAAAAGTTATCACGGGGAGGGCATTTGTTTATTTATCAGAGACAAATATGACAGTTCCAGACGGGATTGCGATTTATGCGAAGGGGAATAAAGACTATGAAGTAAAAGGCACTCTTGAATTATCGGATGAAACAAAAATCTCTGGTGATTTGTTGCTAAAAGCTAAAAATAATGCTTCTCTATTGGTGAAAGCAAACGCTTCCTCTCTTACAGGAGGTACGCGTGTTGAGGGTAGATCGGTTATTGATTTAGAGTTAATTCGTTATTCAAAATGGTATCTTACTAAAAGTAAATACAACGGTTTACAGGAATCTGTTTCATCGCTTTCTTCTCTAAGTCTTTCCAATAGCACATTGATCTTTGATGAAGACAGTGGTTATCAAACGCTACGCATTGGAAAAAAAGCAGATATAGGTGCAGGAGATAAAATTCTCGCATCAAAAGATAAAAAAGTCTACAGTGCCGAAGGAAACGCTCAGATTAGGTTGAATGCATTTTTGAATGATGAGGGTTTGTTTAATCCCCAAAAGACGGATCGCATATTGATCTATGGGGATGTTTCTGGAACGACATTCGTTCATGTGCAAAATTTTCCAAAATATGCAAGTAAAGAAGTCTATGAGGGAAAAGATCAAAGCATTTCACTCATTCAAGTTGCTGGAACAGCGCAGGCAGGTTCTTTTCGACTCGCCAATGGTTATGATGATTATACTACGGTGAAAGGTTTTCCTTATCAATATCGTATTCGTGGTTATGGTCCAGGTTCGCCCTTTGGAGAAGCAGATGCTACGCAAAGATTAGTGGAAGGTGAGGGGGAATTTTGGGATTTCCGACTCGAAGGGGTTTATATTTCTTCTAGAATAGGTTCTTATAATGGTCCATTTAGTAAACCTTCTTCATTATCTCATCCTGTTAATCCTCCATCTTCTCCCCCCAATTCACTTTCTACGTCGTTGATATCTGACTCTCCTTCTTCTACGTCCTCTGCTCCTGTCGATCCTCCCCCTCCCGATCCACTTTCTACGTCGTTTATGTCTGACCCTCCTTCTTCTACGTCCTCTGATTCTGTCGATCCTCCCCCTTCCGATCCACTTTCCACATCGTTGACATCTGACCCTCCTTCTTTTACATCCTCTGCTCCTGTCGATCCTCCCCCTCCCGATCCACTTTCTACTTCGTTTGTGTCTGACCCTCCTTCTTTTACGTCCTCTGATCCTGTCGATCCTCTCCCTCCCGATCCATTTTCTACGTCGTTTATGTCTGACGCTCCTTCTTCTACATCCTCTGATCCTGTCGATCCTCTCCCTCCCGATCCATTTTCTACGTCGTTTATGTCTGACGCTCCTTCTTCTACATCCTCTGATCCTGTTGATCCTCCATCTTCTCCTCCCGATCCACTTTCTACGTCGTTGACATCTGACTCTCCTTCTTCTACGTTCTCTGCTCTTGTTGATCCTCCACCTTCTCCCCCCGATCCACTTTCTACGTCGTTTATGTCTGATGCTCCTTCTTCTACATCCCCTGATCCTGTTGATCCTCCATTTTCTCCCCCCGATCCACTTTCTACGTCGTTTATGTCTGACGCTCCTTCTTCTACAGATTCTGTTGTTCTTCCTTCTGCGTCTGTTGAACCAAAGCCTTCTCAGTCCTCTGATGCTTTGGAACCTTCGTCTAATCTCTCTATACCGCTTGATGTTCCGCCTGAGCTAGGTATTAGAGCTGTTGTTCCACAGGTTCCAACTTATCTTCTTTTGCCAAATACCTTATTTCATGCTGGTTTAGTGGATATGATCACGCAAAATAAGACGTTGGAGACAATGCGGAATGCTTTTCATTCC
>NZ_JBHIRI010000047.1:0-3012 GCF_042197005.1 Bartonella sp. AA78NXGY
CCCCCATGACCAAAAACATTCTTCAACGAGATTTTCCCGTCAGCAGAAAGATGCAACTGCCCCGCATTGGCTGCCATATCATGGCGCATACGAACACCAACACCTTTTTCTGTTGCCACAAGTTTAATCTGATCCGCCTGTAGAGCCCCCAAAGCAGAACCATCTATCGCATATTCCGGTTTACCGGTAATATCGGTCAGTTCTTTCATTTCCCGTGAAGCATAATCAAAGTGACCTGTCCCTGCTGTCACACCAATCTCCTTGCCCGCAACAGCTCCTTCAAAATGCACTGTGCGTGAGACAATATCGACAATATCAACCGCTCCTTGACCAGAGAAAAAATTGGCTCCCTTAGCACCAAAGGTAATATCCCCACCTCGCACCTCAAAGCCTTTCAAAAAACCGCTCGCATCAATTTCGGGTACACCTGTGGTTAAGGTCGCATGGGGCGTATTGATAAAGCCACAACCATCACAGCTTATCCCATTGGGATTGGCTATAATCACATCGGCGGGGCTCCCAAAAACCTCTCCTGGACCATGAAGCGCACTGCGCTTGCTGCTGGTCACTTCATTTAAAATCACTTTCGCCGAACCCGTGAGGCGCAAATGCGGATTGCCCGGCATAATGCCCCCCAACTGCGATTGCCCTACTTCTTGCGCATGATTGTTCCAAATCACACCCGGATTTCCAATATTAAAATCGTTATATTTATTGTGCGATAAGCCCTTGCCATTGGGGGTAACAATATCAATCGAGGGAACCCCATTGGGCGCTGCGACTATATCTGGACGATGGGCGGCATTCGCGTTAGGATCCACAGTAATTTGCGCCTGTAACGCTGAAGGGGCTAACAAACAAGAAAAACCAAGTCCCCCAAATAAAACCTTTTTGAGCATCGTACTGGAGACTAAAACACCTAATAAAGCTGCTCTTTCTGCTCTCTTCTCATATCTCATACGTTAACTCCCCAATAAAAAATGCTTAAAGTTCCATTGTTAATGTCATAAAAAATGTTCCTGATTTTTTGTGCTTAACTGTGCTCCAAAAAATACTGGAATAACTGGCATCAAGAGAGACCATGCCTCCCGCAAGCTTGACACCTGCTGTCCAACCGGCAAGCTGATCACTCTTAATCCCATACAAAACTTGCGAAAACACACGCCCATAATCCAAACCAACATAAGGGCGAAGTTCACCAAAAACCTTTTTGAAGGTCGCGTGATTGCTCCACGGAATGGTGCGTAGCAACAAATCATTCCGGCTAAAAAAACCGTTATTGCCAAAAAGCAAACTCTCACGCGTACCACGAACATTGGAAGCGCCCCCCAACGAAATCTGTTCAGCTCCCAATAAATTATGCGGTGAATATTGACCACTCAAAAGATTGCTCAGTATAAAGTCCAAGCCCCCTATCTTAAAAGGCGTCATGACACTAAGCGTACCGGTAAATTTGGCAAATTGTGGCTCCGCATCCCCTGCTCCTGGCGCATGTTTCTTTACTGAATGAAACAAGGGAAGACCTTGCAAATAACTCACATCAAAGGTCCAAGTCCCCCCCAACATCTGGCGCGAATGCGAAATGCCAAAATTGGCGACGCTATATTGACGGCTGCCCACTTCAATCTTATTGCCAAGAAGGTAATTGTTGGTTCTTTTATAAGAAAGACCTAAATTCAAGGTTGTAAGGGAAACACTATCACGGTAAAGAACCCTGCTTGTACTGGCGTGCAACTCACTGGAATCCCCCGTCGTCTCAATATCGGTAAAATTGCCAGGGATTATGCTTTGGTAATTATAAACAGTGCCATTCAATCCAAAGGTCCAATAACCATATGGAATACTCACACTCGCTGAAATGTTATTGCTATGTCCTTCTTGCTTGCTCCCACCCCAATAATCTGTCTGACTGCGCTGATAGTTAAAATCCCACGCATCATTCATCCCTAAAATATTTTCTACCCTCAAGCCCGCACTATAACGCGCATAACCCGTAGAGGCTTGTCCCATATTGTCATGAGAAACAGTAACCTTGAACGTTTTATCGGGATGATTGTTAATATTGACAATGGTGCTCCCTTCTTCACGCCCTGGAAGAAGTTCGCTTTGAGCATGTGCTGAACTCAAACGGTTGATCTGATCAAGCCCCTGTTCAATATCGCGCATGTTCAGAACATGACCTTGAAGCCCAGGAAAAGCACTCCACACAACATTGTTATAACGAGATGCCGGTGAACCATTATAGTAAATCTCTGAAAGCTTGCCCTCAACGACAACAAATTTGAGCGTCTTGCTGTTTTTGATATCTTGATCAGGAATATAAAAACGCGCCGTTACATAGCCTTGATCCAAATAAACTTTGGTTAACTTCTTGATTAAGAGCTGAATATCAAAAAGACCAATACATCTTCCAACATAAGGCTCTGTTACGGCTGATATAGAGCGCTTTTTGACATGGTGCACTCCCTCAACAACAACAGCATGAATTGGAAAACATTGCTTCCCACCCAAAAGCGTTTCTGGATTTTGCTCTGAAGGCGTCTTTATCCTTTTAGGCGTTAAAGCGCGTAATTTCTCAATTCTTTCTAATTGCTGCTTTTCTGAATACCTACGAGAAAAATTATCTGTTGGGGAATGAAAAATAGCTGAGGAGCGCGCATAAACATTTACACCTGTAAACAAGCCAAAGAAAACAACAATGGCACGAAAAATTCTCAAAAGAGAACTTTGGCGTAAAAATACACAAAACAATACAGATTGCCCCCGCTTTGCACTATTCATGAAGCATGATTTAAAAGAACTTCATGGAACCGCTAATAAATCCACTCAAAACAGCCACTGCCCTATAACGCTTTTAACAAAAGCACATGCCTCTGTGACCCAAAAAGTGACACCCAAAAACTGCTTTATTTTACAAAAACCACTTTATTTTAACTGCTGAAGATCTCTCCCCCACATTTCTATGGAAAAACCTCTAAACAAAACTGTTTAGCCCGTCAATGGTTAATACAT
>NZ_JBHIRI010000048.1:0-2857 GCF_042197005.1 Bartonella sp. AA78NXGY
GCACGCCAAGATGTGCAGATTACTGCTGACAATGATGTGAATTTACAAGCAGCCATTGTTTCGGCGGATCGTGATGTCAACATGGATGCCGGCAATAATATCACCCTATCAGAAAGCTATGATACCTCTAACGGCAAAGAGACACATGAAAAGTCTTTTGCTGGTGTGACAACTTCCGTTGATATCGGTGTCCTTGGCACGGTACAAGGACTAAAAGATGCCGCAGATCACATGAATAATAAGGATGGTAACAATACAGTTATTAATGGCATACTGACTGGCATGAAAATCAGTCATCTTTATAGTAAAGGCAAAACCTTTGTTAATTGGCTGACTGGCAATACGGGGGAAAAGGGGAACGTAACCAAAGGACTGAGTAGCTCATTAGGAGGATTGGGGGGCTCCACCAAGGATGCTCTTGCCAATATGGCTGGTGCATCTGGCAGTGTAACCGTGGGCTTTAAAACTGAGAAAACAGAAGCTTCTTCTCAAGTCTCCACAGCGGTGACAGATAGCATAGAAGGCGGACGCGCTGTTAACATGCATGCCCACGAAGGCAGCATTCATGGTGTTGGCGCTGATGTTATCGCTGGTACCAATCCAATCTATGTGCTGGAAAATGATGCACAGAGCGGAAAGATCACCATGGAAGCAGGTAAAGATATCATCTTTGAAAGTGCACAAAACACGCAAAGCACACAAAACAGCAGTGAAAGTTCTTCAATGAGTGTTGGCACCGGTTATGGCACGGGTGGCGCAGGGGCAACGGGTAGTGCTGCTTTTAGTCAAGGGGAAGGTTCCAGTGAGGAAGTTCAACACAAAAACAGCCATATTATAGGCACCGGCACCGTTCATACCACGAGTGGGGCAAACACCACATTGGCAGGCGCCGTGGTTTCTGGAGAGCGTGTAGAAATGGAAGTAGGGGGTGATTTTGCCATTACCAGCCGCAGTGATACGGGACAAACTTCCAGCAAGCAAAACTCTGTTTCTGTTGGGTTTGGTGCTGGACAAACGGGTGGTGGGGGCTCCATGAGCGCCTCTTTCCAAAAGGATAAATCCTCCAGCGATTATCATAGTGTTGTGGAGCAATCAGGCATCAAAGCGGGTGATGGCGGCTTTAATATCATAGTTAAAGACAAAACGACCCTAACCGGAGGTATTATTGAAAGCACAGCCTCGGCGGACAAAAACAGCCTGACCACAGGAAGCATTAGCACCAGTGATATCAGCAACAGTGCCCATGCTAAAGCCAGCAGCCATGGGTTTAGCCTTTCTGGGAATGACACGATAAAGAACATTGCCAAGAATGTTTTAAATCACGGCAAAGCCAAGGATGCAGCAGAAGGGGAAACCAAATCTGCTATCAGTGATGGGACTATCATCCTTACTGATACAACTGGACAGAGGGCGATGGGGCAAGATGCTGGACAAATCATTGGCTCTCTCAACCGCAACACCGCAGCAGCACACCAAGCAGTAGGACAGCTAGATGTCGCACCGCTTGAGGATATATTGCGTAATCGTTTAGGTATGAGAAATAAATGGGTAGATGAATGGTTTGATATATGGGATGGGGTTCGTAAAATGGCATTTTATGTTGACCATCCAGTGGGTGAGGTTGCGCATGATGAAAATGGCAATGTCCTCTATTTAACCGATGAAAATGGAGAGTATATAAAAGGCAGTGATGGAAAATATATCACTCTGTATCACTTTTTAAAGCCAGAGGAAGAAAAGCATTTACAAAAAGGCCCTAATGGTGCTGTTTATATGTTCTACAATGGCATTTTTAATTCACCAGATGAAGCAGCCGGTAATGCTGTCCAATTGGCTGTTAATAAAAATGGTCCCCTTTATTTTACATACTTTCCCCAAGCTGATGATGTGCTGGTAGAATTAGGGGTAGCATATTATCAAAAGTTTTGGGAGGGTAGCACTTGGGGATTGAGTAATTCGACCAAGAAGTTCCAAGATTTTATCTATCGTTATGGCAATGACAATGCTATTGTTAGTGGGCATAGCTGGGGTACCTTAACAATACGCAATGGAGCAAATGACTTGCAAGAACATGGTATCCACAGTGTAGCCAAGAAAACAGACTTCTATCTTGTTGGAGCGGCTGCTCACATGCAATCGATGGCCAATACAGTAGATTATCTAAGCGATGGCGAAAAAAATTATATCTACATACAAGGTCATATGTTAGACCCCATTAGTACAGTGATTGGTTACAATTGGCCTACGGCTTATGGGGTACGTTCCAAACCATATGATTCATTACATCCGTTAATTCTACCCCTCAGAGAGATGGGGGGAGCGATCATCGGCTATAATCCTAGTACCCATAATTGTTATGCTGATGCAAGTGCTAAGTGTAAAAATGATTACGGTTCATTTGATTTTATAAAATTTTATTCCACGAGAACAGGGAACAAAAAATGAAAATACGATTTAACTTATTGAGCCTGCTCATTCTATTAAGTATTACTGGATGTGATATGGACAAATCTCCTCCAGGGGAAGTATATGGGTGGATCAAGCCAGGAGCAGACTTTACCGAGGTAGGAAAAGCCTTATTAGAATGTGGCATGCCACATCTTAATTATCTTGAGGCTGAAAATCAAAAGCTCAGCAATAATGATAATGCAACAATTTATGCTTGTATGATTCAAGCAGGATTCCGTGACAGATATGGCGGTCCATCTTGGTGTGTGAATCATTGGAGGGAAAACCTTCCGATTTGTCGACCAGGCGCGGTCATTCCGAAACGAAGTGTTGAAAAGCGCTTAAACAGCCCTTTTTGTAAAAGAAGTCCAGTACAACCTGAATGCAAACCTTAAGTTTTGTTTGTGAT
>NZ_JBHIRI010000049.1:0-2694 GCF_042197005.1 Bartonella sp. AA78NXGY
ATTCCCTATCAAGCAAAATGTGAAAGCGTAACATTACCGAATTTGAACTTGGTCGTTGAAAGTTATCGCGGCGGTGGCATGGATAGCTCCATTGAAGTTGACCTTGGTCTTGAAACCCTCACGCTTAGCATGACCATTTCTGATTGCTCTCCAGAGTTAATGGCACTCTTAGGGCGCACTGATGTCGACATTTCATTACGAAGTTCAATGCAAGCGCAAGGCACACCAGCAGAAGGTGTTGTCATTACCATGAGAGGACTATGCAAAGGCTTTGAAATGGCAGAATGGCAACCAGGCAGCAAAGCAACATCCACAACTACCTTCACATTGCAATATTTCAAATATGTCCAGAAGGACGTTGAAATCGTTGAGATAGACGTCCTCAACTTGGTGAGAAAATTCAATGGCGTCAATCAACTCGCAGACCATAGAGAAAATATAGGATTATAAAATGACCGTACAAACAAGCATTACACATAAATTATTGATACCTGTTACTTTTGAAGGAAAAGAGCACACCACAATTACCTTACAGCGCCCCAAAACAAAAGATGTGCAAGCAATCGACAAAAAAGAAGGCATAGAGCAAACAATTGCTATGGTTGCACGTCTTTCTGGATGGGCACATGAAGCGGTTGGAGAACTCGATATTAATGACTTGTCGAGCATTGGAGAGATTTTGGAGTCTTTTATCAAGCGGCGGGATACCTCGACTGGGAAACCGCCGCTAAACTCATAGCCGATATTACCATTGTGTTCCATTGGTCCCTTTCAAAGATGATGGAAATGGAACCGCAAGAACTCATATTCTGGCGAAATCAAGCAGCAGAAAGGTATAAGATAAAATGAGTGAAAAAGTTGCTGATGCAAAGGTAAAATTGTCTCTTGAAGACAAACTCACCGCACCTCTCAAACATCTTCAAAAAAAATTCGATACATTGTCAAAAACACTCTCACATAGTTTGGGTATTGTGCGCTTTTCTGCTGCTGTCAAAAACATGACAAAAAGCCTTCATGGCGTTCAAAGTGCTCTTAGCACAGCGGCAAGTCGTGCTTCAGTCTTTACCGGTGTCTTAGGGCTTGCTGGTGGTGGTCTTGTGGCAAGTGTAGCCGCCCTCACCATGAAAACCATGCATCTGGGCGATAGTCTTTATCACGCATCACACCATTTAAATATGAGTGTTGCATCACTTCAATTATGGGGTGATGCAGCCGATAATTCAGGCACTTCTGCCGAACTTTTTCAACAATCCTTAGCGGTTTTAAATAGGCGTTCAGCACAAGCATATGCCGGACAAAAAAGAGGCATGATGGGCTTTGAAGCACTTGGCATTTCTGTCAAAAACACTTCTGGAAAACTCAAATCCACTTCTGTCTTGTTAGAAGAAATTACCGACAAGATGAGTAAGATGAAAAGCCAAGCACAAAGACAGCATATTGCCGCTCTGCTGTTTGGGGGCGATGGTAAAGAAATGGCGACCATGCTTGCACAAGGCATGGCACCCATTAAAGAGCTGTTTGCAAAGGCGCGGAAAGGAAAATGGCTGATAGGTGCCGATGTCGCACGCTATGCCGCAGATTTGAGTGACAAGCTTGGTGCTTTTAAGAAAAAAATAGGCGGTATCGCGAGCTTTATTGGCGCGCGTTTCATGCCCGTGATTAATGATATGATTGACGGTTTTTCAAAGTTGATTGATGAAAACCGCGACCTCATTCAAACAACTGTTGCGAGCTGGGCAAAAACCTTAAAAAAAGTCCTTAATGATTTGATTAATCCTACCTCTGATTTAAGAAAAGGCATAAGTGATCTTATAGAGAGGATTAAAGGCTGGTTCCAATGGCTAGAACCTCTGATTGGTGAAATAACCCTCTTTAAGGTAGGACTTGTGGCACTTGGTTCGTTCATTTTTGGTCCACTCATTGCCGCAGCGGGAGCAGCGGGAGCAGCGTTTGTCACGCTTGGCTATACTATAATGACCACACCTATCGGTTGGCTAATTGGGGGTATCGCGGTACTTGCCGCACTCTATAAATATTGGGATGAACTCAATGGCTGGGTAGCTGCATCTTTAGCCGCGGTTGGAGCAGTTCTTACCGGAGCATTCATTGCGGCAATGGTACCGGCAGCTTCTGCAGTTGCGGGTCTTGCACTATCTCTTGTAGCTTCACTCATTCCAGCAATAACTGCCGTTAGTTCTGCTTTTATATCGCTTGGTATCGCAATCATGACCACTCCTATCGGCTGGATTATTGGCGGCATTGCAGCTCTTGTTGCTGCCGGATATCTGCTCTACAAACATTGGGATACAGTCATAAGCTTTATAAGCAAGCTATGGGATTCTTTTTACAGCTTATGTAGTAATGTTTTCAATAACCTCTTGACGTTCTTTAAAAACTTTTCACCACTGACTTGGATTTCGAAAAAAATCAATGAACTCATTGAATGGCTGTTTGGTGTCGATTTAATGGAAATAGGCTCCAATCTTATTAATGGGCTTTGGGAGGGCATCAAAAGCAAATGGGATGATCTGTATAACGGTTTTGGCAATATGATGAAGAAATTAACCAGTTGGATGCCTAATTGGGTGAAAGAAAAGTTAGGGTTTAATGTTTCAATAGACAAGACTTCAACGCAGACCATTAAAACCTTTACCGAAGAAACCAATGCACGTGCAAAAAAAATGGTTGATACAG
>NZ_JBHIRI010000050.1:0-2694 GCF_042197005.1 Bartonella sp. AA78NXGY
CATTACCAGAGGCGTTGTAGACTGTTTGCGTATCTGGTTTACCAGATCCTATATGCAATGTGTGATAATGATCTTCTGTTGGTCCATTAAAGATAATAGAGCTGTTATCGAGATTAAGCGTAGAAATATCGGAACGAGATCTTTGAGCAATATCAAGCAGATTGCCATCAGCATCTTTTTCTTTTGTACTGGTCTTTAGTGTCCATGTTGTCTTGTTTTTTAGATCAAAATGTACATTTCTGTCTTTAGCAATATTCGCTCTGCCCTCTAAAGTTGAATGATCAGCGCTTAAGGTGAAGGTGCCATTGGATATCTCATTAATATTTTTCTCCTCCCAAAAGCTTTCTTTTTTTGTAAAGAGGCCGTCCCTTAATAACACGTCGGCATGGATTTCTGAATTTGTGAGATTAACTGTACCAATTGACAGATCAGCACTATTTTTAATGTTAGCGTTAGTGAAAGCTCTAATGAAAATTCCTGTGCCATTTTCAGCATGAAGCTCTGCATTGGTCAGATTGATTTCATTGCTATGATGTTTTTGTGGATCATTTAGCTCATCTTGTTTGGTAGTAGGGTGAGTTACGAATTGCAAACCAGAAACTTCTGCTGTTGCAGAAACATTTGTCAAATCAATATGCCCACCGTTGATTGCAAATAACGCCGTTTCGTTCGCTGCTACGGATCCTCCCGTCATGTTGACTGCACCACCATCGATTGCTGCAAGCCCAGTTTCACTATTACTAATCGTTGTTTTTTCAAGAAAAATTACACTGTTTGCGCCATTAGAAAATACACCAGATGACTTATCGCTATCATTTGTTTTTAGGGTCACATCTGCAACAGTAATATGTCCACCATTTTCAGCAACCAATGCATTACCTTTCCCCGTGACGGTTCCTTCCGTCATGCTGATGGTGGAGTTTGAACCTTCCGCATAGAGTCCAACGTTATCAGATGTAATGTTTGCATTGTTGGTTAAAGTGATGGCACTGCCGCTTTTAGCAGATATTGTTGTATTTTGTGCATGAAATGATCCTCCCGAGATTGTTATTGTCGAATCATTCTCTGCTAATACACCTTTTTCAAATACACCGGTGGCTGCTTGAGCCACTGTTACATCTTTTAAAGTGACGGTACTTTTATTTGCGTTTATTCCATAGTACAGTGTCCCATCCTTTTGAACACCCGATATTGTCACATTTTCTAGTTTGTTTTCACTACTGTTACTGTTTGAGAATATAGCACCAGTTGAAGAAGTTGTAATGGTTCCCCCAGTCATCTTGATTGCGCCACCGTTTTGTGCTTGAAGCCCAAAGAAAGCATCATTAATCGTTGTCTTTCCAAGTAATTCAATCATGCTACCAAGGCCACTAGAAACTGCACCAGTTCCATAACCATCTTTTGTTTTTAGGGTGACATCTGTAACAGTAATATGGCCACCGGATGTTGTCTTTACTGCTTGCTCTTTCGCTGTGATGCTCCCCCCTGTCATTTCGATGATGGACTTTGAATCTGCCGCATGGAGTCCAGCAGCATTATTAGATGTAATGTTTGCATCGCCAGTTAAAGCGATGGTGCTGCCGTTTTGAGCAAATATTGCTGTTCTTTCTGCATCAAATGATCCTCCTAAAACGTTTATTATGGAATCATATGCCTCTATGGCAGTTTGTGCTTGCGTCACTGTTACATTATTTAAAGAGATATAACTTGCATCTGCTTTTATTCCAAAGAACAGTGGCACATCCTCTTTAATACTCGATATGGTCACATTTTCTAGTTTGTTTTCATATTTATAACTGTGACTGTTTAAGAATGTAGCACCAGCTGCAGAAGCTGTAATGGTTCCTCCAATCATCTTGATTGTGGCCTCATCTATTACTTGAATCCCGATGAAAGCATTATTAATCGTTGTCTTTCCAAGTAATTCAATTATGCTAAGGTCTTCACAAGCTACACCAATTCCATAAACATCTTTTGTTTTTAGGGTGACATCTGTAGCAATAATATGGCCACCGTATGTTGTCTTTACTGCTTGCTCTTTCGCTGTGATGCTCCCTCCTGTCATTTCGATGATGGCCTTTGAACCTGCCGCATAGAGTCCAACATCATTAGATGTAATGTTTGCATCGCCAGTTAAAGTGATGTTGCTGCCGTTTTGAGCAAATATTGCGGTTTTTTCTGCATCAAATGATCCTCCTAAAACTTTTACTGTGGAATCATATGCATCTATGGCAGTTTGTGCTTGTTTAACTGTTACATTTTCTAAAGTGATAAAACTTTTCTTGTTTATTTTTATTCCAAGGAGTGATGATGCTTCATTTTTATTATCTGATATTACTACATTTTGCAGTATATTTCTATTATCCTTACTACCATCGATATAAACGCCAGTTTGAGAAGCTGTAATGTTTCCCCCGGTCAGGTTGATGTTAGCGCCGTCTTTTACAGAAATACCAAAACGAACATCAGAATCAGTGCCTTGAATATTTAAGCTATTTAATTCAAGCGCACTGTTAGCACCTTCAACTGTTACAACATATTTATCGCTACCTGTGTCTGTATTTGTGTTTTTATTTCCAGTTACGGTTACAGTACTACCGGTGATTTTTCCTTTGTTTTTTACATAAATAGTCTCGTACGTTTTTCCGGATATATCTTTTTCTTCGTTGGCAACGTCAAGAGTTTCAGCATGTG
>NZ_JBHIRI010000051.1:0-2689 GCF_042197005.1 Bartonella sp. AA78NXGY
GTGAGGGAATTGAGTTAACACATCCAGTGATACTTAACAGAGCTATACAACTCAATAGTTTTAAGATTTTCTTCATTCTTCCCCTCTTTCAATGGATTTATTTACAATAAACAGCTCATAAGCTTGTTGATATTTTCTGTCACCGCTGTTTAAACAACGGTGAACAATATTGAAATGGTTGCTTGAGGAAACAATCCCGCACAGGCATGTAAAAACGTGAGTGTGGGGATTGTCGGTCATCACAAACAAAACTTAAGGTTTGCATTCAGGTTGTACTGGACTTCTTTTACAAAAAGGGCTGTTTAAGCGCTTTTCGACACTTCTCTTCGGGATGACAGCACCAGGCTGACAAATGGGAAGGTCTCTACCGTTAAAAGGAGAACACCAGCTAGCTCTCCCTTTATAATGGAATCCTGCTTGGATCATGCAAGCATCAATCGTTGCATTCTCATTGTTGCTTAACTTTTGAACTTCATCCTCAAGATAATTAAGGTGTGGCAAACCACACTCTAGCAATGCTTTTCCTACCTCCGTAGAATCTGCTCCTAGCTTCTCCCACACAGCCGTCTCTCCTCGAGGAGGTTTATCAATGTTTTCAATATCACATCCAGCAACCGTTAACAGAATGAGCAGGCTTAATAAATTAAACAACATTTTCATTTTTTGTTCCCTGTTCTCGTTGAATAAAGTTTGTTAAAACTAAATGAACCATAATTAATTTGACACTCACGACTCGCATCAGCATAACAATTATGGGGGCTCGGGTTAAGTCCCCAGACCGCTCTCCCCATCTCTCTGATTGGATTAGTTGCTATAGTAAATAAACTGTTTGCTGCAAATATCGTCATATAAAAAGGATTTTTTATACCTTTCTCCAAAAGTGAAAAATCTAGATTAAAAGGTGCCTTATAAGCCGTAGGCCAATTGTAACCAATCACTGTACTAATGGGATCTAACATATGACCTTGTGTGTAGATATAATTTTTTTCGCCATCGCTTAGATAATCTACTGTATTGGCCATCGATTGCATGTGAGCAGCCGCTCTAACAAGATAGAAGTCTGTTTTCTTGGCTACACCGTGGATACCATGTTCTTGCAAGTCATTTGCTCCATTGCTTACTGTTATGGTACCACGGCTATGCGCACTAACAATCGCCCCTGTATTGCCATAACGATAGATAAAATCTTGTAACTTCTTGGTCGAATTACTCCATCTCCCAAAATATTCATAAATCGCTACTCCGTACTCTACGAGCCTGTCTTTAGCTTGTGGGTGGTATGTAAAATAAAGGGGTTCATGTTCATTATCAGCTAAGTGGACAGCATTACCGGCTGCTTCATCTGGTGTGTTAAAAATACCATTATAGAACATACGCCTGTTGCCATCAGAGCCAGCTTGTAAATGCTGCTCATCTTCAGCATTTAAAAAGTGATACAGAGTAATATATTCTCCATCGCTGTCTTTTATAGGTTTTCCATTTTCATCGGTTAAATAGAGGACATTGCCATTTTCATCATGCAAAATCTCACCTACTGGATGTTCTTTAACATTTGCGACTTCGCGCACTTTGTCCCAGTATCCCAATCCTTCATCCGATAAATCATTGATCATATCTACGCGATTATGCACTGCTCCCTCAAGCGGTGCGACATCTAGCTGTCCTACTGCTTGGTGTGCTGCTGCGGTGTTGCGGTTGAGAGAGCCAATGATTTGTCCAGCATCTTGCCCCATCGCCCTCTGTCCAGTTGTATCAGTAAGGATGATAGTCCCATCGCTGATAGCAGATTTGGTTTCCCCTTCTACTCCATCATGCGCTTTTTAGAGGCTTCAGCATTACGCTTTTTAGGAGCTTCGGCATTACGCTTTTTAGGAGCTTCAGCATTACGCTTTTTAGGGGCTTCAGCATTACGCTTTTTAGGGGCTACATCATTGCGCTTTTTAGGGGCTACATCATTGCGCTTTTTAGGGGCTACATCATTGTGCTTTTTAGGGGCTACATCATTGCGCTTTTTAGGGGCTACATCATTGTGCTTTTTAGGGGCTTCAGCATTACGCTTTTTAGAGGCTTCAGCATTGCGCTTTTTAGGGGCTACATCATTGCGCTTTTTAGGGGCTGCATCATTGCGCTTTTTAGGGGCTACATCATTGTGCTTTTTAGGGGCTACATCATTGTGCTTTTTAGGGGCTTCAGCATTACGCTTTTTAGAGGCTTCAGCATTGCGCTTTTTAGGGGCTTCAGCATTGCGCTTTTTAGGGGCTTCAGCATTACGCTTTTTAGGGGCTTCAGCATTACGCTTTTTAGGGGCTTCAGCATTACGCTTTTTAGGGGCTACATCATTGCGCTTTTTAGGGGCTTCAGCATTACGCTTTTTAGAGGCTTCAGCATTGTGCTTTTTAGGAGCTTCAGCATTACGCTTTTTAGAGGCTACATCATTGCGCTTTTTAGAGGATTCTTCACTATATTTTTTATAGGCTTTATCGCTGTATTTAAATCCTTCTTCCAGCAATTGTGTTGCCATTTTACGATCTTCACCAGCTGTTTGTTCCAGCTTAGTGACATCTATTTGTGATACACCCTTATGAGCTTCAGCGGTATTACGGTTAAGGGAAGCTATGGTTTGATCAACGCCTTGCCCTGTCAATGCCTTCTGCCCTGCTTCATCAGTAATGACGATGGTGCCATCGCT
>NZ_JBHIRI010000052.1:0-2648 GCF_042197005.1 Bartonella sp. AA78NXGY
ATGGCAGCCAATGCGGGGCAGTTGCATCTTTCTGCTGACGGGAAAATCTCGTTGAAGAATGTTTTTGGTCATGGGGGCGTTGTCCTCAAATCGAAAAGCCAGAGCGTATTGGCAAAGCACATCACCTCGAAAAAGCATATTGATATTACCGCCCATAAGGATGTGACGTTAGAAACGGTTGGTGCTGATGGTCATTTGAAGATAGAGGCGCAGGATGGGCTTTTATCGATTGCCGGTAAGGCAACCTCTGGGGGCAATATGGAGCTGTCTTCGCGCCAGACACTTCAAGTTTCAGGGCTAGGGTCAGGTGCTGATATGGCTCTTGAATCGGGCGGAGACTTGAAGCTTGAGGGGATTGTTTTAGCGCAAGGGAATCTCAAGGCGCATGCCGGTGGTGATATACAAGCTCATTTTTTAGCCGGTGGGGTTGATATGGCGGCAACGGGTGCTGCTGGTGTTGTTGTTCTTGGCACCCAAGGGGATGTTGATCTCCAGAGCAGTCAAGGTGCGATTGTTGCTGAAAGTGTTTATGGAGCAGGAGATATCACCCTAGTTTCTCATAATGGGCTATCTGTTTCTCAAACAATTCTGTCGCATCAAAATGTTGCCATTCAAGCACAACCAGCAACAAATGCTCCCGTTCATTTTGGGCAACTTTTAGCCTATGGCAAGGCAAATATTGAGGGTGGGGCGGTTGACTTTTCTTCTTTGATGACGGGTGATGATGCCGTTTTAAAGGTGGGAAGTCTTGATGCAGGCACACTGATGACAGGTTTAGATTTTGTTCACTCTCAGGTGAGCCCTTCAAACCCTACAGGTGCTCTTGTTTTTCATGATAAAGGTTCCCTTTTTGCTACAGCGCAAGAGGGTATAAAGGTTGGGCATATTATCAGTGGTGGCAATATTGAAATTTTTGCAGGCAACGACATTTATTATGATCAGGTCATTGGCTATGGCAGTGCAACCCTGACCTCGGTATCAGGAGGGATCAGCGTTGAGAATGTGCTGTCTGCTACGGGGGATGTGAGATTGACAGCAAACACACTGGATTTGAGCAATGATCGTTCTCATATTTACACGCCGCAAACGCTATATTTAACTGCGGATCATATTTATGTCTCGGGCAGCACGCTGATTTATGGTGGTTTAGATTTTCAAAGCACCAATGTTCTTGATATTCACCATGCACGGCTACAAGCCATTACCGATGAAGGAGGGACTGGAGATATTCTTTTTGTTGCTCCAGGCGTTATGGTGGATCAGTTCACATCGGTTTTAGCAGCCAGAGATTTCGTGATCAAGACGGGGGAGCTTGAAAATAGCGGTCAATTGGCAGCGGGTCATGATTTAGCTTTTAGCGTGACGGGCGATGTGACCAACAGCAAAACGGGTTTAATTTATGTAAAGGGCAATGGTGCTTTACAAGTTGATGGGGCTTTGCTCAATGATTTTGGCGCTATTATGGCAGAAGGCAATTTATTTTTCACCAATGCAGCTGGTACTGGAAAAAGCCTTTCGCTTGTGAATAAAGCGGGCGTTATTCAAGCAGGTGGAAACTTAAATATCCAAACCAACAGTCTCAAAAACGAAGCCGATAGCATGCCTGTCATCACGGAAAAAACGGAAGAAGTCGCCATAGCATTCGAAAAACCAAAGGGTTTTAATTTGCTCAATGAACAGAATTTATATCACGATATGAAGAGAGAGCGTTGGGGAAAGGGGTATGTTACGTATATATTAATAGGTGGAGAGGATTATATACATACTCAAGGAGGGTATCTTAAGGAAGAATTTGTATTTGATAAAAAGCTTTGGGCTAACAAAGAGGGAACCTATGGCACGGCAACTTTGCAAGGTGGAACAGTCTATAAGGCATTCACTTGGAAATATGATAAAAGAAAAGGAGATATAGAACGCTATCAATGGAATAATCAGTCATACATGACAGAGAAGATTGTCACGCAGAGTTTTTCGCATAAACCGGCTGCTCAGGGGATGATACAATCTAGTGGCAATCTCATCATTAATGCCGATACCATTGACAACCACTATAGCATTATACAAGCAGGAGGAAATGCCGATATCCACGCCAATGTGCTCACCAATTTGGGGGCAACGGTTTATAAAAACACTTATATGGGTTGTAATGCTAATACGGATGCTTATTGTTATGGTTATAAAGCTGATGGAAGCCGCGATGTTTCCTTAGATATAGCTAATGGCACTTATCGCCAGACCGGTTCAGAAGCTCTTGATGCAGTTCCTGGTCTTGTCCAAGCGGGTGGCACTTTAAATCTGGTGGTTGATCAACTCAACAACAAGGCAGGGGAAGGTTCTATTACAGGGGATGCGCATTTTAAAGCACAAGCAGTTGAAGGCAATCCGCTGGAGTCCTTAAGCGGTTTAACCGGGGCTGGTGCTTTGTTTACACCAAAAGTGGATATCAATGGTGCAGGAGAACTTTCTGAGGGTCTCCCTTTGCCAAAGCCTCAATCGGGTGGGGTTGGTGGCACCTTGCCCAAGCAGAATTTTATTTATGAAACGCGGGCAGAATTCCTTGATGTTGGCAAGTTTTATGGCTCAGCCTATTATTTGAACAGAATTGGCTACAATCCTGATCGGGAGATTTTTTTCTTAGGGGATGCTTA
>NZ_JBHIRI010000053.1:0-2572 GCF_042197005.1 Bartonella sp. AA78NXGY
AGCAATGATCCTCTACTCTAAATTCCAAAGGGATCAATAATGCTAAAATGTGTCTTTTTTATGTTTTGGAGGTGTTTCTAAGTTTTTTCATTGGAGAGTTTGTTATGAAAAAATTATATGCCCCACAAGCAGCGAGTGAATTAAAACGTTCTCGTTTTTCTTTTGTTAAAGTTCTTTCGTTGGCTACAGCGGCTACATTCTTATCGAATGTTACGCCTGTTTTTTCAGCAAATCCTGATTTTAGAAACACGTTTCTTGAGGGTGTAAAAAGTGCCGGTGTGTCTTATCCACAAAGCCTTCTCTCTGTTGCTGGTTTGAATGCTTCTGAAGATTACGCAAATTTTTTAACCAAAACCCTTTCTGGTAAGAGCGATAAGAGTTCTATCGTAAATGTTCTTGCGGACGATAGCAAAAATTTATTGGTCAGAACCCTAGATACAGACGAGCAATATAAAAAGTCTCTCATTAGTCCACGGTCGCTTGTTCGTGATAGCTCTACAGCCCAACAGTTTTCAGGGAATAATGAGAATGCAGCCCCTGTTAATGTTTCTGACCTTTTGCGGGGTGGAACTGCAGGAATGCAACGTTCTCAAAATAACAATGTTATTTTGGGTAGTGGGATTAATTATACAAAAAGCAAGTGGGGTGTTTTTATTGGTGACGATGTGGTTGGTAGTGTTGATGGGAGAGGTACATACGGTTCTGTTGCTATCGGGTACAGTGCAAAAGCTGGTGATGGTTGGAGTACTGTTATTGGTTATATGGCAGAGTCACCTAAGGCCGTGTATGGTACTGTTGTTTTGGGGCGGGGGGCAAAAACGGAAGGCATTTTTGGCATTGCAATCGGTGGTGTTGGAACTAGTCCTGGATCTGGAATACAGGATATTGATGAAAAAAATAGAGTACTTGCAGCTGGTGATTATGCAATGGCTCTTGGTTACGGCGCAAAGAATTATGCAGAAAAGGGGATTGCTCTTGGTTACAATGCATCTGCAACAAAGGAGGCGCTGTATGGTATTGCTATAGGTAATCAGGCAAATGCGTTTAGTCAGCATTCGATAGCTATAGGTTCTCAGGCACAGGTGGATAAGGGGGGGGAGCGTGGTATTGCTCTAGGTTATCAAGCCTGGGTATCAAATGAAGTGGATAGCATTGCTATAGGCTACATGGCTCATGCTTTAGGCAAAGACAGCATCGCGATAGGTTCCGAATATAATGAATCGGTTGGACCAGACGATCATACAACTGCGGGGAGTGATTATTCAACGGCTGTGGGTGCTGTTTCTAAGGCTTTGGGCTATGGTTCGACTGCTGTTGGTCATCGTGCATACGCAACAGCAAAGAATGCTACGGCTTTTGGTTTTTATTCGAAAGCAACAGTGGAGGGAGGCGTCGCTATAGGGAATGATTCTGTCGCTGATCGGGCTGCTGGTCTTTTAGGTTATGCTCCTTCTTTAAAGGATGGGGTTGCAACAAATGGCACATCTCAGTGGAAAAGTACGCTGGGAGCTGTGAGTGTTGGTTATGATGGTGCTGATAATCCACAAACACGACAAATTATCGGAGTAGCGGCTGGTAGTGAGCCTACTGATGCAGTAAATGTTGTACAGTTAAAAGACTTAGAAAGTGTCGTAAGAAATGGTGGTTGGAAACTATCTGTTGGGGGTAAGGATGATAAGACCGTTATCATGGACAGCGCGGTAGATTTTTCCGCTGGAAGTACAAATCTTCAAATTAGCAAAGGCAAAGATAATAATAATATAAAATTTGATCTAGCTAAGGATATTGCAGTCAATAAAGTAACTGCAGGAAACAGTACCTTAGATGCAACGGGCTTAGTGATTTCTGGTGGACCGAAAATAACAACGGGTGGTATTGACGCTGGTAGTAAGAAGATAACAGGCATTCAAAATGGCGCACTCACAGCAGAATCGACCGAAGCGGTCAATGGTTCCCAACTTTTGGCAACAAATACTGAAATTAATGAAGTAAGAGACAGTATTCTTGTTAAGCAAGTAGCAGAGATGGCTTTGACGCGCAGTCTCCGTGATGGAGGAACGGGCCTTATCACTATTGGTAAGGGAACAGGTGGTACCGAAATCAGTATTCTAAATAAGGATAATGGAGGGCGGAAACTTTCCGGTCTACTTGGCGGGACAATCAATGAAAATTCAGACGAAGCTGTAAGTGGTTCTCAGCTTCATACCCTAGGGAGCAGTGTTGCATCTTATTTCGGTGGTGGTGCTGACTTTGGAAATGGAAACTCAGTAGGTCCTACTTTTAAGATCAAAACTTTCGATACTGATGGAGAGGAAAAAAGAGAGAGTTATCAGAATGTAGCGGATGCGTTTGAGGGTGTTAATACGGCTCTCACGACTGTTCAGGATAAATTGACTGAACAGGTTAATAATGTGATTACCAAAGTAGAAAGCGAAAGCTTTGTTCAGCAAGATAAGACAACGAGTCGTCTCACTATTGGTGCAAAAGTAGGTGGCACAGAACTCAATATCGCAAATAAAGACAAAGGGGATCGGACACTTTCAGGTGTTGGTGAAGCAACAAAGGATAATGA
>NZ_JBHIRI010000054.1:0-2435 GCF_042197005.1 Bartonella sp. AA78NXGY
GTTGCTTTACACAATGGCTCTCATTTAAGTTCTGGAAAAGAGACCACTGTTCTCTCTGGAAAAGATATCCATATGGCGGCTTCCGATATAGATGCCAAGGGCAAGGTGGGGCTGAAAGCCAGTAACGATATCCTGATCAACAATGCAGAAGATAGCTTACATTATGAGATATCCGATCACAAAGAGGATGGAATATTTAGTGAGAGAGTCCATAATAATGTTGAGGCTACTCAAGTTGTGGGCTCAAGTATAACAGGGGGTGAAGGGATGGCCTTTGAATCTGGCAACGATACAAAAATCATTGGATCGATGCTTTTTGCTGGAAAAGAAGAGGAAACACCAGATCAAGCAAAAGCAGATATTTCTATTCACTCTGGTGGGAATATTCTCATAAAAGGCGCTCAAGAACACTACGATCAGCAATACCAATCGTCATCAAGTAGCTTTTTGCATGAGAAATCTTCCGATAAATCTGAATCGCACACCACAACAGTTTCCTCAGTTCTTGAGGCAACGGGCAACATTGATTTGCAAGCAGAAAAAGAGTCCACAATTACTGCTTCTCATCTGCTTTCAGGTCAAAACATCAATGTGACAGCAGAAAATGTGACGATTGATGGCATGCAAGATCACCATAGCAGCCACTCAGAAGAACATGCATCTGGTTTTGGCGCGGGCTCAGGTGAGGACTTTGTGTCGATATATGGGAGTGAGGAAAAGGTGCAAAATGAAGAGAGTTTTGAACATCAAGGCTCTTCTCTCAATGCGTATGGCACTATCAACATCATTGCCAAGAAAAAAGATGTGAGCATAGTGGGCTCTGATTTTGCAGGTGAGAATATTAATCTTTCGGCAGCTCGTGATGTCAATGTGCTTGTGGGTCATAATAGCCATAAGTCAAATTCTGAAGAAAAGCGTTCAGGTTTTGGCATTCAGTTTGGAAAGAGCAGCAGTAGTGTTTCTTTGGGTGTTGGGGTTGCAAGCGTCAAAGATACGGGCGATCAATGGGAAACCACTTCCACACAATCACACATCACGGCACGCCAAGATGTGCAGATTACTGCTGACAATGATGTGAATTTACAAGCAGCCATTGTTGCGGCGGATCGTGATGTCAACATTGATGCCGGCAATAATATCACCCTATCAGAAAGCCAAGATATCTCTAAGACACAAAAAAACCATGAAAATTTCTTTGCTGGTGTTACAGGTTCTGTCAATGTTGGCATTCTTAGTACCATACAAGATATAAAGGATGCAGGAAAACGTTTTGGTCATGGGGATACAAAACACAAAATCGGCAATGGCATCATTCTTGGTCTAAAAGGCAAAGATCTCTATAACAAAGGCAAAGATCTCTATAATGGGATAAAGAGCGGATCAACAAAAGATTCCCTTCTCAAGATGGTGGATATTTCTACCAGTGTTACCGTAGGCTTTAAGACTGAAAAGGAAGAGAAGTCTTCTCAGACATCTACTGCTGTAACCAATAGCATAGAAGCTGGGCGTTCTGTCAATATGAAAGCCCACAAAGGCAGCATCCATGGTGTTGGAGCTGATATTATCGCTGGCACCAATCCTGTTTATGCAAATGATCCGCAGAGCGGGAATATCAACTTGGAAGCAGGACAGCATATTACCTTTGAAAGTGCGCAAAACAAGAAAAGCACACAAAACCATAACCAAAGTGCTTCAATGAATATTGGAGCCAGTTATGGCATGGGTGGCGCAGGGGTAACAGGCAGTGCTGCTTTTAGTCAAGGGGAAGGTTCCAGTGAACAGGTTCAACAAAAGAACAGCCATATTGTTGGCACAGGTACTGTTCATACCACGAGTGGGGCAAACACCACATTGGCAGGCGCCGTGGTTTCTGGAGAGCGTGTAGAAATGGAAGTAGGAGGTGATTTTACCGTTGTCAGCCGCAGTGATACGGGACAAAGTTCCAGCAAAAAAAACTCTGTTTCTGTTGGGGTTAAAGGCAATGGAAAGCCTGATGGTGCATCAATAAACGTCTCTTTCCAAAATGATCAATCCTCCAGCGATTATCACAGTGTTGTGGAACAATCAGGCATTAAAGCCCGTGATGACGGCTTTGAGATCACCGTTAAAGATAAAACAACGCTGACTGGAGGTATTATTGAAAGCACAGCCTTGGCAGAAAAAAACAGCCTGACCACAGGAAGCATCAGCACCAGTGATATTAGCAACAGTGCGAGTGCCAAAGCCAGCAGTGATGGGATTAGCATTGCAGCGGGTGGTGCAATGGGCGAATACGACATCGCTAAAAACATTGCCAAAAATGTTTTAGATCATGCAGAACAACAGGATTCAAGGGAAGGATATACCAAATCTGCCATTAGCGATGGCACCATCGTCATTACTGATGAAGCAGGGCAGAAGGCATTGACAGGGCAAGGCGTTGATCAAACCATAGC
>NZ_JBHIRI010000055.1:0-2401 GCF_042197005.1 Bartonella sp. AA78NXGY
TATCTGCAAAAAACGTTCTTTTTACATTTGGAAGCGTTGGTTTTTACAAAGCAGCTTTTCATAAGATAAATAAACAATTATGGTTTTTTGTTACCATTTTTATCAAGTCAATTTTATTAATAATAGTTATTAAAAAATCACAAAATTAGAATAACCACTTGAAAATATACCCATATGGGTATATTAATAATCATGAGTAAAATAAAACGTATCATATGGCTTGGTTCTTCACTCAAAGATATAAAAAGTCTTCCTGATCTTATTCAACAAAGGATTGGTTATGCTCTTTATCTTGCTCAGATAGGAGATAGAGGAGAAAATGTTAAGGTTCTCAAGGGGTTTGGATCTGCCAATGTTCTAGAAATTATTGAACGCGATATTCAAGGAACTTATCGCGCTGTTTATACGATACAATATAAAAAATCTCTTTATGTGTTGCATTGTTTTCAGAAAAAATCGACCCGTGGCATTGCAACACCAAAACCAGACATTAATCTGATTAAAGAACGTCTCAAGTTAGCAGAACAATTAGAAGGGAATTAAAATGATCAATGTTTTTCACGGTAGTTCCAATGTTTATGCGGATCTTGGCTTTTCAGATTCCAGAGAGATGCTTATCAAAGCGCAACTTGCTCATAAGATTAGTCAAATTCTGAAAGAAAAGAACTTAACACAAAAACAGGCTAGTCAACTTTTGAAAATGACTCAACCAAAACTGTCTAAACTCTTAAGTGGAGAATTTCGAGGAATTAGTGAAATGAAAATGCTTGAGTGTTTGGCAAAATTGGGAAACGATATAAAGATTATTGTTAATCCGAAAGAAGTTAAAACGCTTGAAGGACATTTTGAAGTTGTTTTTTCTTCTTAAACTTCTTTATGATTAGCTTTTTTGGGTCTATTCATGCATGGCAATCTTATATAAAAAATAGTCAAATGAATCACGTATAAAAGTGTGGATTCTTAAGTGGATTCATATAAAATAATTACAAACAAACTATTGACTTTATTGTATTTTTGTTTATGTTGTCCTTCAACAAGTGTAACCATCCGACGACCGTTTTCAACATCAATGCCCTTCTCATCATCGTAAGCTTCAAGATCATTATGATGAATGCCTTCATGAGAGCTCCCATCACGCGCCCAATCCGCACTCAGCTCTGTCCAATGAGATTTGGGAAACATCTGCTTAGCTACTTCTAACGGCTTGCGATCTACATACCACAAACGTTGTGCATCGGTTAAATTCGGTTGCACTGCCGCACTATCCCAGACCATTTTCAGTGGGTCTAAACGCGTAATAACCGGTTCACCATCTATACTGTTCTCATAATCAAGCCGCGTATCGGTCCAGCCCATGCCGCAGATGACAGCGTCTTGGAAAGCATCACTATCTGCATATTCAGCATGTGCCATGTCGCGAAACCATTCCGCTGCTCCTGTAAGCAATTCACTTGGCAATGCCTTGCCTATTTGACGGGGAATGAATTGCACCTCTCGTTTATTGTTACGCTCTGAACCCACAACGGCATTAACCAATGGTGCAATACGGTTAAACGTCATAACGGGGCGGCGTTGCTCTTTTAACGCCGCTAAATCAGCCTCATTCCACTGATCACCATTGTAAAATCGAAAATCCTCTCTTGCATGTTCGCGCCATTTGTTCACATGCTCAACATCTTCTTTGTACCAGCTGATAAGCTATCATATCAAAAAATGAAATAAAGTCAATAGGTTGTGTGAAATTATTTTATATGAATCCACTTAAGAATCCACATTTTTATACGTGATTCATTTGACCATTTTTTATATAAGATTGGCATGTATGAATAGACCATAAAAAGCAAATCATGATGTAAATATTATAACGCATGTGTGTATTCAAATAAAATGAAAAGCCGATATCATTCATAACAGTTCATAAATTTTATGATACGTTTTTATCACAGCACAAATCACATTGTTTTAAATTTAGTCGTTTGAAAATATCGATAACATACGTTTAAAGATCACATCTTGTTTTAAAGATTGGATTGTTAATCACATAAAAGAGCAAATTAACATTCGCCAAAATTGGCGAGCGCAAAATAGAGAGCTGTCATAACAGCATCATCATAACACCGAACATTTTAAAGATTGCATAAAAGGATTTAAAGACAAGATCGATTTTATAACCACGGTATTTTTTTACCGAGGTAGGAAATAAAGGTCATGAAATTCAAATGCTATATCTTATGAAATGAAAAGCCTTTTAATGAATAGATTGCAGGCTAGTCTTTAAGAATGGAACTATTCGCTTCCACAAAAAAATGGAAGCAAATAATGCCATGGCAGTAGAATAACTATCTACTTTAGATTTGGTACTAAAAACGTTTTAAAAGTTATAGTTTAAAAATACGAAACC
>NZ_JBHIRI010000056.1:0-2270 GCF_042197005.1 Bartonella sp. AA78NXGY
GAATATTTGGGGGCTATCATAAGGAGAATACTAGTGTATAAAACATCCCTTTTATCATGCACAGCTGCAGCCGCTATTATCCTGTTCAATATCCAGTTCAGTGCACATGCTGAAACCCTCGTAGTTTCTGAGGGAAAACAACAAGAAGTATCCGATAAAACCTACGAAACTATTCACGCAAAAGACGGTGGCAAAATCATTGGAAAACATTTAACCATTGTTACGAATAAAGATATAAACCAAGGCACAAACCAAACCGTCTATGCTGTAACAGCAGAAGGTGCTGACAGTGCGATTGAGTTACTGGATGGCACAACCATTAAAGGCACTGGTTCTGGTATTTTCTTAGGCCTTGAAGCCAAAGACGGTGCTACACTTCAAATGACTAAGGGAACAATTACATATTCTGGAATGGAGGCCTCCTCATCTGGCATTTTATCTAGCACTGGTGCTTCCTTTTCTGACAGTAAGAGTAAAAAAAACAAGCTGGAAGACGTGGTAATATCGAGTGAAAACGATAACAGTTCACTATCCTTAGGAATAAGTGCTAAAAACAGCACAGTAACCTTGAACAATGTAACCGTTACTCAAGCACTAAAAGGCATATTTGCAGATGATCACTCGACAATAACAATCTCTGGAGGATCACTCGATGGGGAAACTGATGGGGTATATGCTGGAAACGGCAGCATCATTACTTTAAACAACAATGTTACAGTCGCATCATCTAAGGGTAATGCACTCCATGCAGATGGTATAGAATCCAAGATCACCATGAAAGGAGGGGCTGTCATAGGAGGAAGTTTGAATGGACATGAAGGCGCATTATTTACAGAAAATGGTGGACGTATTGAAATTACGGATGTTACTCTAACAACCAATAACTTCGGAAACGGTGCAAATGCCAATGGCTTTGGAAGCATAATTGAATTAAAAGGCAAAACAAGCATTGAAAAAGTTAGAGATGGACTGAGAGCAGAAAAAGGTGGTAAAATCACCAGCGAAGATTTAACAATAACTGCTTATGAAAACCAAGAATACGGCACTTCTGGTATAATAGCCATTGATCCCAATAGTGAAATTCAATTAAAGGGGCATACAACCTTTGAAAAAGTTTCGTACGGTCTTGGAGCCTTTAATGGTGGTAAAATTACCAGCGGAGATTTAACAATAGTCGGTGGTAAAGCAATTAATGACAACCCCAATGAAGCACGATCTGGTGTATGGACATCGGGCTCTGGGAGTGAAATTCAGTTAACTGGCAAAACAACCATTCAAAATTTTGATGAAGGTCTTTATGCAGATGATGGGAGTAAAATCATTACCGGAGATTTAACAATAATCGGTGGTGAGTCCGAAGCAGAAACCGTTGGTGTAAGCACTTGGGAGGCTGATAGTATAGTTGAATTAAATGGCAAAACAACTATTCAAAATGTTGGTATTGGTCTCGCTACTGGTGAAGATGGCACAATTAAGATGGTTAATGGCGCTATTGATACTAATTCTAAAGGTCTAGATACCCAATCCGATACTCCTCAGAAGGGGAAGAAAAATACAATAGAAGCAAAAATGGCTGCACTGGTTGTAATAAATGGCGGACATATTGATCTGACAGATGTTTCTGCCACAGCAGAAGTTGCCAGTTTACAATTCGCAACTTTCTTTGATAATAATCCGAATAGCTCGCATGATCCGCAAAAATATCATAGTAATGAGATCAATCTGACTAATGCAGAGCTTCATGCTGAAAATGGTACAGGAATTTTCGTTAGAACTGTTGTTGAAAAAAGCATCGAAGATGCTGCTGCTCCATCAATCGGCACAGTCAATCTTAAAAAATCAGAAATCCATGCTGACGTATTATTAGGAGATGGTATTTTTTGGGACAAAACATCATGGAAAGATAAAGATTTGTGGGATGGTAAAGAGGTTAAAACGATCTCCAACGGCACCTTCACATTAAGCGCAGATCAGTCTATTTTAGAGGGCAGAGCAAATATTGCTAAAGACAGAAATGTGCACTTTGATCTGAAAAACAATACAAAATGGACGTTGAAAACCAGCAAAAATGAAAAAGATGATGATGGCAATCTCCTTGATATCGCTCAAAGATCTCGTTCTGATATTTCCACGCTTAATCTCGATAACAGCTCCATTATCTTTAATGGACCAACAGAAGATCATTACCAAACATTGCATATAGGTTCTGGTAAACCAGACACGCAAGAAGTCTACAATGCAACGGGTGATGCAAAGATTTACTTCAACAC
>NZ_JBHIRI010000057.1:0-2153 GCF_042197005.1 Bartonella sp. AA78NXGY
GATAGTGGTAATGATTTAGAGGTTCCCTCAAGCAACAGCACTCTGCAAGTGATTTTTGGCTATGAGAACAGCATCAGTGCCTTTATGGGGTGTTTTGTTGTCGAATCGGTTGTAAGTTGTGGTGGCAGTGATGGAGAAATCTTGCGCCTTTGTGGCAAAAGCGCCTCGATGCGTAAAGAGCTCAAAGAACAGGTGAGTGAACATTTTGATCACAAAACTGTTGGTGAGATTGTGGAGACACTTGCCAAACGCCATGGCTATCAAGAAAAGGTCAGTCCTCAGTTCACTCAACAAACTTTGCCTTATGTGATTCGTACAGATCAATCGGCTGTTGATTTTTTAACCCGCCTTGCCGATCGCATGCGGGCACGTTTTTTGATCAAGGACAATAAGTTTTTGTTTTTAAGCGGAGATAATTTACCAGCACTCGACATCCATAAGCACGACTGTTCCAACTGGGAATTTACGTTAGAGCCACGTACGCAATATGGCACCATTGAAGCTTCTTATTTTGATCGCTCAAAAGGGCAGCAATGCCAAGTCAAACATCAGACAGGGTTTAGCGGTCCCGTGCGGCGTTTACGGACTTGTTACACTTGTGAGGAGGAAGCACGAGCTGCTGCTGCTTCCGAGTCGGACAGGTTGTGTCGTGCTGTAGGCAGTGGCTCCTTGACCTTAGAGGGGCGTCCCGAAATCATGGCGGATCAACCTCTTTTATTGCAAGGGTTTCGTGGGCAAATCAATGGACCATGGAAAGCTGCAACCGTCACCCACCGCTATGAAAAACAAAGCGGATACACAACAGAAATCACACTCGAGGCACCAAACAAGGGAAAAGAAAGCAATGAGAACATTGAACATGCTAAAAACAGAAAATCCAAGAGATAATTTTGCTTCTTCTTTTCGTCAACTTCCCCATAATATTGAAGCGGAACAGGCATTGCTTGGAGCAATCCTGATTAATAATAATGCACTCGATCGCGTTTCAGACTTTCTCAAAGCAGAACATTTTTTTGAAACGCTACATCAAAAGATCTTTGAGATTGTCTTACAAATTATTCAAAAGGGTCATCTTGCAAACCCCATTACAATTAAGCCCTATATCCAAATGGAAGAAAAAATTGGAGATATTACTGTATACCAGTATGTTGTTCGCTTAGCCACAGAGGCAGTCACTATTATTAACGCTGAAGATTATGGACGCGTCATTTACGATCTTTTTATCCGCGGGTCTTTGATTAATCTTGGCAATGAAGTTGCCAATACAGCTTTTGATGCGCCTCTGGAGTTCACACCTTCCCAACAAATTGAAACGATTGAAAATCAATTATTTGAGCTCGCCGAAAAAGGAAAATATGGAGGTGGGTTTGAAAACTTTGATACAGCCATTGCAAAAGCACTTAACATGGCAAGCGCTGCAAAAAAGCGTTCCTCACAGCTTTCTGGGATAGCTACCCATATCAAAACCCTTGATGAGAAAATGGGAGGGCTACAGCCATCCGATTTGATTATCCTTGCGGGGCCGCCCTGCTATGGGGAAAACCTCTCTGGCGACCAATATTGCTTTTAATATTGCCAATGCTTGTAAGCGTGATAACAGCCAAGAAAATGAAGGGGGCATTGTTGGTTTCTTTTCACTTGAGATGTCAACAGAACAGCTTGCAACTCGTATTATCTCAGAGCAAATAAAGGTTTCTTCTTCTGATATGCGTCGTGGTAATATCTCAGAAGAGCAATTTACCAACATCATTTACGCAATGCGTTCCTTACAAACAATCCCTCTTTATATTGATCAAACGGGGGGTGTATCCCTTGCACAATTGGCCGCACGTGCAAGGCGTCTTAAACGACAACATGGTCTAGATGTCTTGATTATCGATTATATCCAACTCATGACAAGTGGTTCAAAGCGTTCATTAGAAAATCGCGTTCAAGAAATTACAGCCATTACCACCGGATTAAAAGCACTTGCAAAAGAACTCAATATTCCCATCATTGCTCTGTCACAACTTTCGCGTCAAGTTGAAAACCGAACCGATAAACGTCCGCAACTCTCTGATTTACGTGAATCTGGTTCAATCGAGCAAGATGCCGACATTGTTCTGTTCGTTTATCGTGAAGAATATTATCTCAAAAATGAAGAACCCAAAGAA
>NZ_JBHIRI010000058.1:0-1950 GCF_042197005.1 Bartonella sp. AA78NXGY
ACATCATCAAAATCTCTTAAGGCTCTAATTCGAGTTAAGAAATGACCATCGATATATTCACAATCATCAATAAATTCATATTTTTTTGCAGGCTCTTGTTGATTAACAAGCGCAGTTTCATTTGAAATAGAAGAGATAACGGGGGTGGTTTTTACTGTAGTATTCATACTAATATGTCCTAATCAAGAGTTTTGAAATTGACACCCTATAAGGGGCGTCGGGCGTTCAAAACACGGTGATTAGTCCGTTGTTACGCTTTTCTCATAAGAGTATTTTATGGCGTAACTACACCCGACAAAATTATCATATATGCTAATCATAGCATAAAAGATAGCCAGTTTTTAAAAGCTTTGGAAAGATTGTTTCGTAATCTATCCGCTAATCACAAAGTGTTTTGATCACTTAAGTACTTATATAACAAAATACGTATTTATTGTCAAATAATATTTTATCTTTTTTGATATTTTTTTGTATTTTTTTAATACGTTGTGTATCGATAATATCTTATGCTTATTAATTGCTTCTTTTATATTTATGTGCTTTTAAAGCTATATCATAGGTTTTATGAAACGATTGCGTTATTTTCTGAATCTATACATTTATAATATTTAGAAACGCTCTCATAATGCGTATTTTAAACTTTATAACCTATCAATTTTGTCACTAAATGGCTTTTAAGATTTCTGTTAATTTCTTTTAATAACACATTTTAGACTTAACAGCCTTTATAGGGACTGTCTTTATAAACAAATGCTTTCATTTGCATTTTTGCTTTCTCTATAGCTGTTATGTTCTTTATAGCCATGGCATCATTTTTCAGTTTCATAAGAGAAACGATAAATAGGATAATTGTGATTTATTGTCTGTTATGAAAATATCTCAATAGAAACTGATCATTATAGAGATCAGCAAAATCCCTTTTAATAGACTTTTGTCAGTTGTGTCAGTTCTTTTTAGACCCTATACTATTTTTTTAAAATGATAAAAAATTAAAAGCATTATATTTCAATATGTTAGTCTTTTTAAGATACAACTTATATAGATAACACAACCTTAAATACAATTAATAATATATATTTGTCAGTTATCTGTCAGTAAATTGAACTGACAAAAGTGATTATTTTAGTGTGTCATTAAAACGTGTCTTATGAAAAGCGTATGAAAGTAAAAACTGATTACGTTATTAAAATCCCTTTTATGAATTTTAATCAGTTCTTTTGAATAGATAACCTTATGATTTAGAGAATGATTACAACGTGCTTTATAAAAATCATGTGATCCTTTAAAGCTTTTCAAAAGATATCTTGTAACTCATAAGAGATGCTATCAAGATCTTTATAGTTATGAGTTTTGACGGGGTTTTGAGTTTTGACGGTTGCCTCTTTTAGATAAAAAAACGATAAAAAGTAAAAACGTTATTTTTCAATGTGTTAATATTTTACAGATCTTAAAAAACAACCTCTATTGATAACACAACCTATAAATTCAACTAATAATATACGTTTTGAAGGGGTTTTGACGGTTTTTATACCTTCAAAACCTATAAGAAAAGTGAATATACATAACCCTCTTTAAACAAAGCTATCATTTTAGATTACGATATAATCTTTTAAAGGCAATCCAAATAAGAGTATCTAAAATTGCAAGTTTCTTCTTTTTAGAATAATGCATATAAACACTCCTTTTAAAGATTGTATCTAATCAACTTAACAAGAGAGGTATAGATTATGGTTATAAGATTCTATACCCCTTTGTGAGTTTAGCAAGCCAAGTCTATTCAGTTTCTCTTATTTCCAATTTTGGTAAGTTCTTAACGATTTTCATTGTTTCTAAACTTACGGTAATAACCCTTTGAAACAATTCGAGGGGGTAAGCAGGGTTGCCAATGGTTTCAACAGCATAACGATTGGCATCATTAACAATGCCACTCTTTTTATCAGTCTTAACACA
>NZ_JBHIRI010000059.1:0-1810 GCF_042197005.1 Bartonella sp. AA78NXGY
GACAAGGCAGCATTTTAAAGGGTGGTTTGACCCTGAGCATCTTGAGGATGCGACAAAGAATGCGGAAAATGCTTTTAACCATGCGCGGGGGCGTATGGTGGGGGCGATTGCGCAAACAGCAACCTTAATTGCACCGCTCTATAAAGCCATGCAATTTGATCAATCGATGAAAGGCTTGGAAAAGGTTCTCGATGCCCCCCTTGATCGCTTAAAAGAATTGCGTCGTTTTGCCCTTGAGACCTCCACAAAAATTCCTCTAGCGGCGCGTGAGGTTTTAGAACTGATGACCAGTGCTAGCCAAGCAGGCATTGGTGAACAAGATCTGGAAGCTTTTAGCATTTATGCCGCTAAAGCAGCTGTTGCTTTTGATATGACGGGGGATCAGATTGGGGAGCGCTTTGCCAAATTGCGCAATGTCTTTAAGCTTAATCAGGAAGGCATTGAAGATCTAGGTGATGCTATCAATCATCTCTCGAACCACATGGCGGCAAAAGCCAGTGAAGTGTCTGATTTTACCAATCGAGCCACCGGTGCGGCAACCATGTTTAAGCTCACTGCGCGCGAAACCGCGGCATTTGGTACAGCGATGATTTCTGCTGGGATTGTTCCAGAGAGTGCTGCGCGTGGTTTTAATGCCATGAGTGCGCGCATTCAAGCAGGGGGCAAGCATATTGAAGATGCTTTTGCCAATATTGGGCTTTCCCGCGAAAAATTCATGCAAGATCTGGACAAAGATGCCACCGGCACCTTGGTGCGCTTTTTTAATGTGTTGGGTAAATCCGAACAGGGGATGCGCTCGCTGATTGCCATTGCGGGGCGCGATTTTACTGGTGATTTTGCCAAATTGGTGGGCAATCCAGAATTGTTAGGGCAAGCTTTAGATTATGTGAAAGATCCACAAGTCTTTAAAGGCTCTGTAGAGCAAGAAGCAGACAAACAAGCAACCGGTGCCATGCGGCAATTTGAACTCTTACAAAACCGTATTGTGGCTTTGGGGATTAGCATTGGTGAAGTGCTTCTGCCCCCCCTCAACAGTTTGATGGAAAGTGTTGGCAATTTTACCAATGGGCTTATGGCGTGGGCGAATGCGCACCCAACTTTAACAAGTGCCATTATCAAAACCATTGCCGCTCTGATGGCTTTTAATATTGCTCTGCGCGTGTTGCGCTTTACCATGGCTGGCACACGTCTTGGGATTCTTCAATTGATGGGCTCTTTTATCAAGATGGGTGCTGTTAGTCGTGGTGTTGCTGCAAGCTGGCGGGGCTTAGCAGCCGCAGGGCGCTCGCTGGGTTTAATAGCAGCAAGCTTTGGTGGAAGTGCGCTGCGTCTTCTTCGCCCCATGACTTTACTGGTAGGGGCTTTACGGGGGATTGCTGTCTCAGGAAGTGCATTTGCTGCCTCTTTTGGTTGGATGGGGACAGTGATCGAAGTGGTTGGGGCAAGTCTTTCCTCTGTTGTGGGGGGTATTTTTACCCCGATCGGGGCGGTCATTGCTGCTGTTGTGGCTGTCATCCTTGCTGCTGGTTTTGCTTTGTGGAAATATTGGGATCGTTTTTCTTCTTTTGTCAAAGGTTTTGCACGGGGGGTATCTCGGGCTTTTGGGCGTGCCTTTGAAGCCGTCATGCGCTTTTTTGGTGCTGATACCACCACCATCACCAAATGGAAAAATATCATTGCTGCTGCTTTTGATTTCTCTCAAACTTGGCAAAAGTTTAAACAAGAGCTTAGCGCTGTTGTCGAGTGGTTTGGCAATTTGTGGGAGGGCGTTAAACAAAGCTTTTCCAACTTTTGGCAATGGTTGAAGAGT
>NZ_JBHIRI010000060.1:0-1777 GCF_042197005.1 Bartonella sp. AA78NXGY
TCAGTTCTGAATTCCCAATCTTGCGGGAAAACTTGACCAAAATTGATCAAGCTCTTTTGGCTGTTGAGGAAAAGGTAGACGAAAAGGCACCTTTACACCACACGCATACGATCAACGAAATCGCAGATCTTGAAGCAGCCCTTAAGGGCAAGATGGCAGCGGATAAAACTTTCTCATTTGCTGATTTAAGCGATATCGAGGGTGCACACGATGCTGCCAACAATTATGTTCTCTATAAATCAAGCAACAATAACTTCACCTTTGGGAGTGCTGTCTCACTGTTAGGCGCGCATCAACATAAAACCGAAGATATCGTGGGGCTTGATGATTTTAGAGCCAAGATCAATGAAGATCTCACAAGCTATGGACGCCTCACAAACCCAAATGAATGGAAAAATTACAATAAATTTACCAGCAAAGTCACTATGAGTGGTGGCTTAGAACTGTTGGGTAATTCGTCGTTTAACCTTATCCATAATGGTGAAGTGGTTACCAATTTAAACACAAACGGAAGCACCTTGAAAGGACCTTTAAAAGTTGATGGAGATCTTGTTTATACGAAAGCGCAAGTGGATGAAGCCATCTTGGCAGGAATAAAGAGGCTAAAAAAAGATTTGACCGATAAAATCACGAATTGGCCGGCACTTGCTGATGCTGAATTGCTCTATACGCAAGATGGAAAAATTCAATGGCCCGATTGGGTCACGGATAACACAAAAGTCGAAATCCAAGCATGGGGTGGAGGTGGCAGTGGTGGCGGAGCCTATTTGTCAGGATTAGGAGGAGGTGGTGGTGGTGCCGGTTGTTCAGTCTGGTATGGCTATAAAGCCAGTTTAAAGGGTCATGAGAATATCACAATTGGTAAAGGAGGAGCTTCTGTGGGAAAGCAGTGTGTAAACGGTAAGTCTGGAGGAACAACAATCATTGGCAAGAATTTTATCACCGCCACAGGAGGAAACTATGGTAGTGCTGGTTACTATAGTTCACGAAATGGTTATGTTACTGGCTGCTATTCAGGAAGTGGTGGTACTGGAGGAGTAGGGGGAAATTTTGGCTTGGCAACGGATGAGCACCTAGGACTTGCTAAAGGCGGGAATGGTTATGCTGGAACAAGCGGAATTACGAGTAAGACAAGCGGTAACGGAGGTGATGCTGGGGGTGATACATCAAGAGGTGGCGCTGGAGGGATAGGACAAGGTTCCTATAGTTCAGGAAAAGCAGGGCGTGGTTTTGGTGGTGGTGGTGCTGGCTCTCATGGAGATTCCTCTCCAAGCGGTGCTGGAGCCGATGGTGCTGTCCTTATAAGGTTATGGAAAGAATAAATGGATGCACAAGTAACCAAGATACGACAGAAGTCAAATGGATAGCTGTTCTATAAGCAGGCTTATATGTTTTTAAGTCCTTTTATCGCTCGTTCAAAGCCCTTTAAAAGGGCTTTTTTTGACTGACAGTGTCAGTCTTATGTAAGAGTGCACTTGTTGTTATGGTCTCTTCATTGATTTGGAGAGCAAGATGGCAACAGAATTTAATCATGGGATTCGCATTGTAGAGGCTGGTGAGAATTCCCGTCCTTTAGCAACATTTGATCAGACCGCCATTGGGGCGGTTGTTACAGCCCCTGATGCTGATAACCAAGTTTTTCCCCTCAACGAGCCTGTCCTTCTCTTTACGCATGAGGGTGAGAAAATCCAAAAGCTTGGAACAAGAGGCACAGCTCTTGATGTTATTAATGCTGTGTGCGCACAGGGGATTGAGGCACAAATTATTCTTGTGCGGG
>NZ_JBHIRI010000061.1:0-1728 GCF_042197005.1 Bartonella sp. AA78NXGY
TCATCCATATGGATAAAGTTTTCATCATCATCAATCTCTTCTGGTTCTCGTGCATCAGCCGCGGCTTTTTGGTCGTCTCCCACATCTGTTTCTAAGCCATTGGCTGCACCTGCTTCATCCCGCGCACTGTATTTAAAATCCCAAGAGGTGCAATGTTCCTCATGAATAACAACAATAGGGAGTGTTTCACCGGTAATGGCTTTGCCTTCACCCCGTTTGGCAAGCACAAGTTTGCCATCAACGGGTTTTGCTACCGCATCATAGTCTTCTGCAAGGCGCGTAGCAAAAGCCATATCGCTTTCAGCTGTTTGGTCAATGTGACGCACAACAATTTTAGCAAGAGCAGGGTCAACTTTTGGTGTATAGCCATTGCGCTCTGCTATCTCTTGAACAATACTGCCAAGGGTTTGTTGGTGATAGGATTGGCTTTTGGGTGTTCTATAAGACGTATTCATAGAGGCGGCGCGCCCTGTTACACTTAAGCTTTGGGGTGGGCTGCTTACAGAGATTTCATCAATCAGATAGGCTCCCATATCGCGGTTTTTGCCGCCTTCATAGCCAAGTGTTACGGAAATGATTGTTCCGATGAGAGGAATATCGAGAAAGCCGTTATCACTGTCGCGTGCGCGGTCATCAAGCTCTATAGTGATACGATCACTTTTGTTTTCTGCTTCATCGGTAATTTCAATCGACAAAACATAGTCCATCAGCATTCTTGTGATGTCCTCTCCATTTGCCATCACTGTGCAAAAAGGTTTCATGATTTGCTACCCCAAATTCTGATTACCGGTGTGGCTTTAGGATAGGGGAGGGTTGGCAAAACGATTGTGATTCCTGCTTTTAAAATGGGTCCATAGTCTGCAAGACCAAAATTTGCTGCATAAACGCGTTCAACAGCAAGGGCTTGTTGACCCTTTGCATAGTATCTCCAGCAAATGGCATCAACCATATCGCCTTCTTTTGTTACGTAAAGATCACTCATAGCTCTTCACCATATTCTCTCAATTTTATTGTAAATTCTTGTTTTTTTGGGGTGCCGTTATGATGAAAAATGCTTTGTTTTTCCTCTACAGAAAGAATGACAAACTTACCTAAGATTTTGCTTTGACCAGTCACAAGAATGTGAGGTCCTTCATGTGCCATTTGCCGTAAATATTCGAGCTGTCTATGACCACCTTTGAAATCTGGATAAATCACACCAGTTAAAGAAAATTCCGCATTTGCAACGGCAGGTAATTGAAGAGCTGCTTTGCGCCCCAATCGTCCTTGCTCTACCCATGGAACCCCATAAGACATATCAAGTGTTTGATAAGCTGCTGTTTCAATCGAAAAAATAAAACCACCCAAAGCTAATATCATGGTATTTAATCCGAAAGGCTAGAGGCTATGGCTAAACGTTGCTGTTTTGCATAGCGTTCAAGTGCTTGATTGACAGCGTCTCTGATTTCATCTTTAAGACCATTGGGGACGGAAATATTTAAATTTGAAATCATCACACGGGCATCTACTTCTATCGGCTTATGAACGGTAATGGGCTTGGGAGCTTTAAAGGCACCCACTTTTGCATTTGTAGCCTGCATTTGTCCTGTTTCGACTATGCCTGCATTAAAACCACTCTTGCGTTTTTCAGGTGGGGTATTTGTAACCACTGCTGTATCAACCATTTTTTTTGCACGTGCATTGGTTTCTTCGGTAAAGGTTTTAATGGTCTGCGTTGAAGTCTTGTCT
>NZ_JBHIRI010000062.1:0-1688 GCF_042197005.1 Bartonella sp. AA78NXGY
ATTCAAGCACAACCAGCAACAAATGCTCCCGTTCATTTTGGGCAACTTTTAGCCTATGGCAAGGCAAATATTGAGGGCGGGGCGGTTGACTTTTCTTCGCTGATGACGGGTGAAGAAGCTGTTTTAAAGGTTGGCAGCCTTGATGCAGGGACACTGATGACAGGTGTCGTTTCTACGGGCGGTTCAGGGGATCTTGTTTTAGATAAAAACGGTTTTCTTTTGATTACAGCAAAAGAAGGGGTGAAGGTTGGTCAGATTGCCAGTGGTGGCAATATTGAAATTTTTGCAGGCAACGACATCTATTATGATCAGGTCATGGGCTATGGCAGCGCAACTCTAACCTCTGTATCAGGGGAGATCAGTGTTGAGAATGTGCTGTCTGCTGAGGGGGATGTGAGGTTGACAGCAAACACTCTCGATTTAAGCAATAATCGTTCTCATATTTACACGCCGCAAACGCTGTATTTAATTGCAGATCATATTGATGTCTCAGAGAGCGAATTGGCTTATGGCGGTTTAGATTTTAACAGCACCAATGCCCTTGATATTCACCATGCGCGGCTACAAGCCGTGACAGATCAGGGAGGGACTGGAGATATTCTCTTTATTGCTCCAAGCGTTATGGTTGATGAGACAACTTCTGTTTTAGCAGCCAGAGATTTCGTGATCAAGACGGGGGAGCTTAGAAATAGCGGTCAATTGGCATCGGGGCAGGATTTAGTCTTTAGCGTGACGGGGGATGTGACCAACAACAAAACGGGTTTAATTTATGTAAAGGGCAATGGTGCTTTACAAGTTGATGGGGCTTTGTTGAATGATTTTGGCACCATAATGGCAGAGGGTGATTTGGGTTTCACCAATGCGGCTGGCAGCGGAAAAAGCCTTTCGCTTGTGAATAAAGCAGGCTTTATTCAAGCTGGTGGAAACTTAAATATCCAAACCAACACCCTGAAAAACGAAGCTGATAGCACGCCTGTCATCACGGAAAAAACGGAATATAGCGATATTTCTTTCCAAAGACCAAAGGGTTCTGATCAACTCAGTGATGGGATGTTATATCAAGATGGTCCCAACCTTTGGGGAAAAGGGCACGTTAAGGAAGAACAATCTTCGCCACATCCTGGAAATATAATTTATAAAGAAGTATTTGTATTTGATAAAGAGCTGTGGGCTAACAAAGGAGGAACGTACGGTAAAGCAACTTTGGAAGATGGAGCATTTTATAGGGCATTTACTTGGAAATATGATAAAACAAAAAGTAATATAAGACGGTATCAATGGAATAATCAGTCACATATGACAGAAGAAACTGTCACGCAGGGGTTTTCGCATAAGCCCACCATTCAGGGGATGATACAATCTCACGGCAATCTCATCATTAACGCCGATAACATTGACAACCATTATAGTTTTATAGAAGCAGGGGGAAATGCCTATATCCACGCCAATGTGCTCACCAATTTGGGTGCAACAACTTATAAAAACACCTATATGGGTTGTCAGGCTTATACAGACAGTTGTTATGGCTATAAAGCTGATGGAAGCCGCGATGTTTCTTTAGATATAGCCGATGGCAAATTTCGTCATATCCGCTCAGAAGCTTTGGAGAGTGTTCCTGGTCTTGTCCAAGCGGGTGGCACTTTAAATCTGGTGGTTGATCAACTCAACAACAAGGCAGGGGAAGGTTC
>NZ_JBHIRI010000063.1:0-1665 GCF_042197005.1 Bartonella sp. AA78NXGY
TCCCCCCAATAATTGGAGCTTGCACGCAACAAAATTCCTTCTCCAGGGCGCCAACTCTCTAGCTGATAAGGACCAACGCAAGCAGAATGGCTTGCCAAATACCGGTTTCCCATATCACCATTTTTTTCGTGTTTCATGAGTGTCTCACGATCAAGCAAAGCAAGAGTACGACTAGTGGCAAAATGGCTAAGAATGAGCTCTGCTGGATAAGGTTTATCAAATTTCATCACCACCGTTTTGTCGTCCGGTGCTTGAAAAGCCTCATCAACGTTTTGTTCTGTAATCCCATATTCATTAAATGTCGCCGCAGTAGCCATCTTCAATTGAACAACCCGCTTCATACCCCAAACAAGATCATTGGCATTCGCAGGACGACCATCATTGAACTTTAAACCATCACGCAAGTGAAAAGTAATCACCGTACTCTGATCATCACTTGAAACATCCCAACTCTTCGCTAAAGAAGGAACCATTTTAGCAGCATCATCTGTAGCAGAAACGACTAAATTATCACAAACATTAACAAGAACTTCATTACCATAACGGTCATTGATTTGTGCGGGATCAAATGTACTTATTGTATCAAGATTCCAAGCCATCACAAGCGTATCGGCAGGTGTTTTCGCTGAAACTTGTTGCACAAACATCCCCATTGCAAGAACAGCAGAAACAAAAGAACTGCCCTTTTTCAATATTTTTCTTTTCACGTTCATAGAATTTTCCTTTTAAGATTTAAGGTTATTGTATAACTTCTCATGTGACAACATGCAAAAATGATAAGATCATGCTTAGAAAACACGCCTCCTAGAGGTAAAATATCAAAATCTCTAAAAGCAGCAGCCACTTTTCAAAAGCTCCTTCCCTCCCAAATACGTATAGAACAAACGAACATATGCAACGCAAAACGATCTGATTAAAATGAAGCTATCACGCACAATAGCACACGACATCACGGCACTTATAATTCAGAGCATATCAGACCAAAATCCTTCCTTGCTTCATTAAAAAGATTTCTTTTTCAAGTTTCTTCTTGCGATTTTCTAAAAAGTATCATCAAAGCGCTACTCTAATTGCTTCAAAAGCCTCAAAACAATTTGATATTTTGATGATCCTGAATAAATTTTTTCGTAACCATTTTCACCCTTCTTCAGAAGAAAATTCGAACTTTATTATAACTCCGTATCAAATAACAGCTTCGAACCTATAGATTATCATATTTTAAGTCATAAGGAATGTAACCTGAGGTATGAGAAGAGTAGCTTGATGTTTCCCCGCGTACCCGCATACAACAGTTTTTCTCACCAAAACATTTTATAAAGTCCCCATTTTTTCAGAAACACTAAACTTTGCTTTATTCGTTACACCTGTCTTTTGCAACAAACAAATTTATTACTTTCTATACATATAAATTGAAACATCAAATATTAATATCTATACACGTAGAATTTATCGAGATAAATAACCTCTCTTCCCAATAGAATGTTTTGAAACAAAATTCTCTACACAACATAGTAATCCATTCCCGATAGAATTCAACGTATTGCAAAGTATTAAAGAGCTTTGCAATACATCAAATATATCATGACCATGTTTTTTATATTTTATAAACTTGATACCTTCTTATTTTTCAATTGCACTATAAAAAATACGTGGTGCACTATTCCA
>NZ_JBHIRI010000064.1:0-1600 GCF_042197005.1 Bartonella sp. AA78NXGY
TACACTTTACTTTAGTGTCAAAATTATAATAATGACAACAAATATCAGAATGTGTATAACAGTAAAAAGAGTCATGTCAAAATGAAGTCAATCATACTTGTAATTTTGATTGCAAACATTTTATCGGCTTGTGCATTAGCACCAAAGCTAAAACAGCCCAATGATAGAAACCGTGTGCCTATTAATAAAACAATCCCTGCCGAAATTAAGCGAGGAGACAGATGAAAAAGCGATTTATTATAACAGGAATGATTACCCTTTTGGGAATGCTAAATCTAGCACATGCGGATGCAGTTACAAGCGTATCTTATGACCTCTCGTCACATAAGGACTCAGCCCCACCACCTGCTCTACCAGCAGAATATCTGGAGCTTACTAATCTATTAAAAAAAGGGGAAATTATTGAGCTCTTAAAAAAACAGCTTGAGTTGAAAAAAGAACAACTTTCGCAAACAGAAAAAACCTATCAGGCTATAACAAATAGTCAAAAAACTGGACCTAAAACTATAGATTTTTCTAGTTTTTTTCTCAAAGAACCAGAATCGTTCTATAAGAGTGATAAGCTTTCAAGGAAATCATATCAAGAGGTATTAGAGGACGAAAACAAAGTTTCTGGGCCTTTTGATCAAATGGGCAAAACTATTTCGGGGCGTTTACAATTTGCATCGATACTAGATAAAGCTGTAAGTTTAGAAACTTTTGAAAACGTAGAAAATCGTTTTCAATACCTCAAAAGTCTATTTAATGAACTTCAAACAAAAGAAAACCTGAAAGATATTGCAGATCTTCAAGCACATATCGATGGTTCGTTAGCCATGATCCAAAATGAATCTATAAAGGTACAAATGGTAGCACATTTACGTAAGGCTGAGAAATCACTTATCAAAAGGAAAAGACGCGAACTTGATATGAAAATTTTTGATCATGAAAAAAAAGGAATGCCTACCATACGATGAAAACAAAAGCCGATGTAGAAGGTTCAGTACTCTCTGAACAATTAAGAGAAGCACAAAGATTTTATCAAAGCCAAGATATCGTGCTGAAAACACTTAGGTAATGTATACATGCAAATGAAGCGTTTAGCATATATCTATGTTCCAAGGTGATAAAAAGTTGAAAATTCATTAAAGAGGAATTCCATGGACTTTACAGTGTTCACGCAACTTTTCAATAAAATTGATCAGATAACAAAAACATATGTCACGGACATTTCCTCAAAAACAATAGCTACAATTACACCCTTTGTTTCAATTGGAATCACAATCGCTTTCATCATCTACGGATGGCTCATCATTCGTGGCGCTATAGATATGCCTCTCTCCGGGTTCGTAAACCGTTTCCTACGGATAAGTATTATTACTTCAATAGCTCTTACCACAGGACTTTATCAGAGTGAAATTGCCATTTTGATCACACAAATGCCCTATGAGTTATCAAAAGCGCTCATAACAAATCCACTCAATGATACACAATTAATGAATTTACTGGACAAAGCAGCAACCAAAGGATTTCAATATGCAGGACGTCTTTTCCAAGAAACCGTCTTCTTCGAGTCCAATGGACTGCTTTACAGTCTCTTAGGAATCCTCATCTTGCTAGC
>NZ_JBHIRI010000065.1:0-1552 GCF_042197005.1 Bartonella sp. AA78NXGY
TTGCATGGCTGCTTAAACAATACTTTAACAGCTCTAATTGGCATAGCTACACTAAAGCTACAAAAAAACAAAAAGAACTCAATCCTTATGAAGGTATGTGATTGGAGAAGAAACATTCATTTGTGGTAAGAAGGTAAAAACTAGTTAAAGAAAGTTTTGGCAACCTTTTTCGTGAGGCTTGTAACGTAGCGGGAATCGAAAAATCAGCACATGGCTTAAGAAAATTAGCAGCAACACGCGCAGTTAATTCTGGTGCAACAGTATCACAATTCAAAGCAATTTTTGGCTGGACAAATGATGCTATGGCATCTCTTTACACAAAGAGCGCAGACCGTAAAAAACTCGCTCTTGAAGCCATAAAAAAGCTTCAAAAAGATGAGGGATAGAGGCAAAAAAACTCAATAGAATCAGGAATAACCTATTCTCTCATATTAGACATAAATATTTTATTTTACACATACTTGTGATGAATCGGCTTTTAAAACTTTGTCTTTTAAAGTTTACGCTTTCTGACTCTGCATAATTTAGCGTTTTTAAGTTCTATTCTTGAAAAACTATGTAATACCTTCACAAACTATCTATTGATCTAAGGGTATTGCTCAATAATTTTTTCTTCCATTCAAATTAACTTTTTGCTTATCCCACAGAAAAAGCATTACAAATATACCTAATTTCCAGCCATATCTAGAAGAGATTTTAAACTATCGATGCAAATCTTACATAAAATTTTATTCAAATAGTGCAAATCAGCCATTCCCTCCAAGGTACTCTTTAGACGCACTAAATATCTGAATATTTTTATTTAAAAACTTAAAATCTTTTAAAGAGTTTTCTTATTGAATTGTACTTAATTTAAACTCAATAAAAACTTTCCTTGAATATATATGTCATTTTTACAAATTTATCTCTCATAAACTGTCAGAGTAATAACATTTTCTTTTCGCCAATATGAACGATCTAAATAAAATAAATATCTGGAAAGGTAAAATAATCCAAAAATACACGACCGGAATTTAATATAATTTATCAAACATTTTCAACTAAACATTTCTTATTATTACGAAAACGATTGTTAGAACTTAAAAAAAATATTGCTTTGTAGAAAATTTTTAAACAGGAAAAAAATGATAAATATCATAATTACCTTTCATTTTTTCAGAAAAAACTATCATGTTTAAAAATGAAACTCTTAGATAACACACTCAAAGAATTAACTTATGAAGAATTATTTTAATTGAAACTTAAATAGTTTTACAAAGAACGCTTTAAAATGCGTATTAAAATGATTGACCTTTTACAAGAAATTTGTCAAAAAGCATATCTAGTGTGGAGGGGTGGCCGAGCGGTTTAAGGCACCGGTCTTGAAAACCGGCGTGCAGGAGACTGTACCGTGGGTTCGAATCCCACCCCCTCCGCCACAGCACTTTTATGGTGCTATAACTTATTGATTTCATGTGTGTTTTTTCAAGGTGCGGGTGTAGCTTGCCAGCGGGTTTTGTATATTTTGCCACTAGGTTTTGTACCAATTTATTTTTTCTCAAAGAGTTTTTAA
>NZ_JBHIRI010000066.1:0-1456 GCF_042197005.1 Bartonella sp. AA78NXGY
GTAGTAGCATTTCACTGAATTCGAATGATAGTCTCTCTCTTCATTCTGGAAATAATGTTTCCATTCATTCAAGTGGATTAAGACATAACGGCACCAATGTAGGAGCAACACATGTTCATGGCGGTGTTTCCCCTGGTGGTTCTATGACAGGAGGTCCCAATTGAACAGTGGAATGGACCGCACAACGGGAAAGCCATTAACCGGCATTGATCATTTGCGTCAATCAATCCTTGATATTTTGTTAACGCGGATTGGTTCGCGTGTAATGCGGCGTGATTATGGTTCACGTGTTGCTGAACTCATTGATGCACCGGTTAATAATGCTTTTGCTGTTGCTCTTTATGCTGCTGTTGCTGAGGCTTTAGACAAGTGGGAACCGCGTTTTAAATTGAAAAAAATTGATTTTAAAAGGGGTGAGAATGGACACGTTTCTTTATCCTTTGAAGGCATTTATTTGCCATCCGGCAAGCCCATTACCATGGAAGGATTATTGATAAAATGAATGGAGTGCTTGCAAAACCAGACATCATCACAGAACTTTCTTTTGAAGAAATACGCGCTGCTGCTCTTGTCCATTTAAAAGAGCTTTTGCCTGAATATACCATTCTTGAAAGTGATCCGGCCGTAAAAGTCATAGAGGCTTTTAGCTATCGAGAGTTGCTTTTAAGACAGCGTATTAACGAGGCAGCACGCAACAACATTCTTGATTTTGCAACCGGTGAATCTCTTGATGCTTTGGGAAACTGGCATGGTCTTGCCCGCATGGAGGGTGAAAGTGACGAGAGATATCGTGAACGCATACAGCTTCATGCCCGTGGAGGAAACGGAAGTGGAACAGAACCCTATTACAAACTTATCGCCTTAACAGCCGATAGTCGAGTGAAAGATGCCATTATCTATCGTAAAGGCAAAGACCCAACCATCTATGTTGCTCTTTTTGGTAATAATGAAGAAGGAACAACCTCTGAAGATCTCATACAAGCAGTTTCACAAGCTCTTCACAGAAAAAATATCATCATGACCAATGATACAATCATTGTTCACGCTGCTGTCAAAAAAGTGCTGGATTTAGAAGCAGATGTTTGGCTGTTACCAGAAACATCTTTGAAAATTCTCACAACAATGGAAACAAATTTACGCACGGCTTGGAAACAAGAACAAGCCATTGGTCGTGAATTAAGTTTGTCGTGGTGGATTTCAAAACTAATGATTGCTGGTGTCCAGAAAGTGATTGCCATTACCCCAACACAAGACAGTATGGTTTGTGATGAAGAAATTTTATCGATTGGAAAAATCACCTTAAACTTCAAAGGACGTGCCCGCTAATGGTTGGTTCCCTCCTTCCCACAAACGCGACAGAATTTGAAAAGCGCCTTGCCGATGCTTGCGATTTTCATCAAGATATTGATGGTTCTGTTTTGGGGATTTCACGCGCAAAACTGATCACACGCCCTCC
>NZ_JBHIRI010000067.1:0-1379 GCF_042197005.1 Bartonella sp. AA78NXGY
AAGACTACAGCACCCGTTTCCCTCCATAATGTTAAAGATGGGAAAATTGCTGAAGATTCGCATGATGCGATCAATGGGAACCAAATTAATAAAATATCTGGAGATATAGCAAATTATTTTGGTGGTGGTGCCTCGTTCGAAAATGGTGCTTTTAAAGGACCAAACTATAGTTTATCTGTTATTGTTGAAGATGGTCAGGTGGCAAAAGCCAATTATCATGATGTTGGCTCAGCTTTGAGTGGTCTCGATGCAAATGTGAAGAGTGTGAATAGTCATCTCACGAATGTGGTCAATAATTTTACACAACAAATCAATGATATTACACAAGAAGTCAAAGGGGATGCTTTGTTGTGGAGCAATGATGAGCAGGCATTTGTAGCACAGCATGGAGCAGACAAAGAAAATAGCAAAATTAAGTTTCTTGCTAATGGAGATATTTCTGAAGATTCAACCGATGCTATAAATGGTTCGCAACTTTATTTGATGAGTAATCAGCTTGCTGCATATTTTGGTGGTGGCGCTGGCTATAATAATGGAGAATGGACTGCTCCTACTTTCAAGATAGCACAATTCAAGGCTGACGGGAGCTCTGGTGAAAAGAAGGATTATCATAACGTTGCCAGTGCTTTTGACGGCGTAAGTGAGAGTATGTCTAAGATAAACGACCGTATTCAAAGTGTTGAAAACAATGTCTCGTCCAATGGTTTAAATTGGAATGAGCAGAAAAAAGCTTATGACGCTAGCCATGATGGTCAACCAAGTAAGATTATCAATGTAGCAGATGGTAAAATTGCAGAAGGTTCAAAAGATGCAGTCAATGGTGGACAGCTTTGGGAAACCAACGAACGTATCACTGGCGTTGAAAAAGATATTAAGCATATTGAAAACAGAGTCGACAATATTTCCACTACGGTTACGAATATTGGTGAAACGGTTTTCAATATTGAAGACAGAGTTGATAATATTGAGAACACGGTTAATAATCTTTCTGATGGTGCAGTTAACTATGATAAAGATGCTGATGGTAAAAAAACCAATAAGATCACTCTAAAAGGTGGCAACGAAAGTGAACCTGTTATGATTGATAATGTTGCCAATGGTCGCATTGAACAAGGTTCGAAAGAAGCTGTGAATGGTGGTCAACTACATGATTACACTCAGCAACAGATGAAAATTGTTCTCGATGATGCAAAAAAATATACGGATAGTCGGGTGGATAATATTGTTATTAATGCCATTGATGATGCTGTTGATCGGTCTGACCGATATACAGATATGAAGTTTAATATTTTAAGTTATGACATTAAGAGCGTACGGAAAGAGGCAAGGCAAGCAGCCGCCGTTGGTCTAGCAGTATCCAACCTACGTTACTTTGACGA
>NZ_JBHIRI010000068.1:0-929 GCF_042197005.1 Bartonella sp. AA78NXGY
CAACCTATCCCTTTTTACAAGAGCTTTTGGAAAAAACTATGGAGGAGGGGCAAATGATAGGGGAAATATGGAGCGTTTATAACGCACGTTTTGAGGTTCATCTATGAAAACCTATACCTTAGATGATGTTGCAGTATTAATTGATAAAGTGAATAAATATGATGATGAGATTATCAATTTGGGTACTGCAGAAAATGCAGTTGATGATCTACAGATTGAAAGGGCGGAGAAAGCTCTCGGTTTACAATTTACATCTTCTTATAAGAGTTTTTTAAAAAATTATAAAGGAGGAGAAATTGGAGGTTATGAAATCTGTAGCGTTTATAGGGATTGTGGAATAGGTATTGCTGCTGGTGATATTGTTTTCCGCAACTTAAATAATAGAAAAAGGGGTTTTGCGACACCAGAACAGCTTATCGTAAGTAGAACAGATTTTGGTGAGACTTTTTACTTTGATTATACGCAGTTTCGGGATGGTGAATGCCCACTCTATGTCATGCTTCCATCTGAAGATTGCGAATATTACGCAAGTAATTTTTATGAATTCCTTTGCAAAAGAATTAAAGAAAGCGTGGGAGCTGAGATACCTGATGGTGACCAACCGATTGAAAAGACTGAGAACACTCCCGCTCCGCAACCTATCCCTTTTTACAAGAGTTTTTGGAAAAAACTATGGAAGAGGTGAAATTGATAGAGGAAATATGGAGCGTTACGCAAGTTTTGAGGATCATCTATGAAAACTTATACTTTAGATGATGTTGCAGTATTAATTGATAAAGTGAATAAATATGATGATGATATTATCAATTTCGGTACTGAAGATGATGCAGTTGATGATCTACTGATTGAAAAGGCGGAGAAAGCTCTCGGTTTACAATTTACATCTTCTTATAAGAGTTTTTTAAAAAATTATAAAGGAGGAGAAATTG
>NZ_JBHIRI010000068.1:1029-1225 GCF_042197005.1 Bartonella sp. AA78NXGY
TCCATCTGAAGATTGCGAATATTACGCAAGTAATTTTTATGAATTCCTTTGCAAAAGAATTAAAGAAAGCGTGGGAGTTGAGATACCTGATGGAGACCAACCAATTGAAAAGATTGAGAACACTCCCACTCCGCAACCTATCCCTTTTTACAAGAGCTTTTGGAAAAAACTATGGAGGAGGGGCAAATGATAGGGG
>NZ_JBHIRI010000069.1:0-1212 GCF_042197005.1 Bartonella sp. AA78NXGY
TTGTATCTCTCGTTCTATCTCTGCTAAAAAGGCTTCAACAACTTGATTGATCTGTTCAATTTGTTGATCATCACGGAAAAAACGGAAGAAGTCACCATCGCATTCCAAAAACCAGAGGGGTTTGATCCAATTGAAAATGCGATTTTGTATCATACAACAAGTGTAGCAAATGAGTTGAGGGTAGAAATGTGGGCCGTTTCCTATGAGGAAGTTGAATGTTCAGGAAACATATGTGATTTTCACTTTAAAAATTCTTTGCCCAACAAAGAGGCAACTTATGGTAAGATAACTTTAGAAGATGAGATAGTATACAAGGCATTTACTTGGAATGAAGAGAGTGAAAGTTCGCTTTTTTTCAAGGGTACCGATGGAATAATTTATCTCACATGATACAGAAAAGACTGTCACACAAGCATTTTCGCATAAACCAACTGTTTCGGGGGTAATACAATCTAGTGGCAATCTCATCATTAACGCTGATACCATTGACAACCATTATAGCTCTATGAGAGCAGGGGGAAATGCCGATATCCACGCCAATGTGCTGACCAATTTAGGGGCAACGGCTTATAAAAACACTTATCTTGGTTGTCAGGCTAATACAGACAGTTGTTATGGTTATAAAGCTGATGGAAGCCGCGATGTTTCTTTAGATATAGCCAATGGCAAGGATCGCCAGATTGGTTCAGAAGCTTTGGAGAGCGTTCCTGGTCTTGTCCAAGCGGGTGGCACTTTAAATCTGGTGGTTGATCAACTCAATAACACGGCAGCGGAAGGTTCGATTACAGGGGATGCGCATTTTAAAGCACAAGCAGTTGAAGGCAATCCACTGGAGTCCTTAAGTGGTTTAACTGGGGTTGATGCTCTCTTTACACCAAAAGTGGATCTCAATAATGCAGGAGAACTGTCTGAGGGGCTCCCTTTACCAAAGCCCCAATCGGGGGGTGTTGGGGGCACGCTACCCAATCAAAATTTCATTTATGAAACGCGGGCAGAATTTCTTGATGTCGGCAAGTTTTATGGCTCAGCCTATTATTTGAACAGAATTGGTTACAATCCTGACAGAGAGATTTTTTTCTTAGGCGATGCTTATTTCGAAAAGGAATTGATTGAAAAACAAATGCGTGATCTTGTGGGTCAAGGTTTGGGTAAAGGCTCCTTTATTCCTAGAAGTGATGCCATTGAACAAGTCAAAACTTTGCTGGATGTCGG
>NZ_JBHIRI010000070.1:0-1189 GCF_042197005.1 Bartonella sp. AA78NXGY
AATGGCGAAGAGCAAGTTTGAACGAACAAAACCGCATGTTAATATTGGTACGATTGGTCACGTTGATCATGGGAAGACCTCGTTGACAGCAGCGATTACGAAATATTTTGGTGAATTTAAAGCTTATGACCAAATTGACGCTGCGCCAGAGGAACGCGCACGTGGAATTACTATTTCTACAGCACACGTTGAGTATGAAACGGAAAATCGTCACTATGCGCACGTTGATTGTCCAGGACACGCTGATTATGTGAAAAACATGATCACAGGGGCAGCACAGATGGATGGTGCTATTTTGGTTGTTTCAGCAGCTGATGGCCCAATGCCTCAGACACGTGAGCATATTTTGCTTGCACGTCAGGTTGGTGTTCCAGCAATTGTTGTTTTTCTTAATAAAGTTGATCAGGTTGATGATGCAGAACTTTTGGAGCTTGTAGAGCTTGAGGTTCGGGAACTTTTATCCAAATATGATTTCCCAGGCGATGATATACCAATTGTTAAGGGTTCTGCGTTGGCGGCTCTTGAGGATAAGGATAAAAGTATTGGTGAAGATGCTGTTCGTCTTTTAATGAGTGAAGTTGATAATTATATCCCAACCCCTGAACGTCCTGTTGATCAACCATTTTTGATGCCGATAGAAGATGTTTTTTCGATTTCGGGTCGTGGAACTGTTGTTACGGGTCGTGTTGAGCGTGGTGTTATTAAAGTTGGAGAGGAAATCGAGATTATCGGTATTCGTCCAACTTCTAAGACGACGGTTACAGGCGTTGAAATGTTCCGCAAGCTTTTGGATCAAGGTCAAGCGGGTGATAATATAGGAGCTCTGCTACGTGGTGTTGACCGTGAAGGGATTGAGCGTGGTCAAGTATTGGCAAAGCCGGGATCCGTTACACCTCATACACGGTTTAAAGCAGAAGCTTACATTTTGACAAAAGATGAAGGTGGACGTCATACACCATTTTTCACGAATTATCGCCCTCAGTTTTACTTCCGTACGACGGATGTTACAGGTATTGTTACGCTTCCAGAAGGAACGGAAATGGTTATGCCAGGTGACAATGTTGCGATGGATGTTTCGTTGATCGTTCCGATAGCGATGGAAGAGAAACTTCGTTTTGCTATTCGTGAAGGTGGTCGTACTGTTGGTGCCGGTATCGTCTCTAAGATCATTGAATAAATAATGCTTGTT
>NZ_JBHIRI010000071.1:0-1059 GCF_042197005.1 Bartonella sp. AA78NXGY
AGACTTCCTAAAAAGCCCCACCACCCCATATTGGAGGCTGTTTTTGTGGCTTTAGTTGCAGTGTTTTTTGCTCCCTTGATCGTATCCTCAAGATTGTCTGAGAGTGTTTCTGCCCGTTCTTCAAGGACTTTGATGGCTTTTTCGGTCTTTTCCTCTGCGCTTTGATAGAGTTGAACAGCATGGTTGGCTGCTGTTTGTGCATCCGAACGGGACATGCCATCTTTTATGAGCGCGTTGATGATATCACTTCGATCAAATTTTGTCGTGAGATCTTCTACACGATCAGACAGGCGCTCACCAAGATTTTTTAAAGTGGTGCGATAGTAAGAAGGATCATTTTTGAAAGCTGTTATCGCAGAACCAATATCATTGAGTGCAGCTTGATAGGTTTGTTTCAAGCGATCAGGGTTGAGAGCAGGAATGTCGCTTTTATTGAGAAGGGTGCGCAATTCACTCGAAAGTTGGTCAAAATTGATGCCATTGTCACTATTTTTTGCGAAAAACTTTTCAAGACTTTCACTGTTTAAGTTTGCAAGTATAGGGGAAATATTGTTTTTTAGGCTGTCTACGGTTTGTTGGACCATGGAGCTGTTTTCGAGAGCCGTTTTAGCTCCTATCTTTGCTGTACTAGAAACCACGTGGATGGCTTGGAGGGTCATCAGCAATGTTATGAGAGCCCAAGTGAGAAAGCCATGAAGAATCCCTGAGGTTTCAGCAAAACGTCCAGCGACAAAGCCTCCCAAGGCTAGGCTAATCAGTGTAACGATAACAGAACCCACGCCAAAGGAGAGGAAAGAGCCTTCAAATGGGGTTGAAGAAGTGAAATCCATTTGGCTTAAGCCTAAAGCTGCAACCAGAAAAGAGAGGCAGATTGAGGTGGCAAGAGCCGTCACCAGTCCCGCAAAGATTGCGGACCATGAAATGGGTGTGTGAAAGAGTGAATATTTTTCTTCTAGAGATGTTTCTCCTAGAAAATTCGTCTCAAATGGTGTGTTTTCAGGAATGCGAGTTTCCATGTTTTATCTCCTTGAATATGCTGGAGATACAATGCCTTTTTGC
>NZ_JBHIRI010000072.1:0-1048 GCF_042197005.1 Bartonella sp. AA78NXGY
ATTAAGAGCGTACGGAAAGAGGCAAGGCAAGCAGCCGCCGTTGGTCTAGCAGTATCCAACCTACGTTACTTTGACGAGCCGGGATCTTTGAGTGTCTCATTTGGTAGCGGCGCATGGCGTGGACAATCCGCATTTGCTCTTGGTGCTGGTTATACATCTGAAAACGGAAAAATCCGCTCTAATCTCTCTGCCACGAGTGCTGGTGGTCATTGGGGCATAGGTGGTGCAATCACTCTGAAAATAAAATAATACGAACAACGAAAATAGAACAAAACATCCACCCTTATTTATTGAAATAAGGGTGGATATTTTTTTTACAGACGCACAGTATTTATCTAGAGATAAGCATAATATTTGATGAGGCTATAAACTGTGAGGTTTTATAGAAGATTTTCTATATTTTGTTGAAAAAAGATCACAGTAGAATCCATATTGCTAAAAAGCTATATTTTTATGTTGCTATTTTCTTGAACAGCCTATAGCTGTATGAAAATGTATATTAGTAAGACTCATTTTGATAAAATAATTCAAAGGGGGAAAAGTAGTGCGTAAAGATAAAAGGTACATCACGGGACCACGCATATATCATTATATGATATATTAAAAAGAAAAAATCCAACTAAAAAACCAGTTATCCAAAGAAGAATATATTCCGGACATATTACAATTTCTTTTTACTTTACTTATTATTAACAAAACCATGCTTTCTAATAAAAATAAAGTCTATAATTAGGAAAATACATACTAAAACCTAGTACAAAGGATTTTATAGTAATCACTACCAAGTAAAAAGTAATATCAAATATACAAGGCCTCTTTTTTAGTTAGGAAAAAACAGCACACTAAAACCCTTAGACTCTAAATGTGTTATCTTTATGTCCACAAAACATAATCAAAAAGACAAGCATTTAGATCTCAATACAGAGAGCACAAACAGAACAAGACTAAAGACTCAAAATGTTCACACTCTAAGCAATGATCCTCTACTCTAAATTCCAAAGGGATCAATAATGCTAAAATGTGTCTTTTTTATGTTTTGGAGGTGTTT
>NZ_JBHIRI010000073.1:0-1037 GCF_042197005.1 Bartonella sp. AA78NXGY
TTTTATGGCTCAGCCTATTATTTGAACAGAATTGGCTACAATCCTGATCGGGAGATTTTTTTCTTAGGGGATGCTTATTTCGAAAAGGAATTGATTGAAAAACAAATGCGTGATCTGGTTGGTCAAGGTTTGGGTAAAGGCTCCTTTATTCCTAGAAGTGATGCCATTGAACAAGTCAAAACTTTGCTGGATGTCGGGGCAGACTATGCAAAAGCCCACAATCTCCCTTTTGGTGAGGCTTTGAGTGAAGAACAATTGGCGTCCCTAGAAGTCCCGATGGTGATTTATGTGCGCCAACAGGTCAAGGGCATGGATGTTTATGCTCCGGTGCTTTACATCCCTGAAAAAGACAGAGCCTCCTTTGTTTCTGCTGGAGCTTTGATCATGGGCGATGGTGTCAATATCACCAGCCAGAATACGAGCAATTCAACGATTATCAATTCAGGGCGGATTGCGGCAAATCACCAATTGCATGTGCATGGCGGGGATATCCTCAGTCAAGGAGGGCATTTTGCGGCGGGTGGTGATGCTGTTATCCTTGCGGAGAAGAATATTCGTTTGGATGCAGGGCGCACAACGGTTGACGGCGTGGAGACAGTATTAAACACCGAGGCGCTTTCTGCTGGTGGCAATGCGAGCGTGATTGCCAAGCAAGATATCACCGCCTCAGGGGTGGGGATCACCACCGGAGGTGATCTTGCCATGGCTACAGAACAAGGCAACTTGACGATCGGTTCAGCAGAAACCCATTACCATGATGAACAGGGTGATGCCACCATGCATCATAAATCGGAAGTCAGTTCTGGTGGCTCGACGACACTTGCCTCTGGAAAAGATTTGAATATCTTAGGCTCTGATGTTCAAACAAAGGATAAACTTCTCTTGCAAGCTGAGAGGAATGTTTCGATTGATGCCACACGCAATAGTATGGATAATCAGAATGGGAGTGAAACATCTCATGTTGCTTTACACAATGGCTCTCATTTAAGTTCTGGAAAAGAGACCACTGTTCTCTCTGGAAAAGATATCCATATGGC
>NZ_JBHIRI010000074.1:0-1033 GCF_042197005.1 Bartonella sp. AA78NXGY
GATCAATTTTATTGAAAAGTTGCGTGAAAACTGTAAAGTTCATGGAATTCCTCTTTAACGAATTTTCAACTTTTTATCACTTTGGAACATAGATACATGCTAAACGCCTCATTTTCATTTATACATTACCTAAGTGTTTTCAGCATGATATCTTGGCTTTGATAAAATCTTTGTGCTTCTCTTAATTGTTCAGAGAGTACTGAACCTTCTACATTGGTTTTTGTTTTCATGAAAAAAGCAAATGTTGTAAAAAGCTTTATTGGTTAGACCTTATTATAGGCATATTTTTGTAGTTAGAGGCTACAATTTTTCTGTACAATTTACGTTTTTGTATTTCGATAAGAGTCTCTTCGTCATCGCTTAAATTTCTGACCATTTGTAGCTTTGTATATTCATTTTGGATCATGGCTGACATGGTCTTGATGCGTGTTTGCAGTTCGAAAACTTCTTTGAGATCTTTTGTTTTATTTATCTTATCTAAGAAATCGTCCATTTGTTTAAAGCGGTTCTCTGCGTCTTGAAAAGTTTGAAAACTTACAGCTTTTTCGACAATTCCACTATATTTAAGACGCGTATTAATTATTTCGCGCATTTTATAATACGGCAACTTCTGGAAGCCGTACCTTTTCTCTTCGAGAATAATCTCATTAAATCTTTTTTTAAATTCCCCAGTAGCTATGGCTTGGTAGTTTGTCTGTGTTTTTGGGTAGATAGAAGGCAAATCTTGTATGAAAGAATTCTTGTTTTCTCCTATTGTTGGTTTTTGTATCCTATTTCCTGTTATAGACTGATGAATTTTTTTCGCGTTTTCGATCTGGTTTTCGTTTGTTTTAATTTGTTGTTCTAACAACTTAATAATTTCCAGATATTCTGCTTTTGAAAAAGGACTTTTAACAGTTGAACCTTGAGTCCCAGAACCCCAACTAAAGTTAGACGTTAGAGTTAAATTTATCATCCCCAAAAGGGTAATCATTCCTGTTATAATAAATCGCTTTTTCATCTGTCTCCTCGCTTAATTTCGGCAGGGATTGTT
>NZ_JBHIRI010000075.1:0-904 GCF_042197005.1 Bartonella sp. AA78NXGY
TCATCCATATGGATAAAGTTTTCATCATCATCAATCTCTTCTGGTTCTCGTGCATCAGCCGCGGCTTTTTGGTCGTCCCCCACATCTGTTTCTAAGCCATTGGCTGCACCTGCTTCATCTCGTGCGCTGTATTTAAAATCCCAAGAGGTACAGAGTTTTTCATGGATAATAACAACGGGGAGTGTTTCACCAGTGATAGCTTTGCCTTCCCCCCGTCTAGCCAAAACAAGCTTGCCATCAACGGGTTTTGCTACCGCATCATAGTCTTCTGCAAGGCGTGTGGCAAAAGCCATATCGCTTTCAGCTGTTTGATCAATGTGACGCACAACAATTTTAGCAAGAGCAGGGTCAACTTTTGGTGTATAGCCATTACGCTGTGCTATCTCTTGAACAATACTGCCAAGGGTTTGCTGGTAATAGGATTGGCTTTTGGGGGTTCTGTAAGACGTGTTCATTGATGCGGCGCGCCCTGTCACGCTTAAGCTTTGTGGTGGGCTGCTTACAGAGATTTCATCAATCAGATAGGCTCCCATATCGCGATTTTTGCCCCCTTCATAGCCAAGAGTTACAGAAATGACTGTCCCGATAAGAGGAATATCAAGAAAGCCGTTATCACTGTCACGCGCACGGTCATCAAGCTCTATAGTGATACGATCACTTTTGTTTTCTGCTTCATCGGTAATTTCAATCGACAAAACATAATCCATAAGAGTTTTTGTGATGTCTTCTCCATTTGCCAGAACCATGCAAAAAGGTTTCATGATTTGCTACCCCAAATTCTGATTACTGGTGTGGCTTTCGGATAGGGGAGGGTTGGTAAGAGTATCGTGATTCCTGCTTTTAAAATGGGTCCATAGTCTGCAAGACCAAAATTTGCTGCATAAACGCGTTCAACAGCAAGGGC
>NZ_JBHIRI010000076.1:0-898 GCF_042197005.1 Bartonella sp. AA78NXGY
TCCACTTGAATGAATGGAAACATTATTTCCAGAATGAAGAGAGAGACTATCATTCGAATTCAGTGAAATGCTACTACCTGCCTTCAAAGAGATGCCGCCTTTTGCGTTTAAATTTATATCGCTTTCTGAAACAATCTTTATGCCATCTGGTGCGGTAAGCTCTAGCTTGCCACCATCACCTTTTAGTGACACACCATCAGCGATTGTCAGGATAAGCTTTCCGCCGGATTTGATGTGAATTCCATAAGTGTTTTGTTCATCATCATATTCAAGGCTGGTTCCATCAGGGTATATCGTTCGGTGAATGCTGCCCTTATCGGCTGCTTGATTAGCATCTGTATGAAGTGAACCAATAATCACCCCTTGTGATAAATCCCCTGATGACGAGATAACAACTACTTGCTCTCCAACATCGCGTCCTTCATAAGAACGTGTTTTACCGGCGCGGGCTTGGGTATCTGGAATCCAGTCACTGACAAGATTGCCACTTTTTACCCGATAGCGTGCGTTTTTATGGTCGACATGGCTAATCTTCCCCACCACAACCATATTGGCCACACGTCTCTTTAGATCTGTGATTTCTTTATCGCGTCGCTCTAACATGTCCACCTTCAATTTTATGGTATTTGTCTTCGTTTCCCACACCTGTTTCGGGTTTAAAACCGACAAGGGGTTCAACAACTCTTGCTGTTACACTGCCTTCTTCTTCATTCATGTTGGGGATATTTGTCACATAAATGACTTCAAAGGTTAAAATTGCACCGTGGAGTGCTAGAGCGCCATTATCACCAAAGGCAAAAGCAATATTTTGCAGGCGGCATGTTTCAACTGTGTTGTTGAGATTGGGATTAGCGTAGAAAACCTCCTCAACTTCCCATGCTAATTGGTCAACAAAACG
>NZ_JBHIRI010000077.1:0-871 GCF_042197005.1 Bartonella sp. AA78NXGY
AGAGAAGAACCTTGATGCTCAAAACTCTCTTCATTTTCTGTCTTTCCCTCACTCCCGTATATCGACACAAAGCCCTTGCCTGATCCCACACCAAAACCTGTTTCATGCTCCTCTGAATGGCTTTTATGATGATCTGTCATGCCATCAATCGTCACACTTTCTCCGCTCACATTGATATCTTGACCGGAAAGCAGATGAGAAGCAGAAATCTTGGCTTCTCCTTGTGCGTCTAACACGATGTTGCCCGTTGCCCCAAGGATAGAGGAGACCGTTGTGGTATGCGATTGAGATGTATCGGACGATTTCTCATGCAAAAAGCCACTTGATGACGATTGTGCTTGCTGATCCAAGTGTTCTTGGGCGCCTTTTATAGTAATCTTTCCCCCAGAGTGAATGGTAATATCCGCTTGTTTCTGTTCTCCTGGTGCTTTCTCTCCTGACGTTTCCTCTGCCTTACCGGCTATGAGCGTCGAGGCGACAACTTCCGTGTTGTTTCCGGAATCAATGGCAATGCCTTCACCCCCTGTTATGCTTGACCCCACAACTTGGCGCACATCCATCTTGTTATGCTCAGATTTACTGCTACTAAACACCCCACCGTCTTTATGGTACGACATCTCATAATGTAAGCTATCCTCTGCATTATTGATCAGGACATCGTTGCTGGCTTTCAGCCCCACCTTGCCATCAGCCGCAATGGAACTGCCTGTGATGCTAAGATCATGCGATTTGCCATCCTGCCCTGCAATGACAGTGGTGTCACCTCCCGATTTTATCGAAGATCCAACGGCATGAGAGGCTTGCATATCCACTTTCGTGTTTTTGGTGCGAAGATGATACTCCATCTCATCGTTTCTCACCCCTATTGTTA
>NZ_JBHIRI010000078.1:0-858 GCF_042197005.1 Bartonella sp. AA78NXGY
TTAACATCAGCAAAGTCTTTTAATGCTTTAATGCGATAAAGGGTATGATTATTAATTACACGCGTTTCATTTGTGAGTGCAAACTTCTTTTGCATGAGCACAATTCCTTTATAGAGATTTAAATTTTTAAATGAGATGTTTAAAGGAGGGCGCCCCCGCCGCGCCCGCACGTGTCATTTACGCAGCATCACTTTCATATTCGCTGTCATTATCATCGTCATAATACCCTTCAAAATCAGCATAATACTCATGACGATAATAATCATCTTCGCTCCCAAACTCAGGATATGCATCATCACAGATATCTTCATTAGCTGTTAAAGAGGCATTGCTATGAATATATGAAGAACCAGAGATAAGAGCATCACAAATAACGGCATCATCAAAAACACGTGATTCATCACAAATGTAAGCAGAGCCACTTATTTTTGCATTGCCTCCGACATGAGCATCATCACAAATGACAGCATTATCGGAAATATGAGCATGATCAGTGACACGGGCGTTATCATAAATTTGTGCATTGCCTTCAATTACAACGGCGTTGTTAGCATGCGCATTACCAGACAGCTTTGCATTGTCCTTTAATGTCATACCTTCAAAAATAGCATTCCCATAAATTTGAGCATTACCATAGACATCAACAAAAAAGCTTTTTACTTTAGCATTTCCAAAGACGCGTGCATTTTGAAAGACCCGAGCTTTATTATACACCCAGCAATTACCTTCATGAGAGAGATTATCTTCACTTTCAATATAGCCACCGAGGTCACCTTTTTTCACATCATCAAAATCTCTTAAGGCTCTAATTCGAGTTAAGAAATGACCATCGATATATTCACAATCATCAATAAATTC
>NZ_JBHIRI010000079.1:0-848 GCF_042197005.1 Bartonella sp. AA78NXGY
TTTAAACGGGGCGGCTGGCTTGTCCGCAATGGGCAAGAGATCGGTTCTCGCCGCCGCTCTATTCTCAACTTATAAGCTCTCATTATTGATAGGGTTCTCATTTATAGGAATTGATCATGACAAGTTTACAAACCAGCATTGACGTGGAATTGCAGGTTCCGCTTCCTTATCAAGATAAAGGTGGCAAAGAATCTCTCTGCAAGAAACTGACCTTTTATCGCCCCACTTTTAAGCATGCCAAGCAATTAGCGGTGCTCATTGGACCACAATTGACAGAGCTGCTGCTTCCTGAGTTTGGAGAGCAAAAAACCACTTTGAGCAATGATGTGCTTATCACGAAGCTTTCTCAAGTTTTGTTCACAAGTGAGGCAACAGAAGGCATCACAGCACTTTTGGCTGATATGTCACATGAATCTATTGAATTGATTGATCGAGTTGATGTGATGGATATTGTCGCAATATTGAAGGCTTTTTTTGCTTTTTTTACGCAACGCCAATCCTCTCTGCCGGACAATTTGGGGCAGAACTAGCCCTTTATTATCACTGGGCGCCTTCAGAGATTAACCAGATGGATTGGCTGGATGTGATTGCCTATCGAGAAGAACTCGCGCGCCTGAAAGCTCAAGAATATGAAAGCCATCAGTTAGGATAAAGAATCGTCATGGATGTTTCCCTTGTTGTGCGTTTTGTCAATCATCTGCAAGAGGGGATAGCTTCTGCCAAGCGGGATCTTGCAGCCTTTAGTTCAGATGTTGCACATTTCCAAAACAAGACAAGGCAGCATTTTAAAGGGTGGTTTGACCCTGAGCATCTTGAGGATGCGACAAAGAATGCGGAAAATGCTTTTA
>NZ_JBHIRI010000080.1:0-798 GCF_042197005.1 Bartonella sp. AA78NXGY
GCTAGACCAATAGCAGCAGCTTGTCTTGCTTCTTTCCGAACATCCTGAATAGCATAATTCAATGTCTCAAACTTCATATCCGTATAGGATTTCGACTCGTTAACAGCATCATTGACAAGACCACTAACTTTCTCATCCGTATACTTATTGGCATCTTCAAGAACTATCTTCATCTGCTCTTCAGTATAATCATGCAACTGACCGCCATTAACAGCTTGCTGAGAACCTGTTTCAATCTTGCCTGCCGCTACATTGTCTATCATAACAGGTTCGCTGTCATTGCCTCCTACTAACGTAATGCTATTGGTCTTTTTCCCATCACTATCTTTATCATAGGAAACAACGCCATCCGTTACGGCTACTTCAATATCTTTCACATGTTGATCTATCGTATCTACTTTGTCTTCGACCTCTTTTACCCTCTCATTCGTGCTCCAAAGCTGACCACCATTAACAACTTCTTGCGAGCCTTCTTCTATCTTACCATCCAATACATTCGTAATCTTACTCGACTTGCCATCATGCTTCGCATCATACGCGCCTTCTTCTTCATTCCAATTCAAACCATTGCTCGCCACATTCTTCTCAACATCATGAATACGCTCGTTGATACTCGTCATACCATCACTGACACCATCAAAAGCTCCTGCTACATCATGATAGATCTTCTTTTCTGACGAACTACCATCAGAATTGAATTGTGAAACCTTGAATTCCGGAGCCCTCCATTCGCCACCTTCATAGCTAGCTCCCCCTCCTAAATACATCGCTAGCGTCTGATGCAAGGAATAAAGCTGA
>NZ_JBHIRI010000081.1:0-791 GCF_042197005.1 Bartonella sp. AA78NXGY
TGAAATTGAGCTATTTTCATAAATTAAAAAATGAAATTAAGAAAAGATAAATTATCGTAAACTATACACTTTACTTTGGTGTCGAAATTATAATAATGACAACAAATATCAGAATGTGTATAACAGTAAAAAAGAGTCATATTAAAATGAAGTCGATCATTCTTATAATTTTGATTACAAACCTTTTATCGGCTTGTGCATTAGCACCAAAGCTAAAACAGCCGAATGACAGGAACCGCGTGCCTATTAATAAAACAATCCCTGCCGAAATCAAGCGAGGAGACAACGGAATCTCATAAACTGATTTATGAAGTTAATAATGTAATGGTCAGTCTTTCTAAATATGTGAAAATTAAAAGGTATGAAATATGCAAAAGCTGATTATTATCATAGCGATTAGTGCTTTTTTTGGAACAACAAACTTAGCAAGAAGTAACACTCTTACTAAGCAAGGAGGAGGTCATAGCCGTTTTGCAGTTCCTAGTATAGGGTCAGGAAATCTCGATTCAAGCAACAATTATAAACCAAAACCACCAAAAGGCTATGAGCCACCACGTAAACTTCCACCCGATATTAAAATTGACCTTTCTAATTTGGGAACGATAAGAAATCGCGTACCGTCCAAACCTATTGGCTCTAAGCCATCTAACACACCTCCAGTATCTCCCACAGCTCAGGTACCTAAATCAACTTTCGTATCTGCTCCATCAGCAAAATATCTGGAGCTTACTAATCTATTAAAAAAAGGGGAAATTATTGAGCTCTTAAAAAAACAGCTTGAGTTGAAAAAA
>NZ_JBHIRI010000082.1:0-775 GCF_042197005.1 Bartonella sp. AA78NXGY
CTTGCCGTTAGCAGAACAGATTTTGGTGAAACCTTTTACTTTGATTATACACAGTTTAGGGATGGTGAATGCCCACTTTATGTCATGCTTCCATCTGAAGATTGCGAATATTACGCAAGTAATTTTTATGAATTCCTTTGTAAAAGAATTAAGGACCATGCAGGGGAAGATTTATGAAAACCTATACCTTAGCTGATGTTGTAATATTAATTGATAAAGTGAATAAATATGATGATGAGATTATCCATTTTCGTACTGAAGATGATGCAGTTGATGATCTTGTAATTGAAAGGGCTGAGAAAGCTCTTGGTTTACAATTCACATCCTCTTACAAGAGTTTTTTGAAACATTATAAAGGTGGGGACATTAGTGGTGAAGAAATCTATAGTCTTTATGAGCATCCTATAGGTGTTTCTGTTAATGACGTTGTTTTCCAAAACTTAAATGATAGAAAACGTGGTTTTACGACACCAGAACAGCTCGTTGTGAGTTATGATCTTGATGAAACCTTTTACTTTGATTATACGCAGTTTCGGGATGGTGAATGCCCACTCTATGTCATGTTTGCGGATGAGGAGTCCGAATATTACGCCAGTAATTTTTATGAATTCCTATGCAAAAGAATTAAAGTACACGCGGGAGTTGAGATACCTGATGGTGATCAACCGATTGAAAAGATTGAGCACACTCCCACTCCGCAACCTATCCCTTTTTACAAGAGCTTTTGGAAAAAACTATGGAGGAGGGGCAAATGATAGGGGAAATATGGAGCGTT
>NZ_JBHIRI010000083.1:0-734 GCF_042197005.1 Bartonella sp. AA78NXGY
TACTTAGCTCCTCCACCTAAAGATTGTGCAACTTTATCACCTAGAGCATGAAGCTGATTACCCGTTACAGCATCCGTGGAACCATCCTTAATGACGCCATCTAAAAGAGATGTAAGCTTGCTATTGCTTTTGCTATCTTTCTCTCCATGCGTCGCTACAAAGGCATGTGCAGTGTCGCTCCATAATAAAGCATCACCATTAACCGCTTGAGTAATATTACTTAGTTTTTCATCAAACTTTTTAACCTCATTAGACAGATGTGTGTTCACATTCTTGACACTCGTATCAAGACCCGCAAAGGCACTACCAACATCATTGAAGCTCTTCTTTCCCACATCACCATCTGCAGAAATATTAGAGATCTCGTAAGTCGGAGCTGTCCATGTGCCATTCTCATACTTAGCTTTACCACCTAAAGACTTCGCAACACCGCTCCCTAGTGCATATAGCTGGTTACCCGCTACAGCATCCGTTGACGTTCTACTAATGTCGCCATTTTTAAGAGACGTTATCTTGCTGTTCTCTTTACTGTCCCCATGCGTTGCTACAAACGCACCTTTAGACTTATCCCACAACAAGGCGTCAGCCTGAGCAGTGGTAATTTCATTGGTAATCTCTTTATGTAAATCCGTGAAAGAAGTTCCTACACCGGCAAACGCTGAAGCCACATCTGTATAGCTCTCCTCACTCTCAGTTCCATCAGATTTTACTGTTTTAACCGTGAACTTAGGTTT
>NZ_JBHIRI010000084.1:0-723 GCF_042197005.1 Bartonella sp. AA78NXGY
CTCACAAATGAAACGCGTGTAATTAATAATCATACCCTTTATCGCATTAAAGCATTAAAAGACTTTGCTGATGTTAAGGCTGGTGCCTTGGGTGGCTTTATTGAAAAGGAAGATAACCTCTCTCATGATGGCAATTGCTGGGTGTATGATGAGGCTCTTGTGTTTAAAAATGGTCACGTTTATGAAAATGCAAGGGTTTATGACAATGCTGTCACTTGTGGTCATATCTATGGTCATGCGCGGGTTTATGACAATGCTATCATTGCTGGCTATGTTTATGATAATGCCCATGTTTATGGCAATGCTGTTATTTCTGATAATTCCCATGTTTATGGTAATGCACATGTGTATGGCAAGGCTATTATTTATGATAATGCCTATGTTTATGACAATGCTAGGGTTTATGAAAATGCTCGTATAGCAAATAACGTACATGTTTATGAAAATGCCAATATTCATGGCATTACTGTTATTCGTGAAAATGTCGGCGGGTCTACTAAAATAAAAACCTATACTGAACGTCTCTCTCCTTATGGTGAATTAGAGATTGTCTGGGTCTAATTAATAAAGCAGCGGCGGGCGCGGCGGGGGCGCCCCTCTTTCAAATTTTCCCATTTCAAATTTTAGAAAACGTTTATCACATTAGATTGTGAGGGTATCTCTATGTGCAAAAAATATGAATTAACCAGTGAAATCAAAAAAATCAAACATGCTCTTACTCGA
>NZ_JBHIRI010000085.1:0-722 GCF_042197005.1 Bartonella sp. AA78NXGY
GCGATGCGCTATCTTATTGACTATGAAGGACTCGGTAAGACTCTTCTCAAAGATGTTGGTATTCCACGTGCAAGTTTTATTCCTCTTGGTAATCTTGGAGCTTTGGATGAAAAAGAGGGACAACCCTTTAAACTTGATCTCCAAAAAGCAAAGCAACTTTTAACAGAGGCAGGTTATCCGGATGGTTTTGAGGCCAGTATTTTTGCCGGTGCCTCTCCTTATCCTTTTGCTTTGCCTATTGCTCAGTCTCTCCAAGACAATGCAAAAAAAGTTGGAGTACGTTTTAAAATTGAACGTTTTGTAGGTACGCAGTTGTTTTCAAAATTTTATGCGCGTGGTTTTGATACGATTTTTTTCGGATGGAATAATGGCTCTGGGGACCCCCATACAATGGCTTCACGTCTTATTTATAATCCAGATAATCGGCTTGAGGCTAAAAATACAGGCTATGCGAGTTGGTGCCATGGGTATTTGGATGAAACTATGAATCAAAAGGTTCAAGATGCATTGTTTCAAAAAGATCCCAAAAAACGGGCGCAAATGTATGCTGATTTACAACGTGATTTTATGCAGAAAGGGCCTTATGCTTTTATCTATCAGACGTATCACACGATAGCGATGACACCTGATGTTAAAAAATGGGTTTGGAATAGTGCACCACGTATTTTTTATAGTGCAATTGAAAAATAAGAAGGTATCAAGTTTATAAAATATAAAAAACA
>NZ_JBHIRI010000086.1:0-718 GCF_042197005.1 Bartonella sp. AA78NXGY
AAAAATATGAATTAACCAGTGAAATCAAAAAAATCAAACATGCTCTTACTCGAAATATTATAACTCTTTATCGCATTCGTGCTTTAAAAGATTTCGATGATATAAAGGCGGGGTCTTTAGGCGGCTTTATTGAAAAGGAAGTTAACCTATCCCATGATGGCAATTGCTGGGTCTATGATGAGGCTTGTGCCTACGGTCATGCAAGAGTGTATGAAAATGCAAAAATACGGCATTATTCGCAAGTCTGTGGTCAAGTTTATGGCAATGCTGAAGTCTATGGAAAAGCTTTTATCTCTCAATATGCTAAAGTTTATGACCATGCTTTTGTCTATGGCAATGCTCATGTTTATGGCAATATTTATGGGAATGCTCATGTGAATGGTAGTGCCCGCATTCTTGCTGATGCTCATATTTATGACCATGCGCATGTTTCTTATGATGCTACGGTTTTTAGTTATGCACGCGTCTATGGTCATGCCAAGGTTTCTGGCTCTGCTTGCATTTATAGCCATGCAAAAGTTTATAATTATGCTGTTATTAATGGTCGTGCTAAAATTTATGGCAAGGTTTATGGAAATGCTTGTGTGAGTGGCTCTTGTGAGATTTATGGCTCTGTTTATGGCAATGCTAAAATCTCATATTGTGCAACGATCTGGGGGCGTGTTTATGGCAATGCAAAAATCAATAAAAAAAGCAAAGTAAGGTTGGTTCCAAAAAA
>NZ_JBHIRI010000087.1:0-715 GCF_042197005.1 Bartonella sp. AA78NXGY
CAGCAGGAGAAAGGGCGGTGCAATCTGCTTTAGCAGAGGGTGCGGAACGGGCAGCGGCAAAAGCTGCAGGTGAAGCAGCAATGAAAGCAGTAGCAAGTAAAGAGGCGGCAAAATTTAGCTTGGGGCGTGCAGCAAAAACTGGAGCCATTTATGGCGGAATAGCAGGCAGTGGTGAAGGGGAAGGGCTTGCAGATACTCTAGTGTCTGCTGGGTTTGGTGCAGGGCTAGGTGCTGCAACACCATTTGTTGCCAGTGGTGTATCAAAAGCAACATCTTTTGCGACAAGATCATTAAAAAAAACGCCTGCTATTGTGAAAAAAACACCTGCGGCTCTCAAAAACACAGTTGGAAAATTGTTTGGTAAAACTGAACCAATAACACAAGGTGTAGAAAAAGAAGCATTTCAGATAAGCGATAGAGCGCTTAGGGATGTAAGCCAAACTTTAGGGGCTGAAGGTGTTGATAAGCTTGAAAGGGCATTAAAACAGCGTGGTCCTGATTCAATGATTATTGATCTTCATGATGGGCTTGCTACAAGAGCTTTTAAGGCAGCAAAAAAAGACCATGATACATATTCGCTCTTAAGTAATCGTTTGAATGAAAGACAAGATGCGAGTGCACTACGGGTAAAGGATGCGTTGACAGATGTGATGGGTCCAAAGGTCGATACGCTTAATTTAAAGCAAGAGATTATCAAACAAGCACAGAAAAAAGC
>NZ_JBHIRI010000088.1:0-694 GCF_042197005.1 Bartonella sp. AA78NXGY
TCGTCAAAGTAACGTAGGTTGGATACTGCTAGACCAACGGCGGCTGCTTGCCTTGCCTCTTTCCGTACGCTCTTAATATCATAACTAAACGTTTCAAATTTTATATCGGTTTAGGATTTCGACTCGTTAACACCATTACTCATCGCATTATCCTTGGATTCAGAAAAATATTTATCTACATATTTTTTCGTATCATCAAAAACTTTCTTAATCCGCTGCTTACTGTCATGTAACAACCAACTAGCCCCCTCCACGACTTCTGTCAAATTTGCGTAAAACACACCACTCTTCAGACATTTTCTCTTTTTTTATTTTCAACATTAATGCTGGCATTGTTATTTATGGGAGTCGTTCTTTTAATCGTGTAACTCTTTTCGCCCCTGTCTTGTATAGACAGGAGCGTTTTTGAAAATAATCGTAGTGAATTTTATTAATTTAGAGTTAAGCTTAATCCTACACCTACACCCCAGCGCCCTCCGGCACTTGTCACAGATAGACTAGAGCGAATATTTCCATCTTCAGATGTATAACCAGCACCAAGAGCAAATGCGGACTGATTAAGCCATATACCACTACCAAGTGCAACACTTAACTTTCCTGGTGCATCATTGTAACGCAAGTTGGACACCGCTAGACCAATAGCAGCAGCTTGTCTTGCTTCTTTCCGAACATCCTGAATAGCATAATTCAATGT
>NZ_JBHIRI010000089.1:0-689 GCF_042197005.1 Bartonella sp. AA78NXGY
GATGCTTGCGATTTTCATCAAGATATTGATGGTTCTGTTTTGGGGATTTCACGCGCAAAACTGATCACACGCCCTCCCCGTTTCTTGCCGTGGTTGATTGAAGAATACGGGCTTGGTGAACTGACACCTTATGTTCCAAATCTCTATGATTTGATTGATCAAGGGCTTCAATGGCAGAGGATACGTGGCTCCCTTGCGGCAATAGAGATGGGGCTTGAATGGCTAGGGATTTCGGCACGCTTTCAACCCGCCTGGACGGGGCGCGCATGGTGGAACTCCTTTCAACTTGATTTTGATCAGTTGCCTGAACGAACACAGCTTGAAGCCATTGAAGCGATTACAGATCTCTCCAAAAGTTTGCGCTCCGATTTTCGTCGTGGTGTTGCGGGGTATGATGTGCAAGCTGTTGAATGCAATATGTCACGCCTTGATGACAGCATGTTGGAGTATGAAAGCGGTGTTCGCTTAACAGCTGGGGGCACTTTGTTTTCCTTTGGGCGCACAACAGAGATCAATCACACGCTCACAAGAGAAGAAGGCAGGCTTATTGGTAATTGGATAGATGATGGGGATGAAGAGTTAAGCTGGGAACAAATCGATTATCCATGGGACATGGCAAATTTTCCGTGGTGTTCGGTCAAAAAACATGAACGCGATATACTCATGGCAGAGTGGTTTAGCAACCGCAC
>NZ_JBHIRI010000090.1:0-686 GCF_042197005.1 Bartonella sp. AA78NXGY
AAAGAAGCTCCAACAGGCGCTACTGCTGCGCTGTACGTTGGCATCAACCAAAAATTCAATGGCCACACCCCTGCTTTAATTAAGAAAGCAATTCCCAAAAGCGCAGCCCCTATTTCAAATAAAGTCATATCGCTAGAGGCTATATATTGTATTTTTACAGATAAATCAGCCATATTGAGCGTGCCCACGATTCCATACATGAGTGCTGCACCAACGAGAAAAAACAACGAAGCAACCAGATTAACCACAACATAATGCAACCCAGCGCGCACACGTAACGGACCAGAACCATGCAACGCAAGGCCATAAGAAGCTGTCAACATCACTTCGAAAAATACAAATAAATTAAATAAATCACCTGTTAAAAAAGCACCGTTTATTCCAACCATGAAAAATTGCATCAATGACTGAAAATGTGGCCCCGCTTTATACCAATGTGCCCGTGCAAAAACCAACGCCGCGCTAATCAACAAGCTAGAAAGCAAAAGCATCATAGCACTTAAGCGGTCAAGCACCAAAACAATACCAAAGGGAGAAGGCCAATTACCAAGCCGATAAACATCTGCAGCTGGTGCAAATTCAAGAGCACGCTTTACCAGTAAAACAGCCACAATAACTAATAATGCGGCAGAAAAAATACTTATGAGTGATTTTAGTTTTGAACAGCGTTCATCATAGAAAAGAAG
>NZ_JBHIRI010000091.1:0-669 GCF_042197005.1 Bartonella sp. AA78NXGY
TCTTTGGAGTTTGGGGAAACTATGGAAATCTTTCTCTACACCCTCAGGATGTTGAACAAAGCAAAAAAAGCGCATTTAATAAATGGTCTGTTGCTGCTTATGGAAATTTGCAGCATGATACCGGTTTTTATATGGATGGGGTGGTATCGTATGGTCTTTTTAAGGGTGATGTTTTGACCCTTGCACGGGGCAAGGTTGTGGCGTTAAAGGGTAAACAATTTAGCGGTTCTTTAACGAGTGGTAGAACGTTTGCAACAGGGTATAAAGGTGTTGTTTTTGATCCGCAGATTCAGGTTGTTTATCAGCATCTTCAGTTTAATCAGGCGCGTGATATTGATAATCTTGATGTTGATTTAGGAAAATTTCATCAATGGGTGGGGCGTGTTGGTGGGCGTTTAAGCAAGACGCTTAATGCTTCTGAAGAGGGACGTGAAGTTTCTTTTTATAGTAAGCTTTCTTATTTGCATAGTTTTGAAGATAAGCAATTCGTTTCTTTTAAAAACGATTTTCAGTTAGGTTCCTTTGGTTCTTCTTTGGAAGCAGGGGTTGGGTTTAATGCCCGTCTCTCATCAAAACTTTCTCTTCGTGGAGATGTCACTTATCAGCATAGATTTAAGAAAATTGGTTTTTCTGGAACGAGTTTCTCTGCTGGATTGCGCCACCTTTTTT
>NZ_JBHIRI010000092.1:0-667 GCF_042197005.1 Bartonella sp. AA78NXGY
GAAAATGCAAGGGTATATGGCAACGCTGTCATTGGTGGTTTTGTTTATGGCAATGCGCATGTATATGATAAAACCCGCGTGTATTTTGGAGCTCATGTTTATGATAATGCGCATCTTTCTGATAAGGTGTGGGTTTATCAATATGCAAGGGTATATGGGAATGCAAAATTAACAGGAAGTGCACGCATTTATAGCAAGGCTGAGGTTTATGATCATGCTGTTGTAAGTAGCTCTTCAAAAATTTATGGCAAGGTTTATGGTAATGCTAGCGTGGGTGGGTATGTTAAGGTCTATGGTTCTGTTTATGGCAATGCTAAAGTGACTGGTTATCACACCATTAGAGGTTTGGTACATGGCAATGCAAGATTAAAAAGAAATGAGTATTCATATACAGAACAAAACCCTTATTATGCATATGGAATTCCTGAAGATTGTGAAATTTATGAAAACGATACCGTTGTAAAGATTATTGAAAATAACGCTGCGTAAAGACGCGCGGGCGCGGCGGGGGCGCCCTTCTTTCAAATTTTCCCATTCCAAATTTTATCAAATGTTTATCACATTAAATTGTGAGGGTATCTCTATGTGCAAAAAATATGAATTAACCAGTGAAATCAAAAAAATCAAACATGCTCTTACTCGAAATATTATAACTCTTTATCGCATT
>NZ_JBHIRI010000093.1:0-664 GCF_042197005.1 Bartonella sp. AA78NXGY
CGCATCGCCCTGTCTGATACGGTTGGCAAATCGTTGGCGGAAGAAATCGGTACCGCCAAGGCTGAAGGCAAAATAGACACGGTCACGCAGATCGTTGCCCACGCCGGTCTTGGCTGCTTAAAAGGCGCTGTTGCGAGCGGTGCTTGCTCTGCCGGTGCTGTGGGGGGTGCTGTGGGTGAAGCCACAGCTATGCTCCAGTTTCAATTGTGGGTGCAAGGCATTGTGAAAGAGGAAATGGGAGACCTAAACGGTCGCACCCCAACTGCGGAAGAGGAAGCGCGTATAAACGCAAAGATTGATGCGCAGTTTGCTGACTTTAGAGACCACACCATTGATGTTGCAAGGGCTGCTGGGGGCGTTGCCGCTGCCCTTGCCGGTGGCAATGTTGATGCCGGCGCTGATGCCGCAGGTCATGCCGCTGCAAATAACTTTTTGGGTAGTGCACAACGCGCTCAGATGAAGAAAGAGTTAGAAGAGTGCCCTGATAATCAGTGTCGAAGAGATGTTAACGAAAAATGGTTCGAGATTGATGAACAACAAGATAGAACTTTTTCGACAGGAATTATGACTGGTCTCATTGCCGATATACCAATCAAGCTATACGAGTTAGCTGATGGCGCTGTGAAGAACATGATGTTACAAATAATGATATTTGCTAGCAATC
>NZ_JBHIRI010000094.1:0-648 GCF_042197005.1 Bartonella sp. AA78NXGY
TGAGGCAGAGCCGGTTACAGAGACGGCTTGGCAGACGCTCATTCCAACTTTGCGTGAAGAGGGTGAGGGGTGGAGAGCAGAGTTATGGGTGACATGGAACCCGTTGCGAGAGAATGCCCCCGTTGAGAAGCGGTTTCGCTTTTCAGACAATGAGGCAATCAAGCGTGTTGAGGCCAACTGGTCAGACAATCCGAAGTTTCCCAAGATCTTGAATGAAGCGCGATTGGATGATCTGAGAAACCGTCCAGAGACCTATAAGCATATCTGGGAAGGGGATTATCTTACAGCGGTTCAAGGTGCTTACTTTCAAAAAGAGATGTTGGCAGCCGAGGAGGAGGGGCGGATAGGGCGTGTTGCACGTGATCCTTTGATGCAGATACGCGCCTTTTGGGATATTGGGGGCACGGGTGCTAAGGCAGATGCGACAGCGATATGGATAGCGCAATTTGTTGGCAGAGAGATCAGAGTGCTTGATTATTACGAAGCACAAGGACAACCATTATCGGAGCATATAGGCTGGTTGCGTCAAAACGGTTATGAGAAGGCGTTGATGGTTTTGCCTCATGACGGTGCGACGAGAGACCGTGTGCACAATGTGAGTTTTGAGAGTGCTTTAAATGATGCGGGTTTTGAAACGCAAGTGATCCC
>NZ_JBHIRI010000095.1:0-647 GCF_042197005.1 Bartonella sp. AA78NXGY
TTGTACCACCACCTAAAAACTTCGCAACATCTCCAGAGAGGGTATGAATTTGTCCACCATTAATGGCATCACGTGAATCCTTGGCAATACTGCCAACAGCTACATTATGGAGAGCAACGGCTTTTGCTTCCTTACCTTTCCCTAACGTCACACTTTCATAATTAATGGTGTTTTCTTTATCTGTATTTTTATCATAATGAACAACTGCTGATTCATCAGACTGAAGATTATCAGAAAGGTCTTTTAAACCCTTATCAAGTTGGCCTTTATTAACCGCTTCATTGTTATTGGTCGCTTCCTTCACACCGGAAATAACACGATCAGCACCACTCTTATCGGCAATATTGATTGTAGCGCCATCTGTCTCCGCACCAATCTTGATAGTCTTGCTGTCTTTATCCTGTTTAACTAGGTTATCACCTACAACCTTGTTAATCTCTTTTTTTACATTTGTAATAGAAGTACCTACACCCTCAAAGGCAGAAGCTACATCAGTATAGCTTTTATCTTCTGCAGTGCCATCTTCCTTAACGGTCTTAACCTTGAAAGTGGGATCTGTCCATTCACCATCCTTATACTTAGCATCACCACCAAAATATTTCGCTGTATGCTCAGCAACTGTAGTAACATTTTTATTGGTGGTAAAA
>NZ_JBHIRI010000096.1:0-643 GCF_042197005.1 Bartonella sp. AA78NXGY
CTTCAGTACGAAAATTGATAATATCATTATATTTATCAACTAATTCTACAACATCATCTAAGGTATAGGTTTTCATCGATTATTTCTCCAAACTTCTTTTTTCTCTCTTTTCATCAACCGTAGAGCATTACTGCCGATGCTCTTGTCCCCATCTGTCAAAATCTATCCCTATGATACTCCATTTCATATCGATTATTCCTCCTAAATTACTGTTTTTTTGTTCTCTAAATCCTTTAGCACGTTCCTTCCAATATTCCTCTCTCCACTTACCAAACTTTTCTCTCTCTATAAGCGATTGATGTGTTTTTGGATTAGCATGAATAACAGAAGTATATTTTTGGTGAGATTCTTTGCTCATTTCTGCTATGGGCCCTTCAGGTGTTTGTGATAAATGATGCAACTCAACAGACTCATCATCAAATCCTATCGGTGCTCTTCCTGCTTCCATCCTTTCAACATTGGTGCCCCACACTTCTTTTTTGTTTTCAGTCCATTTAGAAACTCTGTTAGGATCAAACAAATCGTCTCTCTGATAGGCTTTGTTTGTCTGTCCAAATTTGCTATCAGTAAATTTAGTGGGTTTCTTTTTTAACCAAAGCTTTTTTTCTTTAGCAGCGAGTTTAGTTAGTTCTTTCCTAGCAGC
>NZ_JBHIRI010000097.1:0-636 GCF_042197005.1 Bartonella sp. AA78NXGY
AAACTCGCTGCTAAAGAAAAAAAGCTTTGGTTAAAAAAGAAACCCACTAAATTTACCGATAGCAAATTTGGACAGACTAACAAAGCCTATCAGAGAGACGATTTGTTTGATCCTGACAGAATTTCTAAATGGACAGTAAACAAAAAAGAAGTGTGGGGCACCAATGTTGAGAGAATGGAAGCAGGAAGAGCACCGATAGGATTTGATGGAAGGTCTGTTGAATTGCATCATTTATCACAAACGCCTGAAGGGCCCATAGCAGAAATGAGCAGGGAATCTCATAACAAATATAATTCCGTGATTCATGCTCCTTCCAAAACACATCAATCGCTTATAGAGAGAGACAAGTTTGGTAATTGGAGAGAGGAATATTGGAAGGAACGTGCTAAAGGGTATAGAGAACAAAAAAACAATAATTTAGGAGGAATAATCGACATGAAATGGAGTATCATAGGGATAGATTTTGACAGATGGGGACAGGAGCATCGGCAGTAGTGATCTACCGGTTGGTGAAAAGAGAAAGACAGCAGCTTATAGAATAATTTATGGAGAAATAATTGATGAAAACCTATACCTTAGATGATGTTGTAGAATTAGTTGATAAATATAATGATATTATCAATTTTCGTACTGAAG
>NZ_JBHIRI010000098.1:0-278 GCF_042197005.1 Bartonella sp. AA78NXGY
GCTGATTGGCTGCGAAAGCTCCGTGATATACAGGCTAAAACTGCAATTATTCGCCGCCTTAATCGTTTAGAGCAGGGAAACTTTGGCGATTTCAAGCCGCTTCGTGAGGGTGTTCATGAATTGCGTATTAATGTTGGTCCTGGCTACCGAGTTTATTATGTCCAATCTGGAAAGACCGTATTGTTGCTATTATGCGGTGGCAGCAAAAAAACACAAGAGACTGATATCACTCGCGCATGTGCTTGCTGGCGTGATTGGCAAAACCGTGAAGATTAAAG
>NZ_JBHIRI010000098.1:360-609 GCF_042197005.1 Bartonella sp. AA78NXGY
CAATCCTAGCAGATGGTGATCAGGGTGAGCTGCTTGTAACTCTACGCCAAATGGCCAAAGCTTATGGTGGTGTTCAAGCTGTAGCTAAAGCAGCCAACTTGAACCCAACACAACTTTACCGTACACTTTCAGAAAAAGGTAATCCAGAGTTCCGCAGCTTGAATGCTTTACTGCGTACCATGGGGTTTCGTTTGGCTGTACAGCCTCTTGAACGACCAGTTCCACACGTGTAACTTTAGTGTCCACTCC
>NZ_JBHIRI010000099.1:0-602 GCF_042197005.1 Bartonella sp. AA78NXGY
GATAGCCTTGCTAAGCAGGATGATAATACGAAGGTTATCACTATTGGTAAAGAAGTAGAAGGTACAGAACTCAATATTGCCAACAGTAAGAAAGAAGACCGGATACTTTCAGGTGTTAAGGCAGGAGTGCTTTCAGCAGAATCGACAGAAGTTGTAAATGGCTCTCAGTTATTTGCGACTAATAAAAATGTTACGACAGTGACTACTAATCTAGACAGTGTTTCTCAAAATACATCGAGCTATTTAGGTGGTGGTGCTGATGTGCTTGTAGGCAATCTTCCGACGTATGTTGTTGGAGGTCAGTCATATCATGATGTTGGTTCAGCCTTTAGCGGTGTTGATACATCGCTGACAGATCTTCATAATGAACTTTCTAAGAACAGCAATGAACTTACACAGACCATTGAGCAGAATGCTTTGTTGTGGAATGATGAAGCCAATGCCTTTATAGCGCGTCATGAGAAGAGCAAAGAAGAAAAAGGCAGAGCTGTAAGGACACAAGAAAACAGTAGAATTACGTTTCTAGCAAATGGTGAGATTAGCGCTAAATCAACAGATGCTGTAACGGGTAGTCAGCTTTTTGAAACGAATGATAAGGTTGT
>NZ_JBHIRI010000100.1:0-600 GCF_042197005.1 Bartonella sp. AA78NXGY
GACAAGGCAGCATTTTAAAGGGTGGTTTGACCCTGAGCATCTTGAGGATGCGACAAAGAATGCGGAAAATGCTTTTATCCAAGCGCGGGGGCGCATGGTGGGTGCCATTGCGCAAACAGCAACCTTAATTGCACCGCTCTATAAAGCCATGCAATTTGACCAATCGATGAAGGGACTAGAAAAGGTTCTTGATGCCCCCCTTGATCGCTTAAAGGAATTGCGCCGTTTTGCGCTTGAAACCTCTACAAAAATCCCTTTGGCTGCCCGTGAAGTCTTAGAATTGATGACCAGTGCCAGCCAAGCAGGGATTGGCGAACAAGATCTAGAAGCTTTTAGCATTTATGCCGCTAAAGCAGCTGTAGCTTTTGATATGACGGGAGATCAGATTGGGGAGCGCTTTGCCAAATTGCGCAATGTCTTTAAGCTTAATCAGGCAGGCATTGAAGATCTAGGCGATGCTATCAATCATCTCTCTAATCACATGGCGGCAAAAGCCAGTGAGGTGTCTGATTTTACCAATCGTGCCACCGGTGCGGCAACCATGTTTAAGCTCACTGCGCGCGAAACCGCGGCATTTGGTACAGCGATGATTTCTGCTGG
>NZ_JBHIRI010000101.1:0-599 GCF_042197005.1 Bartonella sp. AA78NXGY
TTCAGAACCAATTTCTTTTTTTGCTAAAACGATAGTTTTAGTTTTTTTATTATATATGTTTGTATTGTTTGTTATAGCATCACAAGCATCATGCTTAGCATCCTTAAGCATGCTGTTAGCATCATGCTTAATATCACAAGCATCATTTGTATGTTTATCCCATCTTGCCTTCGCTGCCTTCTGCGCTCTCTCTGAAAACTTATTCAAATTCTCATTAGAGTTGTTGAGTTCCTCTTCAACCTGTAAACTCCATAAACGACCGTCTTCTAAACGTATCAGTTTCTCATCACTCAATAAAAAATCTAGCGCTTTATTAAAAGCTTTTACTGAACAACCAGAAATGCGTGCTAATATAGAGGCATTCTCAAGAATTGGCTGTCTCTTCTTATACATTAAGCAATATCAACATCATATAAGTCGATATTTGATGCGACGTCATTCCACTAGCAACAGATACCCAATCAGAAGGAAAACAACGAACCCAAGTTAACTTAGTTGACATATTTCCCCTCCTGTTCTTTATTATTATTTAGATCTTCATTGAAGTTATTGAGTTCCTCCTCAACTTGTGAACTCCACAAACGACCATCTTCTAAACG
>NZ_JBHIRI010000102.1:0-245 GCF_042197005.1 Bartonella sp. AA78NXGY
CAATTACACCCTTTGTATCAATCGGTATCACAATCGCTTTCATCATCTATGGTTGGCTCATCATTCGGGGCGCTATAGATATGCCTCTCTCCGGATTTGTAAATCGTTTCCTACGGATAAGTATTATTACTTCAATAGCTCTTACCACAGGACTTTATCAAAATGAAATTGCCAATTTGATAACACAAATGCCCTATGAGTTATCAAAAGCGCTCATAACAAATCCACTCGATAATACACAATTA
>NZ_JBHIRI010000102.1:337-587 GCF_042197005.1 Bartonella sp. AA78NXGY
AATGGACTGCTTTACAGTCTCTTAGGCATCAGCATCTTGCTGGCAACAAGCCTCGTAGTCGCAATCGGTGGGGGTCTCGTGCTCCTGACAAAAATCGCTATTACACTTCTCGTAGGATGGGGACCACTCTTCATCATTGCTTTGCTCTGGCAACCAACTCATCGCCTTTTCGAGCAATGGATAATCCAAGTCATCAATTATATAATCCTCTTTCTACTCTTAGCGACTGTATTTAATCTGATGATGAATA
>NZ_JBHIRI010000103.1:0-578 GCF_042197005.1 Bartonella sp. AA78NXGY
TCTATTTTGCCTTCAGCCTTGGCGGTACCGATTTCTTCCGCCAACGATTTGCCAACCGTATCAGACAGGGCGATGCGCAGATTGTTAAAAAAGTTCTTGTCAAGAGAACCACCCTCAAGAGCCGTTTGCACGCCTGTGCCAATGGCGGCTTTGATCAAGTTCTTTTCCGCCTCACGGGTGATGCGATCAACCAGAGGAGCCGTTTTGGGCAAAGATTGTCCAACACCAGCCATTTCGGTTAGTTGGCTGGTTAAGCCTGCTGTCAACATCGACGAGACAATGCTGAGAATATTCTTTGAAGAGCCAAGCTCATGCAAGGCACCGGCAATATTGCCGCGATTATTGACAAGAGCCACAGCGCTTTTGTTAATCAGCGCTTGGACACCAGCCTGTATCGCCGCATTCATGGCGGTGCTCGAGCCAAGCCCCAAAGCACCGGTAATGGCACTGGCAGCGCCCGAGGCTGCTCCACCCGTAACCGCCGTGACAGCCAATGCCACGAGAGCCGCACCGGCTTCTGTCAGCCCTTGGGCTTTATAATCCCAGTCTTTAAATTCAGCCTTAACTGCTTGCCAATC
>NZ_JBHIRI010000104.1:0-565 GCF_042197005.1 Bartonella sp. AA78NXGY
TTTAATTTTCTCTCATTTAAAAAAAATAATGGTGGTTTAACATTGCAATTTGAAAATAAAACCACCATACAAAGAAATTTACTTCAAATTATCTGTAATCCTTTTACAGAGGAATTCATAGAAGTTACTTGCATAATATTGTGGATCCTTGGGTGGAAAATCAAAATAGAGTGCACATTCTCCATTCTGGAATTGAGAATAATCGAAGAAAAATGTCTCTCCAAAATCGGTTCTACTAACAATAAGTTGCTGTGGCGTTGCAAAACCATTTTTTCTATAATTTAAGTTTTTATAAACAATATCATCACTACGAACAATCTCAAAGTTTGTATCATAAACGCTACATATTTCCTCACCACAAATTTCCCCTCTTCCATAGTTTTTTAAAAAACTTTTATAGGAAGACGTAAACTGCAAACCAAGAGTTTTCTCTGCTTTTTCAATCAGTGCATCATCAACTACTTCATCTGTAGAGCCAAAATCGATACTATCGTTATATTTATCAACTAGTACTGCAACATCAGCTAAGGTATAGGTTTTCATAGATGATCCTCAAAACTTGCGT
>NZ_JBHIRI010000105.1:0-558 GCF_042197005.1 Bartonella sp. AA78NXGY
GTTTCAACTGTGTTGTTGAGATTGGGATTAGCGTAGAAAACCTCCTCAACTTCCCATGCTAATTGGTCAACAAAACGCGCTCCATCTTCACATGTCGCATAACATTCAACATCTAGCGTTAAAACACGCCGTCTTAAGCCAAAATCATGTCCATCTTCAATTGTTTCACTTTGTGTTGAGATATTAATAGCTGGCATTGCTTCAATAAATAAATTGAAGTCACGCATATTGAAAACATTGTCACCAGCTGCCGTCTTTGCTGCTTTGATCAACGCAACAAATGTTTCTCTTATCGTCTCGCGGGGATGTTTCATTATTTCTGTTCTCGCAAGATAAGCTTATACATACCGGATTCAGAGGCTTGGACATCTGTAACAGTGAAGTGTTCTTGAGAAGAGGGGGCTTTGTTATTTTCAGGTGAGATGATCACAATACTATCTTGAGGTTTTGGTGGTATTCCCCCGATGTCATTGATACAAAGATCAAGTTCCTTTCTTGGAATTGTGGTGGGGATTCTGCCACCGGCGTCCGATTCCGAATGTTTAATGCCGTAAATCG
>NZ_JBHIRI010000106.1:0-546 GCF_042197005.1 Bartonella sp. AA78NXGY
TCCCCCATCACACACAATCAAAATGTCACAGTGCATGTTAATGGGGCGCGTGAACCCATGGCCACTGGTCGTGCGGTCGCTCACGCCATTCAACGGGCACGCGCTAATGCGCTGCATGGCGGGACAGAATGAGGGGAGGGAGCCTATGAGAGATCCTTTGATGATGTTAGGTCCACATCAATTTTATGTGGACTGGCTGAATTTCCAATCCTTTGAAGAAGAGTTTTCTGCCTCCTGGGTTTGCCTAGAGCGTTTTGGCAGGTCCCCCAGTTTGCAATTTACCGGCTATGGCAATGATGCAAAGACCATTCATGGAGTTTGGTTTCCAGAAGAATTTGGGGACCGGGTAGCGATAGATGCCATCACTACAACTATTCGAAGAGCAAAGCCTGTCCAGATGCTTCGTTGGATTAATGATACAACCTATAGTGTCCTTCTCCATGGATCCGTAGTAATCACCAGTATCACAAAAGACCACGACTATATCAGTCGCTCTGGTCAATCCCAGCGCATCCGCTATTCCATTACGCTCTTGCCCTTTTTTAA
>NZ_JBHIRI010000107.1:0-544 GCF_042197005.1 Bartonella sp. AA78NXGY
CATGCCAAGGTTTCTGGCTCTGCTTGCATTTATAGCCATGCAAAAGTTTATAATTATGCTGTTATTAATGGTCGTGCAAAGATTTATGGCAAGGTTTATGGGAATGCTTGTGTGAGTGGCTCTTGTGAGATTTATGGCTCTGTTTATGGCAATGCAAAAATCTCATATTGTGCAACGATCTGGGGGCGTGCTTATGGCAATGCAAAAATCAATAAAAAAAGCAAAGTAAGGTTGGTTCCAAAAAAATGTGAGGTTTATGAAAGGGATAATGTTGTCAATATAACTGATAAAACAGAATAAAGAACGGCGTGGGGGGCGTGCTTTCTTTATGGTGTATAAACGCATATAAAATGCATTGCTATAAACATATCATAAAAGAGAGAGTAACATAAAAAAAGCCGTGTCAAATGATATGACGCGGCTTTCAAATAGCGTTTCTTATTGATTAAAATGAATCATACACAATGGAGTAATGAATGCATATATACAAAACGTATCATATTGCAAGCGCTCTATGAGAGATATGAAAACTTATCAAAAGGAA
>NZ_JBHIRI010000108.1:0-539 GCF_042197005.1 Bartonella sp. AA78NXGY
AGAAGTTCTGAGATAGCAGAATCAGCTTCTGGGAACACAACAAAATAAAGCGGTTCATTTTTATTCTCCGCATGTTGCTCTGCATAAACAGCAGCTTCATAGGGTGGCGTAAAGATGCCATTAAAGGACACATGCACTTTGCCATCAGAGCCTTCTTGCAAATGCTGCTTTTCTTCATCCGTTAAATAATGTGCGTGAGGTATTGGTTGTCCACGAGCGTCTTTGATATACTGTCCATTTTCATCTATTTCATAGATTGTATTGCCATTTTCATCACGATCCACCACGGCGATGGGGTGCTCTTTGATAAACATGGTTTTATAGGAATCATCGCTGTATTTAAACCCTTCTTCTAAGAGTTGAGTTGCCATTTCACGGTTTTCATGGACGATTTGTTCCAGCTTGCCTACATCGAGCTGTTGTACACCCTTATGGGCGCTAGCAGTATCCCGATTAAGGGAGGCTATGGTTTGATCAACGCCTTGCCCTGTCAATGCCTTCTGCCCTGCTTCATCAGTAATGACGATGGTGCCATCGCT
>NZ_JBHIRI010000109.1:0-538 GCF_042197005.1 Bartonella sp. AA78NXGY
GTTTAAGCAGCCATGCAAATGAACCTTCAACAAGTTTACCGGTTTTTGATTTAGGAAGTATAAGCCCTTGTAACTCGGCAAGTGCGCTTTTGTAGTTATCAACAAACTCTTGCGTTCCATAGGTACCGCGTATTCTAATGCGTTTGCCATGACCAATACGTACATACCATACAATTTTGCCATGTTGAGTAATTTGTTTAACGAGATGAGGAGGACGTGGTTTAGGCATGGTATTTTACATCTTAGAGAGTGCGGTTTCGTAATATTCATTCTTTGACAAATCTAAAAGTTTGTCTGGGTGGTTAACTGAATTTGGTAGTGGAATATCGGATTTAAGATAGATAAGCAGTTCACCGGTAGGTTTGATTTCTACGAGTTCACAACCTTGTTTTTTAGCTTCTCTTAAAGCGCGTGCAATGGCTGGTTGCGTTATAGCAGCTGGACGAGGTGCCATATCTTTTCTCCTTACATTGAGATGCAATTCACGTGTGGCGTGAATCACGCATTACTTGAAAGTGTTAGGAAGGGTGGGGGTGCT
>NZ_JBHIRI010000110.1:0-536 GCF_042197005.1 Bartonella sp. AA78NXGY
ACCAATCAAGCTATACGAGTTAGCTGATGGCGCTGTGAAGAACATGATGTTACAAATAATGATATTTGCTAGCAATCCATGGGGGGCGCGAAAAGGGCTGTTAAAGACATTGAAACAGGAGCGTCTTGGGTCGTGAGTGGACATGTGATTGATGATGCTTGGGAAGGTGCTGGTCAATTCTGGGGAGGTGTTGAGGATGCGTTTATAGGGGATATAGATTACGTAAAAGAGAATCTTGAAAAAGCAGAAGTTAACGGAGCTTTTAATGCTGGTTTTGAAACTGGAAGATTATCAGCCGGAGTGTTAGAAAACTTTGCTGGAGGAGCTGGAGCAGCCAAGGGAGCTATAAATCTTGGCAACAAGGCTGTGATCAAGTTCATTGCTAGGAAAGATTTTGCCCAATTCGCTTCCAAGAAAAATCTTGCCAAACTTGCAGCTCAAGGAGATCCTGACAAACTAGCTGCTAGGAAAGAACTAACTAAACTCGCTGCTAAAGAAAAAAAGCTTTGGTTAAAAAAGAAACCCACTAAATTTAC
>NZ_JBHIRI010000111.1:0-534 GCF_042197005.1 Bartonella sp. AA78NXGY
GTACTCAACAATGTTGCCATGATTGGGCGCTTGGAAATTGGTGTGAAGCTGCAAAAAAAATGGATAACACACGAAGATGATCCAGAGCTCTTGGGGCAAGTCCCTGGCACCTTAGCAGAAGGAGAGCCCAGAGCGGCACGCGAAACAGCACAGCTTGTTTGGGCACTGAAAGAGGATGCGCAGAATGGCACTTTCTTTCCGGTTTATATTTTACAAGATGGTGTTCTGATTGATCAAAAATCGCCCTCACTGCTTGAACCCGCCATGCAAGCTATTGCGACGTACGACCGCGCCCATGGGCATTATATCGTGAGTGGCTGCCGTGTGAGCGCATTGGGAGCAAATAATGGTTGCCAAGTGTTTAGTATTCAAGAAGGAGAAGCCAATATCAATGGCTTTAAACGCAAACGCTTAGCGGCTTTGCGTCATGAAGAACTCGAGGACTTTTCGACAAGCGTTGTTCCTAGCGAAACGCATATTTTTGCGCCCCCAAAAGGGAAAACAAGTTTCACCTTTAAACCCTATTATTTTCCT
>NZ_JBHIRI010000112.1:0-533 GCF_042197005.1 Bartonella sp. AA78NXGY
GTGTTTGCAACGTTTCCAGCCGCATCTTCTTGTGATGCATCAAAAAGTTCGCACTCTATTTTTGTGGTGTAACCACCCGTTTTATCAAGTTTGTGTTTAACGCTTTTGATGCGCCATTCTGCCGGTATATAAGGGCGGAAAGGGGGCTCTTGAACAAGCTTTGCTTCTGCTTGCACAAAGGGATCACCACCGATATCACATGAGAAAGAAGACTTACCGCGTGATGATTTATTGCGATAAGCAGCAATGGCCGCAACAGCCTCTGATTGGTTATGGTAGGTGTATTTGAGTTCATGGAACGGCGGATTACCAACTTTGACTTCTTTTTTTTCACCACTGCGGATATCATGATAAGTTGCGAGAACACCGCCTTTTTTCTCTTTGTCTTCTTCTTCTTTCTCAGGTGTTGTTTCTGCTTTTTCCGATTCAGATGATGATGGTGCTGCTCGATCACTGTCATCCATATGGATAAAGTTTTCATCATCATCAATCTCTTCTGGTTCTCGTGCATCAGCCGCGGCTTTTTGGTCGTC
>NZ_JBHIRI010000113.1:0-525 GCF_042197005.1 Bartonella sp. AA78NXGY
CGCTTATGCCGTGCAAGCAAATGGGTTTGTTTGATTCAATATAAACAGACTTGAAATGAGAGAATCTTACGTTATTCAGGGTTTTCATTCAATATGAACAGAGCTAGATTATCATTATAAATCAATATCTTGTATCTGTCATACAAAAGCTGGAGCTGCTAATACAGCACTGATGCGACTCAAGCTTTGTTTTAAACAGCTGCGGCGTTGGGCGTGGATGTTGATTTTACAGGCAGTAGAAAAAGCAAGGGCTCTCTTAAGGAGGGATAGTGTAGTGTTATTAGGATTTATAAAGCGAAAAGGCAGCATATTGTGGCTGCCTTTTTTGTTGATGCATAGAAAAGAAATACGCTATTTTTACAGCCTTGTATTAAAACTGATAACGTATTCCTCCTGAAAAGCTTGCACCAGATATACCAGTTTTCTGAAGCTTTTGTTGATAACTTATATCACCATGAAGGGAGAAATTGTGAGACAGTTGCGCATTGATGCCAACGCCGCCTTCAATTGCAGGTCCCATAGGAT
>NZ_JBHIRI010000114.1:0-524 GCF_042197005.1 Bartonella sp. AA78NXGY
GACTGGACAAATGAAGTGATCATTGCGCAAGAGTTGACAACGGCTTGCGAAAAAATCAATCCTTATCAAAATTTTGCACCCCTGCCTGGTACAGTAACCCTTGAACCCGCGACAGACTTCTGGCATGAACAACGCACTGATTGGCTCTCGGGTATCACCAATCAAATCATTATGGGAAAACATCGCGGCAGTACCATACGTAGAACAGAAGTAAGCGATAATTTCATCAACACACACCAAGAACAAATCGACTTTTTAAGACAAATTACCCTTCACTTTAAAATTGAAGGTTTTGGCAGTAGCGAAATCTTGGAAAGTCTTACCTTTGATGGTGTGAATGTTTTACCAAAGAGTCTTCTTGTTGCCGATAGCAAGGGCACCCTTGAGGGCGCTTTCACGATTCCACAAAATATTACGGCTGGCACAAAAAACGTTGTGGCAAGGGGAAAAGGTGGAACCATTGCAACGGGGCTTTTTACCGGTCAAGGTCTGATTGATGTGAAAGTGATGCGGCGCACCACCAC
>NZ_JBHIRI010000115.1:0-521 GCF_042197005.1 Bartonella sp. AA78NXGY
TATACCCCTTATGAGTTTATCATACCCATTATGTGAGCATGCTTTATAAGTTATTCAGTTTCTTTAATTTCTAATTTTGGTAGTTTTTTTACGATTTTCATTGTTTCTAAACTTACGGTAATAACCCTCTGAAATAACTCTAGAGGGTAGGCAGGGTTGCCAACGGTTTCAACAGCATAGTGATTGGCATCATTCACAATGCCACTCTTTTTATCAGTCTTTACGCATTGACGCCCCATAACCCATTCAAGAGCGGGTTTACCATTGACGATATACGCATAAGCTTCAAGAGGTATATCTGTTATTGTGATATTGTTATTATAAATAACAGTGGTTTTATCTTTCTCTTTACCTGCTTTTGCGAATTTCATTTCAGTCACATAATAGAATTTTTCGAGATTAGAGATTTCTGTCTGTTTTGGATTACCCTTTTTAAAGATCACGGGATAAGGCTCTACATCTTCATAGTTTACGTGCAAATGACCGAGTTCACGCCCAGCTGTTACAAACTTCCAAAAATC
>NZ_JBHIRI010000116.1:0-516 GCF_042197005.1 Bartonella sp. AA78NXGY
TCAAAATACATCACAATATTTTGGTGGTGGTGCAGATGTATCTAATGGTAAAGCACCAACTTACACAATTCAGGGTAATTCTCATAATGATGTTGGTTCTGCTTTTAATGCTGTTGATACTTCTATCACGAATATCCAAAATCAGATTACGAATGCGACAAAAAATAGCCTCGTTAAGCAGGAGGAAAATGAAGGTACTATCACCATAGGTAAGGCAACAGGAGGTTCTCTAATTAATATTGCAAATAATGCAGGCAACGATAGGACAATTTCTGGTGTGAAGGCAGCTGTGAATGGTAATGAAGCTGTTAACAAAGCCCAGCTTGATAAAAGTATAGAGAAGATTTCTAATGATATTAATCTTACAAGTGCTGCTGCAGTTCTCTATGATAAAGAAAACGATACCGTTAATTATAATAGCATAACTTTGGGTGGTGATAAGACTACAGCACCCGTTTCCCTCCATAATGTTAAAGATGGGAAAATTGCTGAAGATTCGCATGATGCGATCAATGG
>NZ_JBHIRI010000117.1:0-513 GCF_042197005.1 Bartonella sp. AA78NXGY
AGTTGTATTTAGCCCATCAACAAGGTGCAGGAGGAGCCGCGCGTCTTTTGCAAAATCCCCATGCCAATGCGGCGCAAATTGTTGGGAGCAATGCGGTTGGCTTGAATGGTTGAAACAACGCTATGCGTGCAAGTGATTTTGTCAACCGCGTGTTACAAATGCATGGGGGCCAGCCTTATAGAGCAAGCCCTATAGCACAGGGTGGTTTTGGCAATAGAGACAACTTACTCGAAGTTTTAAGGGCATTATTAGCATCACAATTAGCATCACAAGAAGAGGCTTCGGAAGAAGAAGAGAGTGATGTCGATGACACCCCTTTCATGCCGCCCTTCATGCGGGCATTTTACGGACCATTTTCCCGAAATTAGGATTGATGAGAGATGTCAACGATTTATGATTGGTCGCTTAGAGCGGCGGATAATACGCGTTCTGATAATTTGATTGATTGGTCCGAAGGACAGTATCCTAGCAGTGTGAATACGAGCGCCCGTGTGATGATGCAGCGCGTAAAGG
>NZ_JBHIRI010000118.1:0-509 GCF_042197005.1 Bartonella sp. AA78NXGY
AAATTTTGATAAGGATTGATTTTTTCGCAAGCCGTTGTCAACTCTTGCGCAATGATCACTTCATTTGTCCAGTCAAGGGTGACAGGCGCTTTTAAAGGAGCAGTATAGAATGTTGGGTCAATGGCAAGCTGCAAAATGCCGTTGCCTACAGCCCCCGTTTGTTGAAAGCCTTCATCTCTGTAACTATCATCAAGAAAAGGGTCTGCAAACATGCCTTTTTTGGCAACAGGTTCTTTAGAGTCAACATTGCTTTTAATCCGTTCTAATTGCATCAGACGGTCAAGCGAAAGCACCCGTTGAAAATAGCGCCACATTTCATCATAGGGGGCAACCCGTGTGCCATCATTGACCACAACCGGCATTTCAAGCCAATTGTTGGTAATGGTTGCAAGGGACAACACATCATCAGGAACACTGGGTGCCATGGGTTGGTCTACTGAGATACCTTTGATGTAAACCACATTGCCCCCTGTGTTCAGTCCTATGCGGTCAATGCGGGGTAATTTGTA
>NZ_JBHIRI010000119.1:0-509 GCF_042197005.1 Bartonella sp. AA78NXGY
GATGAAAACCTATACCTTAGATGATGTTGTAGAATTAGTTGATAAATATAATGATATTATCAATTTTCGTACTGAAGAAAATGCGGCTGATGATCTACGGATTGAAAAGGCGGAGAAAGTTCTCGATTTGCAATTCACATCTTCTTATAAGAGCTTTTTAAAAAAATATGTAGGAGGAGAAATTGGTGGTGAAGAAATCTTTAGCCTTTATAAGGAGTGTGGAGCAGATATCCCTGGTGGTGATATTGTTTTCAAAAACTTAAATGCTAGAAAACGTGGTTTTGCAACATCAGAACAGCTTATCGTGTGTTACGCTGATTTTGATGAAATTTTTTATTTTGATTATACGCAGTTTAGGGATGGAGAATGTCCAATCTATGTTATGTATCCATTGGATAATTGCGAATATTACGCCAGTAATTTTTATGAATTCCTTTGCAAAAGAATTAAAGTACACGCGGGAGAAGAGATACTTGATGGTGACCAACCGATTGAAAAGACTGAGAACA
>NZ_JBHIRI010000120.1:0-509 GCF_042197005.1 Bartonella sp. AA78NXGY
AAATTAGAAATTAAAGAAACTGAATAACTTATAAAGCATGCTCACATAATGGGTATGATAAACTCATAAGGGGTATAGAACATAGCGATTAATCTATACCTCTCTTGTTAAGTTGATTACCTACCATCTTAAAAGGAGTGTTTATATGCGTTATTCTAAAAAGAAATCCCATCTTAAAGTGAATAGGCTTCTTTTGAATTGCCTTTAAAAGATTATATCGTAATCTAAAATGAGTGCTTTATGCTTTTCAAAAGCTTTGTTTAAAGAGAGTTATGTATATTCATTTTCTTATATTACTTATAGGTTTTGAAGGTGTAAAAACCGTCAAAACCCCCTCAAAACGTATATTATTAGTTGAATTTATAGGTTGTATTTTTATATAGGTTGTTTTTTTAAGATCTGTAAAATCTTAACCTATTGAAATATATTGACTTTAATTTTCTCTCATTTAAAAAAAATAATGGTGGTTTAACATTGCAATTTGAAAATAAAACCACCATACAAAGAAA
>NZ_JBHIRI010000121.1:0-508 GCF_042197005.1 Bartonella sp. AA78NXGY
CAGCTTCCTCTGATTTCTTCTGAGCGGCTTCTGCTAAACTTTTACTAGCTTCTCCTCCTTCACGAACCGCTTGTCTATCTGCTTGCAATGCTTGCTCTGCTGTGACCTTCGCTTCGTTGGCTATTCTAGATGCTTCAGACGCCTCTTGTTGTGCCTGCGTGGCTGTTACTGTTGCGCTATCTGCTGTACTTTTCGCGGTTTCTGCTAAACCTTTTGCTTCTTCTGAGACGCTCTTCGAAGAAATCGCTGTTTGGTTAACTTCATTCGCTAATCTCTCTAAGCTGTCCGCTTTAGATTGCGCATCGCTAGCCTCTCTTACAGCTTGCTCTACTTTGGCTGTTGCTTTATCAACGGCACTTTTTGCTTCCTCCGCTATCCCCTTCGCTTCAGACGCCGTTTGCGAAGCTTGTTCCACGCCTGTTTTCGCCGCTTCTGCAACTTTCTCAACTGACGCAACAGATGCTTTAACTTCATCACAAACACCCTTTGACTGTTCTGAAAGAGCCTT